>NZ_OZ244997.1:3329244-3631902 GCF_965223285.1 Candidatus Leptofilum sp. | reverse complement strand
CCAACAAGGCCCCCACGGGAGATGTTTTGTTCGTGAGCTGATAAAAAAACTAACAGCCTGACCAGTGTCACCTACCTTTGGATTGATGTCAAGAGCAATTTGTCATGCTCTAACGCAGTAGCTTATCAGGTCAAGCAAAAACAGGCTGAATGTTCACGCTGATTGGCTCTTTTATGTAAAAGCCAAAAAGCATCTTGGATTAGATTGAGCGTAAATTTGGCTTTTACTTGAGCAAACCACTATTTTGCGGATCATCTTACATCAAATTTCTTTTTCTGATTTACATATCTGAGCGATTCAATTTTTTCGTGCTTAACTATCTTAAACCCAACCGCGAAGCTGTACAGCCTGAGCCACTCGGTCCACGGCCACTAAGTACGCCGCCACTCGATTGTTGACTTTCTTTTGCGCCGCCATTTGGTGGACGTCCCAATATGCTTTGGTCATCTTTTGGTCGAGGCGTTCGTGAACCATTTCTTCCGGCCAGTAATATTGGTACGCATTTTGCACCATTTCAAAGTAGCTTACCGTCACCCCACCGGCATTACACAAGAAGTCAGGAATCACGTACACATTGTTCGCGTGGAGTACGTCGTCGGCATTGGGCGTGGTGGGGCCGTTGGCCAACTCAGCAATCATATTGGCCTTGATGTTGGCAGCATTGCGTGACGTGATGACGTTTTCTAGTGCGGAGGGGAAGAGGACATCAACATCCAGTTCGAGCAGTTCTTCATTAGTTATCTGATCAACGCCCTGGGCGTTGGTAACAGACCCGGTTTCAGCTTTGAGCTGCATTGTCTCTTTTGCTTTTAGGCCTTGTGGATTGTAGATACCGCCACGTGAATCGCTAACTGCAACAATCTTCAACCCTAGAATTTCCTCGGCGAGCAGATGGGCAAACGTACCAGCGTTGCCGTACCCTTGAATAGCGGCCGTCGCGCCTTCCACATTAATGTCTAGTGCTTTAGCAGCTTCTCGAACAGTGTAGATACCACCTCGAGCGGTGGCATCGCCCCGACCTGCTGATCCGCCTAGCTCGAGCGGTTTCCCGGTGATGACCCCAGGCTCGCGTTTGCTGGTGATGGTTTCATACTCGTCCATCATCCAGGCCATGATGCGCGGGTGGGTGTACACATCTGGAGCGGGTACATCCTGAAACAGTCCCACATGACTGGCGACTGCCCGCATATAGCCTCTGGAAAGTCGCTCTAATTCAGAGTCAGTGAAATTGCGCGGATCACAAACAACCCCACCTTTGCCGCCACCAAGAGGAATATCCACAACGGCCGTTTTCCAGGTCATCCACGCTGCCAATGCGCGGACGGTATCAATTGTTTCCTCCCAATGAAAACGTAAACCGCCTTTGTTGGGGCCACGGGCATCGTTGTACTGTACCCGGTATCCCTTAAAGACCTGTGTTGTGCCATCATCCATCCGAACAGGAATTGTGAAATGGAACTCGCGCATAGGTTCACGTAAGAAGGCGTGCATACTTGGGTCAAGCTGCAAAATTTCGGCGGCTTTGTCCAACTGGGCTTGAGCAATTGCAAATGGATTCAGATTTTCTGTCATGGTGAATCAGACTCCTTTTGTATAGAGGAAATATTGGGAAGGTGCCAGCATGGCAGTGCACTTAGTAGATGGCAGATAAAACGAGAGGAGAGACAATGTTAGCAGCAAGCTCGTTTTCTGAGTGGCAAAGAGTGAACGATGCCTGCCCAACTTTGGAGATTCTGCCTGTGGCAAGTGTGAACACAGTGTACAAAATTGAAGTTGCTCTGGTAAATAGCTGAAGCTGAAAAGTGGGCGAAATATGACTTTTAGCTGCCGGAAAAGTTACCTTTTTCTGATGGCCAACAGAACTGCCTGTGGCAACACGAACCAGTGCGGCTCTTCACAATTGGGGATGGCTTTGGTAAACTAACTCAGTTTTTTGGAACTTCCATGATCGATCAGCTTGTTCTTGCTTTTTTCCTTAGTGGCTTGGTAGCTGCCTTAGCTTACTGGCGTGGTTCTTTGGCCCCCTCTGGGGTGGCTGGCGCGCTTCTGGTTGGCACCATTATTTATGGCTTGGGTGGCTGGGTGTGGGGCGTTCTATTGGCCCTGTTTTTTATAACGGCCAGTTTGCTCTCTCACTATAAAGAACAGGAGAAGCAAGCCGTGGCCGAAAAATTTGACAAAGGGCATCGGCGTGATTTTGGGCAAGTGATGGCCAACGGTGGCGGTGGAGCTTTGGTTGCCCTGCTGCACGGGGTGTTTCCTTCTCACTGGTGGTTGCCCGTTTTTTTGGGGATTATGGGTACGGTTACGGCCGATACGTGGGCAACGGAATTGGGTACACTTAGCAAACGCCCTCCTCGGCTTATTACTACCGGCAACGTTGTGCCTGTAGGTACATCTGGCGGCATTTCTCCTTTTGGCACGGCCGTTTCTTTTGTGGGCGGATTACTGATTGGGTTCGTTGCCGGATTGCTCGGACAAATGAATCTGGTGAGCTTAACAGTTATTAGCGGCATTGGTGGCCTGGTAGGCTCTCTTTGCGACAGTTTTTTGGGTGCCACTGTTCAGCAAATTTATTATTGTGATATTTGCGACAAAGAGACAGAAAAAAAGGTGCATTGTGGCCAACCCACACGCCCCCTGCGTGGATGGGGATGGATGAATAATGATGTGGTAAACTTTTTGTCTTCCCTTTTCGGTGGGGCAACGGCCGTATTGGTTTATTCTTTATTGGTAGCGTAGCAAACCACAGAAAGTAGTTTGAAAAACGAAAGGCGATTTCTATGTGGTTTGCTCAAGTAAATCACAATTTTGCGGCTCAATTTTCATCAAAGCACTTTTTGTGATTTACAGTAACAACCGACTTTTATCGGACTGCTTCCTCAACAGACATCGCACACAGGAGTGACAATGAAAGCCCAAGCAAGTCCGCCCGGGTTCACGCTCCGGCACAAGCTCAAGGCAAACAACCGAGCCATTACACGCATTGCCTGGTCTCCAGAAGGCACACGGCTGGCGTCTGCTTCCTATGATCAAACTGTCCGCATTTGGGATGCGGAGACTGGCGAACAAATTCGGGAGCTTTACGGCTACAGTGGCTCGGTCTTTACGGTTGTCATTACTGCCGACGGCCGTTTGGCGATTTCTGCCTCTAAAAATGCGCTAAAAGTGTGGGATATGTCCGGCGAGAACCGCTCGCGCACCCTGCGTGGCCACTCAGATTACATTTACGCTGTGGCCGCCACGCCAGACGGCCGTTTTGCGCTTTCTGGCGCATACGATGAAACCATTCGCGTTTGGAACCTGGCCGATGACACGGAAGAGAAGGTGCTTGTAGGCCACAAAGGGCGTATTGGTTGCCTGGCGGTTACGGCAGATAGCCAAACGCTTCTGTCTGGTGCAGCCGACGGCCGCATTAAGCTGTGGGATTTGGAAAGTGGGCAAACTCGGCTAACGCTTGATGGGCATCGTGGCGAAATATTGGACCTTACCCTGTCGCCCGATGGACAACAGTTTGCTTCCGCCTCCCACGATGGTGATGTGCGCCTCTGGCACCTCAACGGGGAGCCAATCACGCATCTAGACGACCATGACAAATCAGTAACGGCCGTATCTTTCTCTGCTGATGGCCGACTGCTGGCAACCAAATCAGCCGACAGTACCGTTTGTATTTGGCGCACAGACAGGTGGGAACCTGTTGCCATCCTTGAAGAGCCACACTCCAAGTTTGCCTTCTCTGGGCTTGCATTCCACCCAAGCCAACCTGCCCTTGCCACTCTGGGCGAAAAAGACAAAATCATCCGCATTTGGGATTTGGACATAGCGCAATGGTTCTAAAGAACCATTTTTTCGACCAAAAAAGAAGTCTCACGTGCCAAAAACCATGCTAAGATGATGAGGAATGGTCCTTGGTAAATTCTCGGTTTCATTTTGCCTGACTGAGCCAGAAAATAATAATGATATTGGCAAATCATTTTAATATGAAGAATTTTGATTAACCATGTATCAAGAAATCGAGCGCGCAGCAACCGAACAAAACAAAAGGGTCATTGTCCACGCCACGTTAGATACAGCACTCAATATCCTGAGTTATTCGCCTGAATTACGCCAATGGGCCTGTGTAAAAAGTGAAGAACTGATTGGCACCAACTTTTTCGACCTATTCCCACAGCTTGAACCACGCCAGCAACATATTTTTGAGCAGTTAGAGCGATCGGGTGCTGTTTTTACGTACCCAAATGTGTCCTTTGCCCAAAACCCAAATCCAGACCAGGTTTTTGATCTGCAAATTGAGCCCTTCCCTGAGCTGATCAATCGATTGCTGCTTACCATTATCCCAGTCTCAAATCCGGCCAATGTAACGGATCGGGAGAAAAATATGGCGATATTGGCGCGCCATAATCGGGAGCTATTGTTATTAAACCGGGCTAGCCAAATACTCACGGCGACGCTGGATATTGACGAAGTGCTGGATCGCCTGCTGCAAGTGACTGTACAGATTATTAGTGCCATTGGCAGCTCTGTTTGGCTGTGGGAAGATGAAAATCAGGAGAAGTTGATTTGTCGCGCAGCATTTCATCCTGGTACGGAGCAGCTTTTGCTGGGGCAGTCGGTTCATTCAGGGAACGGGATCGTAGGCTGGGTGGCCAAGAATAATGAAGGCACGATTGTATCTGATGCCCCATCAGACGGCCGTTTCTATCCCCACATCGACAGTAACAGCGGTTTTATTACCAACTCCATCCTGGCAGTACCCATTCACCTGCGCAACCGGGTGCTAGGCGTGCTGGAAGTTGTGAACAAGAAGAACGGCCGTTTCCAATCACAAGACCTCAGCTATGCCCAAATGTTGGCTGCCTCAGCCGCCATTGCCATTGACAATGCCCAACTCATCCAAACCTTACGCAGCAAAATGGATGATTTGAAGACGCAAAATGCCGAGCTGGCCGCTTTCGACCACACCGTGGCCCACGATTTGCAGAACCCACTAGCGTTGGTGGTAGGTTTTGCCGATTTGCTAAAATCTACTGGCGATGAGATCGCCGCAGAGGAGCAGGCGCGTGCCTTAGACTTGCTTGTGCAAAACGCGCACCGCATGAGCAACATCATCCAGGAGCTACTAGTGCTTTCCAGCGTGCGCAAGCGAGATGTGGAAATGCATCCGCTAGATATGACGGAGATTGTGCTCGGCGCGTTAGATCGGCTGCGCTTTACCATGCAGAAATACAATGTGCGCCTCATCTTGCCTGAATCTTGGCCCGTGGCCAGTGGGTATGCGCCGTGGATTGAGGAAGTGTGGGAGAATTACATTGGCAATGGCCTAAAGTATGGCGGCAAACCGCCCAAAATTGAATTAGGTAGCGATATTTTGACGGACGGCCGTATCAAATTCTGGGTGCAGGACAACGGACAAGGTGTTGATCCCGAAAAACATCATCAACTGTTTACGCCATTTACCCAACTAAGCCAGGTGCGTGTAACCGGGCACGGATTGGGTCTTTCTATTGTGCGGCGCATCATAGAAAAGCTGGGGGGCGAAGTGGATGTTGAAAGCGAAATAGGTAAGGGCAGCAGATTTAGCTTTATCTTGCCTGCCTACCAACTCCCCGCTGAATAAACAGGTTTACGCTGGCAGACCCGACCGCGCCGCGTTATCATTTCCCAATTCAGTAATCTGTAATCAGTCTTCAATAATCGGTGGTCACTATTCACCGTTTACTGATCACTGAATACTGTCTACTGCCCACTGATTTTATGGAGGTACCATGTCTCAAGCACAAAAACGGCCAATTGCCGCCGATGATTTATACAAACTTGAACTTGTTTCTGACCCGCAAATTTCCCCCGATGGCACACAGATCATTTTTGGCCTGACCCGCGTAGACCGCAAAACGGAGAAGAAATTCACAAACCTGTGGGTCGTCTCCACCGACGGCAGCCGCCCTGCTCGCCAATTTACCTACGGAGATCACACAGACACCCACCCACGCTGGTCGCCAGACGGCCGTTCCCTTGCCTTCCTCTCCAACCGCAAAGATGAAAAACAGTTCCAAATTTACATCATTCCCATCGACGGTGGGGAAGCCCGCCCGGTAAGCAAAATGGAAGGGAGTTTTGCTGGCTTTGTTTGGTCGCCAGACGGCACCAGATTTGTTACCCAGTTCCGCAAAAAAGACGCCGACGCCATCGAGCGAGAAAAGGATGAGCAGAAAAAGAAGTTGGGGGTGGTTAGCCGCCACATCACCACGCTCGATTACAAGTTTGACGGCGGTGGCTACACGCCAGCCGAAAAGTGGCATATCTGGACCATTGACGCTGCCAGCGGTGAAGCCACCCAGCTCACCGACGGCGACCAATTTAGCGAAACCCAACCCCAATGGACCCCAGACGGCCGTACCCTCATCTTCATCTCCAACCGCGACCCCCAGCCAGACATGAATTGGGATCAGACTGAGCTTTACAGCATATCGGTCAACGGTGGCGAAATGAGGCTGATTCCCACGCGCGAAGGGCGCAAATTCAATCACACCATTTCGCCTGACGGCAACTGGATTGCCTACATGGGGCGCAAGCAAAAAGGGCGTTGGTACCAAAACGACTGCCTCTACGTTGCCCCGATTGAGGGCGGCACCCCACGCAACCTGTCCGCAGACACAGATTTGCATCTGTCCATTGTTACCCTAACAGACGTGGGTAGCGGTACGCCGCAAACCTTGCCCACCTGGTCAGTAGACGGCCGTACCATTTACATCCAGGCCACCGAAAAAGGCAACCAGCCCCTGCTCGCCTTCAGCACCGATCCCGACAACCCTGGCTACCAGCGCATCATCAACGACGCCGGACTGGTGGGCAGCTTCAGCCTGGACGCCGCCCAACAAACCGTCGCCTATCTTTGGGGCGATTTATCCGCCCCTGCCCGCGTCTGCACCCGCACTTTGGCCGATGACACCACCCAAACCCTCACCAGCTTCAACCAGGAACTCCTGGCCGAGTTAGAAAGAGGCAACATCGAAGAAGTGTGGTTCAAAGCCAAAGATGGCACCGACCTGCACGGCTGGATTATGACCCCGCCCAACTTTGATCCCAGCCAGAAATACCCTTCCATTTTGGAAATTCATGGCGGCCCGCAAACGCAATACGGCCGTGCCTACTTCCACGAACTGCACCTGCTGGCAGCCCAAGGGTATGTCGTCTACTGGAGCAACCCACGCGGCAGCCAAGGATATGGTGAAGATTTTGCCGGAGCGATTTACAATCGCTGGGGTACGGTTGATTTTGAAGACGTGATGGCCTGGACCGACTATGTAGAAAAGTTGCCCTACATCGATACCAAACGCATGGGCGTCACCGGCGGCAGCTACGGCGGCTACATGACCACCCTCATCATCGGTAAGACCAATCGGTTCAAAGCGGCCGTTGCCCAGCGCGTGGTTAGCAACTTCATCAGCTTCTACGGCTCCAGCGACATGAACATTGGAACGGAATATCTGTTTGGTGCTGAAAAAGCCCCCTGGGATGATTTGGAAAATTATTGGCGGCAGTCCCCTATCGCCTATATCGGCAACGCCACCACACCGACGCTGCTCATCCACAGCGAAGCCGACTACCGCTGCGACCACGAGCAGGGCGAGCAAGTCTTTGTCGCTCTCAAAAAGCTGGGGGTAGACACTGAGCTGGTGCTCTTTCCTGAAGAGTCACACGGCCTCTCCCGCGCCGGCCGCACAGACCGCCGCATCGAGCGGCTCAACCACATGCTCCGCTGGTTTGAGACGTACCTCAAATTGTAAAAGCCAAGAAGAATCATGCATTAGATTAACCGCAAATTTGGCTTTTACTTGAGCAAACCACAGAGAGATTGTTCTCTGGTATTCAAATTACTTTCTGTGGTTTGCAATAATCCGTTATAATAGCTCCCGCAAAAACAAAATTTACTTATTTGAGAAATATTGAGAGTAGAGATTGGAAGTTAGAGATTAAAAGCATCGCCAATCTCTAATCTCCAGTCTCCAATCTCCTTTCAACATATGTTAGATAAGATTAAACAAGTCGTCACCCGCTACGACGAAATTGAGCGACAAATGACAGACCCGGCTGTGTTGGCCGACCACGTAAAGCTCACCGAACTGGCGCAGGAGCGTTCCGACTTGCAGCCATTGGTGGAAGCATACCGCGAGCATGAGCGCGTTGTGCAAGAGTTGGCAGACGCTCGCGAACTTGTTGAACTAGAAGAGGGCGAAATGGCCACGCTGGCGGAGGAAGAGGTCAAGGATTTAGAAGCACGCCTGGAATCGCTGGATGGCGAGATGCGTCGCCTGCTGGTGCCAAAAGACCCGCGCGACGAGCGCAACGTCTTCGTGGAAATTCGGGCTGGAGCTGGTGGCGATGAAGCTGGTATTTTTGCCGCCGATCTGCTGCGCATGTACATGCGGTACGCCGAAGGCCGCAAATGGAAGCCGACCATTTTGGAAGAAAATGCTACAGGCGTGGGTGGCTACAAAGAAGTGATTTTTTCGGTAAAGGGCAAGGGGGCCTACTCACGCTTTAAGTATGAAAGCGGGGTGCATCGGGTGCAGCGCGTGCCGCAAACGGAGTCGCAGGGGCGCATCCACACTAGCACGGCCACCGTGGCCGTCATGCCAGAGATGGATGAGGTGGACATTACCATCGACCCGAAGGATTTAGAGATTACGGCGACCTTTTCCTCCGGGCCGGGTGGGCAACACATGCAAAAGAACGCTACGGCCGCACGAGTCGTTCACATTCCTACCGGCATGTTTGTCAAAATTCAGTCGGAGCGCAGCCTAACGCAGAACAAGCAGTTGGGTATTGCTATCATCCAGGCCAGGTTGCAAGAAATTGAGGAAGAAAAGCAGAATACGGCCGTTGCCGCCGACCGCAAGTCACAAATTGGTACGGGGGATCGCAGTGAAAAAATCCGCACCTACAACTACCCACAGGGGCGCGTCACCGACCATCGCATTGGCCTGAGCAGCTATAACCTGCCCGCCGTCATGGATGGCGATATTGACCAATTCATTGATGCCCTCACCGTGGCCGATGAAGCAGAAAAGCTAGCCGCATTGAATGAACCATAAGCTCCTACTTTTCCAGGAAAACGCTTTTTACACCAGCGTCAGGGCTTTTTTTAGGTGACCCGATGAAAGAAAATCCAGAGATTAAGTTAATTACAGATTGTATTGTACGTGAATATCAGCCCGACAAAATCATTCTGTTTGGTTCTTGGGCAAGAGGTAACGCCACCAACGAAAGCGACATTGATTTACTTATCATCTCTGACCGGGAAAAAAACCTCCCACGTTATAAACGCGGGTTAGATATTCGCATATTGCTAAGTCAGTTTGCATCGCCAAAAGACATTTTGTTTTATACCCACGATGATGTAGAACGTTGGCGCGACGTACCGCAAACATTTGTAAACACCGTCTTAACTGAGGGACGGGTTTTATATGAGCGATAAAACAAAAGAGCACACGTTGCTGTGGCTCGATAAAGCGGCCAATGATTTAAAAAATGCAGAGATAATCTTGGCTGCGTCAACGGAATCCCCTCCGCTAGATACAGTTTGCTTTCACTGTTTTGACGATAGTAAGAAAAAAGCCTAACAAACAGAATTTTTATGGAGTGTTTTTTGCATGAGTAAACTCACTTACCAACCACGGGGTCGCTACTTTGAACAGTTTGAAGTGGGGCAGGAGTTGATAACGGCCGCACGCACCATCACCGAAGCCGACATTGTCAACTTTGCCGGAATGACGGGTGACTATAACCAGATTCATACCGATGCTGAGTTTGCCGCCAAAGACACCTTTGGCCAGCGCATTGCCCATGGGCTGCTGGTGCAATCCATCGCCACCGGGCTAGCCGTGCAGTCGGGCATTATCGAAGGTACCGTACTGGCCTTCCGGGAGCTGAGTGCCAAATTTAGCTTGCCCGTGTTTATTGGCGATACCGTTCATGTGGAGCTGAAAATCACCGAGACGAAACCGCTGCGCAGATTGGGCGGCGGGAACATAAACATGAAGTACGCCGTTTATAACCAGCATGGCAAAGCGGTACAGCGTGGCGATTGGGTCATGCTGATCAAAAGCCAAAATAATTCGTAGACTTAGGGAGGAGCTATACAATGAAACTTGCAGAAGCACTTATTTTACGTGCAGATGCCCAAAAGCGAATTGAACAATTAAAACAGCGGCTTCTTGACAATGCCAAAGTTCAGCAGGGCGATAAGCCTGGAGAATCACCAGCTGAGCTAATCGACGAACTTGAAGAACTGGCTGCCACGCTATCTTCACTCATTCAAAAAATCAATCGCACGAACGTCAATACATATTTGGATAACGAAACCACAGTTGCAGACGCTTTGGCCTTGCGAGACATACTAAAATTGAAGCATGGCGTTTATCGCGATTTAGCGAAGGCGGCCACGATCACGCAAGGCCGTTTCACGCGTTCAGAAATCAAATTTGTAAGTACGGTCAATATTTCGGAAATACAACAAACTGCCGACAGCCTGGCGCGGGAGCATCGAGAGTTGGATGCCGCAATTCAGGCAGTAAATTGGACGACAGACCTTATAGATTAACGGAACTGTTTTGCTGGTAGCTGTTTGGTAAAAGCGGGCACAAACCCCGCCAATTGGGTAAATTGGCTCCTGGTAAAGTCGAGGGACTTTGGGGTTCGACTCCCCACCTTACAGGGTACGCCTCGTAATGTTACAAGCGTATCGGGTAATGTAAAAGTTACTACCGTGTGCAGGTTTATTAAACAGTGAGGGTGGGTCTGGGGATTTATACAAAACAGTGTCCATGATAAAGGCGATTTTTTTAACGAATGAGTGACGAACAGGAACGGCCGTTGCCCCCCAACGAGCCAGAAGAAACCCCAAAACCAACGCCGCCACCAAACGACGATGAAGCGTTTGGCACGGTGTCGCTGTTTGATTTGATGGAAGAGGCGGGCGATGAAGAAACGCCAGAAACCATCGTCCTGCGGCCAGACCTACGGCCGCCTCAACCAATCACACCCCAAACAGCCGCAGATTCGCCCGAACAGGAATTGGATACGGCCGTTCCCGCTAGCGAAGAGGTGGCTGCCGAAAACGCCCCCACCGAACCCGCCGATGACGAGCAAACCCTCACTATCGGCATCCCCAACACAGACGATGAAGACACGGGCGATTTGCCTCCGCTCCAGCCAGCGCGGCCCAAACCTGCGCCATTGCCACTCACCCCATCCAAGCTGCGCCCCATCGAACGGCCGCCCGTTGAAGACCCCGACGCCACCGAAGTATCGCCGGATTTAGCCATTCCTGCCCCGGAACGGCCGCCTTCTGAACTACCCACCCAAATTCATCCCCGTCAGCAGCCACCGGCCCAGCCCGACCCGCGCACCGTGATGCGCCCCAGGCGCGAAGCCCCGACCCCGACCCAGCCGCGGCCTCGCCGGGAGCCGCCACGCCGCCAGCCAGACCAGGCTACACAGACCAAACGGCCACAACGCCAAGCGCAGCCTACTGGACAGGTGGTGATGCCCAGGCAAGAACCCAAGCCGCGTCCTAAGCGGCAAGCCCCCGGACGGCGCAATTGGGGCGGCTGTCTCATTCGCGGGGTGGTAATTAGCCTGATGCTGGGCGTGGTCGCACTCGCCCTCACCGCTGCGGGATTAGCCATTGGCTACCGCGTTATTGCCAGCGATTTGCCACCTGTTACGGAGCTGGAAAATCGCGTCAGCACCTTTGAGACGGCCCGCATTTATGACCGCAACGGCAACGAACTTCTCTCCCTGGCTGATCCCAACGTGGGTAACCGCACCCGCGTGCCGCTGGATCAAATCTCTGAACACCTCATCCAGGCCACCATTGCTACCGAGGATTCTCGCTTTTACGAGAATTTCGGCTTCGATACGATTGCCATCGCCCGCGCTATTTTGCAAGCCGCGCAGGAAGGCGAAGCCGTCTCCGGTGCCAGCACCATCACGCAGCAGGTGGTGCGCGCCACCTTGCTGGATGAGGAGGAGCGCGCCGAGCGCACCTTCCGCCGCAAAGTGCGCGAAATTATCCTGGCGGCCGAGATGTTTAACACCTACGAAAAAGACACCATACTGGAAATTTACCTGAACGAAATTTATTATGGCAATCTAGCCTACGGCATTGAAGCGGCCGCCGAAACCTATTTTGACAAATCGGCGGCGGATTTGACGCTGGCGGAAGCCTCTTTGCTGGCAGGATTGCCCCAATCCCCCGCCAGTTGGGACCCGTACACGGCCCCGCTTCTGGCACTAGGCCGCCAATCTGAAGTGCTAACGCTCATGGCTTCTGAGCAGTATATCTCCACCGCCGAAGCACAGGCGGCTCTCAATGAAACGGGCGCATTCATTTACGACATGACGCCGCCCGTGCGAGAAATCACCTATCCTCACTTCAGCATCACGGTGCTGCAGCAGGCGGAAGAGATGCTGGGGGCGCAAAATATTTATCGGGGCGGCCTGCGGATTCACACGACGCTAGACCCTACCGCCCAACAGTTAGCGGAAACGACGCTGGCCAACGCCCGCCCCAATATCAACGCGGCCGGGGCCAATAATGCGGCGATGGTGGTGCTAGAGCCATCCACCGGGGAGATTTTGGCGTTGGTGGGCAGCGTCGATTTTGACGATGAGGCAATTAGCGGCCAGGTGAACATGGCGCTGGCGCCTCGTCAGCCCGGTTCAACCATTAAACCATTTGTATACCTTTCTGCTATGGAGCAGGGCTGGACGCCCGCGACGCTAATTTGGGATGTGCCAACGTCGTTCCCCAACGGCACGAATCCACCGTATGAGCCCAAAAATTACGACAATGAATTTCATGGCCCGCTGCGCTTACGGCCGTCGCTGGGCAACTCCTACAACATTCCGGCAGTCAAAGCATTAGAGTTTGTGGGCGTGTGCAACTTTATTGACAATGTGCAAAAAATTGGGCTGGCTTCGCTGCAAGACCCGGGCTGTGTGGAGCAAAGTGCGCCACGCAATTACGGCCTGGCACTGTCGCTGGGCGGTGGCGAAATTAGTCCACTGGAGATGGCTGGCGCGTTTGGTACGCTGGCCAATCAGGGCAACTTTGTGCCTCCGTTCACCATCCGCCGCATCGAAAACAGTGCAGGCGAAATCTTGTTCCAGGAACTGGCCCCCGATCCAGCGGTGACGCAGGTGGTGCGCCCAGAACACGCTTTTTTGTTGAGCGATATTTTGTCGGACAACAGTGCCCGCCAGCCAGAGTTTGGCACGAACAATACGTTGGTCATCCCTGGCCATCGGGTGGCGGCCAAAACGGGTACGTCTGGCACCGACCAGTTTGACGTGCGGGATGGCTGGACGATTGGGTACACGCCGCAGGTGGTTACGGTCGTTTGGGTGGGCAACACCAATAATGAACCAATCGGCGAGGGACAGTCCGGCACGCGTGTGGCCTCGCCTATCTGGAACAGCTTCATGACGCAGTTTTTGGCCAATAGGCAGCCGGTGGAGTTTGTACGGCCGTCTAGCGTGGTAGACATCGAGATTTGCAGCGATTCTGGCACCCGCCCCGGCAACGACTGCATCGATCGCCGCATCGAGCGCTTTGCCGAAGACCAGCCGCCTTTGAGCAGCGAGCAAGATTTCATTCAGGCAGTGCAGCTAGATTTATGGACAGGCTTGCAAGCCAATGAATTTTGCGCCGAGAATGTGTACTCGGCCAGCTTCTTTACCCTGCTCGTAAGCGGTGGCGAAACCGTGGATGCGCGTGAGGAAACGGTAGCACAGGATTGGCTGGAAGAGTCGTCCGCTGGCCAGGCATGGGCCAACAGCCGCAACATCGCCGTGCCGCTGCGCCTGCCGCCAACCCAATCGTGCGATGCAAATACAGCTCGCCCACAAATTGTGATTAGCCAGCCAGCGGCGGGCAGCGAGATTATTGATACCGTGGAAATTCGAGGTTCGGTGAGTGCGCCGGGCTTTGGTGGCTACCAAGTGGAGTACGGCTTTGGCAACGATCCAGGTGGCTGGGGCTTGGTGCAGGAGCGGCAAGATTTGAGTGTGGAAAACGGATTGCTGGCCGAGTGGGACACATCTTCGCTGAGCTACGCTGGGCCACTGACGATTCGCGTGCTGCTGTTTGGCCCGGATAATCCCAGCACGCCGGAGGAAGATCGAGCCATCGCCGAAGAGCGGGTGACGGTGACGCTGCTGGAACCAACGCCAACGGCCACACCGACGGCTACCTCAACGGCCACACCAACGCAGACACCTACGGCAACGCCCACCAATGAGCCAACTGGCACCGCCACGCCCACCACAGAGAGCACGCCAACGGGAACGGCCGTTCCTACGGGAACCGCCATCCCCAGTGCCACCCCGACGCCGTAGAAAAAATTTCATACAAAGTCGCAAAGGAACCATGTTTTTCCTTTGCGACTTTGCGTGAGTTAAGTGTATTGCCCGTTAAATTGTTCGGTTCCAATCGCAACTGGTCCAATCAGTCGCCAAGTTGCCCAAATTTTGCGTGAAAATGCACGCCAATTCCCACGGAAATTAGCATTCAGGCCAGTTTTGATGTGACCTTCACGCCATCGCCTTGTCCATAAAAGTACAATGGCAAGTCATGATAGATCACATTCAGGCAAGGTTGATGTATGAGTTCATCGCAGAGCGCACGGCAAGTTGGGACAGTAACGGCCGTTCTCTTTGATTGGGATTTCACGCTGGCATATTCGCTGGGGCTGTACGTTTCCCATGTGGCCCGCACCACCACGTTGTTCCAAAAATATGGCGTCGTTTGCACCGAGGCGGACGTCACCGCCGCCCAAAAATCGCTGGAAGCAGACATTGCCAGCGGCAAGATGATGGGGTCACTGAGGCCGCAAAAGAAGCGGGAGATTATCCGACTGTACCGGGAGCTGCTGCGCCGCCTCAACCATCCCGACGACAGTTATGAATTTGCCTACGAAGTGTATGCGGGCTACGGGTTATTGCCCCACTTTTTGTTCGATGATGTGCGGCCTACCCTGCGCGCATTGCAAGACCGAAACCTGAAGCTAGGCATCCTCTCTAACCACTCATCCTCCGTACGCAGCACCATTGAGCAGCTTGTGGGCGACATCATCCCCCAAACCCGAATTACGATCAGCGAGGAAGTGGGGGTACACAAGCCGGGCAAAACGATCTTCCAGCGAGCCGCAAGCAAGCTGCGTCAGAAACCGGCCAACTGTCTGTACGTGGGGGATAATTTAGAGGTGGATGCCAAAGCGGCCGTACAGCCCGGCGGCTACGCTGGTGGAGTTTGGATTGACCGCTACGAGCGGCAGCAGCCCGACTTCCTCCCAGCAAATGTCCACCGCGTTACCAACCTCACCCAGCTTATCTTGCTGCTATAATTTTGCCCCCAATTTTTCTCCTCGTAGGGTCATCGCATATCGCCGCATCGCCGGAGGCTAAAGCCATCCGGCTAGTTGTGGAAGCCCAACTGGGCTTGAAAAATAGGCCCATCGGGCCTTTCATAGGTAGTAGGGGTATTTGTGCCTACGCGCGCATGGAAGAAAAACCGAGTATGCAATTTGCCCCTTCTTCTTCGTGAATTGCTACGAATCAATAGGGCCATGTGTTAAAATGGGCGTGCCTTGCAATGCGGTAGCCAATTCACTTTGATTTTGAGTAGCAAAAAAATGTGTCCGAAAACAATCCTCGGAGGTGGCGGATCATGGGAAGTAAACTGACGGTTCCAGCGAAATTAAATGGCCAAAAGCGTAAATTTTTCTTGTTGATGGCTTTTATGGTCACGTTGTTGCTGATTGTTGGTTGCCAGGAGGAGCAGGCTGATGATCAACCGGTGGCGGCAACAGCAACCGTCAGCGAAACGGCCGTTCCCCCCACAGAAGCTACCGAGGTAGAAGAAAACCCGGAAGCTGACGTTGCCCCGCTGCCAGATGGCCTCAATTTGGTGGGTGACGTGCAGGCCATTGAGGGAGAAGAGATCGCTGTGGACGTTCCCGCTGATGCCGAGGCAAATCTGCTCGATTTGTACGGCTGGGACGGCACGCGCTGGGTCTTTATCCCCTCCACGTTTGATGCTGCCACCGGGCAGCGCCACACCGCCGACCAAACCTTGTACCAGGCCGTTGCCCTGGTGCAGGCCGACGCGCCAGATGCACCCACAATCGGTGAAGTTTGGCGCGATGACGCAGGTGACCTCACCTTGTCTGTGCCGCAAGACGCCAGCGGCCTGGATGAACAGTCGATTGCCTTGGGCGAAAACGCAGACACGGTTTACCTTCAGCTTCCACTCGATCCGCACGCGTACGGTGAGGATGGGGCTGTCGAGCAAATTCTCACCTGGGCTACGGACAACATTGATCGGCGCAAGCTGGTGGCGCTCATTCCCACTGGGCCAGTGGTCCAGTCTGGCGAGGCGTGGACGGCACTGTCTCCCGACGCGTTGGTGGCCCACTTTGGTGCGCTGGAAGTTGTGGGGGATGCGGAACTGGTCACGCCGGAAACGGCCGTTGAGGTGGCGCTTTCAGGGGCTGTTTCGGCGATTGAGTGGGATGAAGCGGCTTCTGCGTACCGGTACACGGTGGGTGAGGAGACAGTTTGGTTAGTACCCTCGACTGCTGTGATGATGAGGATGGAAACGGCCGTACCCTACAATCTCCAAGGCGTCGCCTTCACCACCCCGGTTAACCTGTCTGATGCTGCTCAGGTCACCGAGCCAGCCATTATCTGGACCGTGTTGGATGACGCGGAAAACGTCATCGCCACTGAAAGCGGCAGCACCACAACCTTCAGTTGGGCCGGGGCCGCTGAACCGAGCGACTTCACAGTCCAGGCCGATTTTGTCTCTGGCGAGGAAACCTTTGCTTTAGGCACCCTGCCCATTACCGTCGCCGCGGCCGAGACGTCAGAAGAAGTTGCTGAGGGTGACGACGCTGCCACTATCGCCACCGGCATTCTAAAGGTCAATGCTTTCGTACGCACCGGCCCTGGCGAAGGGTACGCTAAATTCCCTGGTATCCTCCTGCGCGACAGTGAAATTGAACTCTTGGGGCGAGATGAATTTGGCTACTGGTTCTACATTCCCTTTGAAAACAGTGACGGGGCGCAAACCGGCTGGGTCGCCGCCTCGTTGGTTGAATTGGATGCCGCCGTTGAAGTCGATGCGCTGGAAGATTTGTCCGACATCGTCGTAGAAGCCCCAGCCGCCACCATCGCGGAGGCACCTGCCCCCACACCCGCCCCCGCCGACGACCCCGTCGCCGGAGAAACACCTGCGCCCGCGCCGCCTTCTGGCCCACCGCCGCCCGTTTCTGCCCCACCCGTGGCAGTCGGCGGCTTTGAATTGGGCGGGCAAACCCACTCCTTTAGCGCACCCCACCTCATGGCAGCCTCCGGCATGACCTGGGTGAAATTCCAGCACAAATGGGGCGAAAGCGACAATCCCAACGATTTAGCCGGGCGGATCAACGATGCCCACGCCCTCGGCTTCAAAGTGCTGTTAAGCATTCCCGGCGCCAACACCTACCCGGAGAGTATTAACTTTGGTGCCTATGTCGAATTTCTGGCGGGCGTGGCCGCATTGGGGCCAGACGCCATCGAAGTGTGGAACGAGATGAACATTGATTTTGAATGGCCTGCCGGGCAGATTGACCCCGCCAGCTACGTCAACAACATGCTGGCGCCCGCCTACAATGCCATTAAAGCTGCCAACCCCAACGTGATGGTGATTAGCGGTGCGCCCGCGCCCACCGGCTTTGACAACAACACCAACGCCTGGGCCGATAACCGCTACATGGCCGGGGTGCTGGCCGCGGGCGGCGGCAACTACGCCGACTGCATCGGGGCACATTACAATGCCGGAGCCAGTTCCCCCTCCACCGTGTCCGGGCACCCCACGGGCAGTGCCCATTACAGTTGGTATTTGCTGCCCACACTGAACGTGTATGCGCAGCTAGGCAAACCGGTTTGTTTTACTGAATTGGGCTACTTATCTGGGGAAGATTATGGGGGCGTACCGGAGCGGTTTGGCTGGGCGGCAGGCACGACGGTGGACCAACATGCGGGCTGGCTGGCCGAGGCGGTAGGTGTGGCGGCCAACACGGGCAAAGTGCGGCTAATCATCGTCTTTAATGTGGACTTTACCCACTGGGGCGATGACCCGCAGGCAGGCTATGCCATGATCCGCCAAAACGGCGGCTGCCCCGCCTGCGACACCTTAGCGCGGGTCATGGGTCGTTAGCGGACAACATAAAACAGTTTGCGGGATGATGGGGAGGTGGTGGCGTGGGGAACGGCCGCACACTCCCAACGGCTACGCGAACGGTGTCTGGATCAAGCACTACAAGTGATTCTTGCCGGAAACCTTGCCTCAAAACATTCACTGGGCTACCAAACTCTCTCAGCTCATTTTGCTGCTGAGAGCTCACTCACAAAACTCAATATATCTGCCTGCACCCAGTTCTTAGGCAAGAGTCTAGCTCCTCTCCTTTTGGACAAACTCTTGTTTTAGGGTCGATTTTCGATTGGAACGGATGAATGAATAGGCAAATTAGGACATGTTTGATTGTAAATTTCCCCAGTAGGAAAATACTCCTGCCATTCTTCCCATGTTAAATTTCGAAAAACAATTTCACACCCAGTTTCTGCCAAAACACCTATTGAGATATTCCACAATCTAGATGTGCCATCATCGCTACCTGAAGCTAGGAACTTGTTATCAGGGGAAAACGTTACGGACATCACAGCCCCTTCATGTCCATCCAATATTATTGGTAATGGAATACTTGGTAAATCTTCGATTTGCCAAAGCCTTATCGTGCGATCGTCGCTACCTGAAGCTAATAATTTTCCATCAGACGAGAAATACACCGATCTAATGGAACCTTGATGACCTTCGAGGACGTACGGATAGGAAATAGAGTCAGGCTCAGAAAGTGACCAAAGCAAGATCTTGCCTGTTTCCGTACCTGCTGCAAGATAGTCGTCATTTGGTGAAAATGATACAGAAAGAATAGCACCGTTTTCTCCATCAAAGCGATCGTGCTTATTAGCTGATTCATTGACATCCCAAATAAGAATAGAACCGTCCACGGTACCTGCTGCAAGATAGTTGCTACCAGGAGAAAAAGCCAAAGAAGAAGTATTGCCTAAAGGATTTTCTAAATAACTCGGCGCACTACCGGGATCCAGGGCATCCCAAATCAAAACTTCGTTTTCAGAGCTATCTGAAGCAATCATTGTTCCATCAGGGGAAACCGCCAAGATATGAATTGATTCATTTAGGCTAGGAAATTCTTCGGAAAACCCAACAATTCTTGAGGGTGCCACTTCTGGAGACGATCTCTCCCACAACCAAATTGGATCAATCATGCTCGTTGAAGCAATTTTCTCATTAGTAATATATGAAGCGCTAAATACTGGACCTTGATGATTGCTCATTAGCACTGGATTCGCATCAAGATTTGTCATTTGCCATATTCTTACATTCCCAGAATTTACACCTGACATCCTTTTAAACTGGGAACTTGCGGTAATAATGCTGTTACCATTTGGTGAAAAGTCAACAGAAAATACCACTCCTTGGTGAGCTTCAAGCACTCTAAACGAAGTGTGAAATTTAGATACGTTCCAAACTCGAACCGTATTATCTGAACTCGAAGTCAATATTTTATTTTGCTCAGGTACAAACGTTATGGAATTTACGGTACTTCCATGGCCTAAAAGCGTTATTGGTTCATCAACAGGATTAGAAAAGCTCAGTAGATTAACAACACCATCCAGACCTCCCAAAGCGATAGTCTGGCCGTCAGGAGAGAAGCGTAATGATTTTACCGCCCACTCGTTCTGAAAAAGAATTTCGGGAATCTCATTATTATTTGAAATATCCCACATCCATACAGTGCCTGGCTGATTTTCTAATTCAAGTGGCGACACTATAAGTTCATCTTGGGAAGCCACAATAACTTTTTCTTCATCTGGTGAAAAAACAGCATCCAAAACCCATTCGTTTTCTGGTAGCTGAAAAACAATAGGGATTGGCTCAGAATCTGCAACTTCCCATAATTTTACTGTACCATCCATGCTTCCTGAAACAAAGAATCGACCATCATCTGTAAATGTAAGCGTAGTAACAGAGCTTGAAGTTCCTATCTCTCCTTGATGAGCTTGATATGAACTTCTCAAAGAGAAGGTAATATTGGGAGAGTCCAAAATTCTCCAAATCGATATCCAGCCTGTGCGTGTCCCTACAGCCAGGTTTACTCCATCAGAATCAAAAGCCAAGGATGTTACTCCGCCATCATGCCCTTCAATAATTTTCGGTTCACTAGCTAGATTATTAAGATCCCACAACTTCACTACACCTGACCGACCTCCAGAAGCCAAGAGATTTTTCTCAGTCGAAAAAGCTAGAATGTTTTCGTCACTTGTAGCTCCTTTTAGATTAACCGGAGAGAAATTAGGTGCTGAAATATCCCAAAACCATAAAGAATTTTCACTGTCGAGGAAAGCTATCGATTGCCCATCAGATGAAAAAGTAGCTAATTTCATGGGTGAATCATTTCCAATAAGAATACTGGCATAGTAATCTTGAATAAATAGCGAGCGTAACGCATTATCGACAACCTTATCAATTGTGTTTCCAGTTTCACTATTTAACCTTTGTGCCTCTATAGCTAAAAGCGTAGCTAACTCATCGTCTTGATCAATTTGATCATTTGCGAGACGTGGAACTTGAGCAGACAATGACAAAGCTAATGAAATTTTTCCTTGCTCAATCGCAAGATTGCGCTCGACTTCTGCCTCACCTTGAGCAAACTCAGCGGTTGCGGCAGCCCCAACCGCCGTGCTTTCAGCATTATAAGATTTTGTTGCCTCGGCAACAGCCTTTGCTTCACTATTTGAAGCAGAAACTCCAAAAAGGCTAGCTACAATTGCAGCGATAAGTGCAACAAATCCAATCCCAAAAGCGATATTTCTTCGTTGTTTTAGCTTTATGGCTGCAATTTCAGCTTCTTCAGCGCGTTTCTGTTGTTCCTTTGCTAATGCTCGCTGATGGTCAAGCTCACGACGGCGTTGTTTCTCTTTCTCGCGGATCTCCATCTCAGCTAATTCACGACTTGCACCGAGAAAGCGTGCCGATAACATACTCAAACGCTTTTCGCTTTTTTCAAACCATTCGAGAGCTTGTTGAAGTCTAGCTCCTCGAAAAAGAGCTCCCGAATCTCTATTTAGCTTCGCCCATTGAGATGCTGCTTGAGCAATTTCATTTTCAATTTTAATGGCATCTCGATTCTCATCAATCAACTTTCGTAACCAAGGCCAAGCATCAAGAATTTTTTCATGTGTGATTGCAACGGTGACTCCTGATTCATTCAGAACCATATCTTCTCCATCTTCGATACTCATACCGCTAGTTGTTACTAATCGGCTGTTAGCCAATTGGCTAAGTACGGCTTTGACGACTTCAGCATTACTATTAGCAGGTACCAGTTCAGCAAAGGTGGCGGTGCGGCGGGTATCAACGCGGCCCTGCCCTACTTCAATTAGCTTGGAAAAGATGTTTTTTGCTATTTCTTGTTGCTCTTCAGTGAAGTTTTCAAACACTTTGTTAGCATGTTCTTCCAATGCTTTTTCTAAGCCACCGCGCTGCAAATATTCAGGCAAAGTCAAATCCATCGGTTTGCCCGGTTTGGTTTTTTCTACCTCAAACAAGTCACGGAGTGCAAAGCTCATCAGGGGCAAGGCATCAGGAGAGCCTTTCATATCACTAATGATTCGAGAAACTAGATAGTCATCAATATCTGCACCCACTTTCAAAGCGGGTAGGGTAATCGCCTTAGACAGATGAGGCGAGGTCATCGCCCCCACTAGCTGGAGCTGCTGGCTCAAAAGTTCCCGCAGTTTCTCATGCCTTGCACAGTGGGAAATAAAGTCATCGCGTAATGAGATTATGACAGTGAATCGGCTTTCTGGTTCTTGAGAAGCCTGAGTGATCAAATTGATGAAGGCTTGACGCTGTTCGGGATCTTTGGTTTGAGTGAATAGCTCCTCAAACTGGTCTACTAGCAAAACACAACGGCCGTCATCCCCTTCCAAATACATCTCAACATGACGCAGTAACATTTCGGCCGTTGGGTAAGCATTGTCTTCGGGCTGGAGAGCATCGCCAACGGCTATAGACTTTGTCGCTTTTTCCATCGCCTTTGCCAACTGTCCAAATGGGACGCCTTTGGGCTGCATTGTGGCTAAAAGCCAGCGGTCGCTCCTTTCAATTGCAATGCCCTGACGCAAGGTGTAGAACAGTCCTGCTCTGGCAAGCGATGATTTTCCGCTGCCGGATGGCCCGGCGATGGTGATAAAGTTGGCCTCCTGTACGCGCTGGAGCAGCTCTTGCACCAGCCCTTCCCGACCAAAAAAGTATTGGGCATCGGCCTCTTGGTATGCGGCCAAACCTAAATAAGGAATACGGCCGTTCCACACCGTTGGCTGGTCTTGATTTTTCAGCTCAACGACAAGGGCTGCTACTTCTTCAAAAGTGAGACCCTGGTGGTAATGTGCTGAAGCACCAGGCCCGATTGCTATAGCCTCAGAATCCTTTATCTCGCCAATCTTATATTGGTCGCCACTGGTTTGCGGATTGGTTTCTGACATGGTTACCGCTTCCTTGCTATGAAAAACGGACTGAAACGGTTCGGCTAATTTCCCCGGAAACTGTGGTCTGTGACCCCCCTGTGCTGAAGTTTCCGGGGAAATAGGGTTATTGATTTTGAACGGCCGTTACAAACTGCGCCACAACTTGATCAATCCCTGGCACGTCACTGCCAAGTTCTTGAGCCAACTGCTGCTGCCCCAAACAAAGCAACTTCAAATGCAGCCTATCTACTGGTTGCTTTGCAGCCAAATTGAGGATGAGGTTCATGCTGTTGGTAAATTCTGCCACAGCATCTTTTTGTCCATCTGAGGCCAATTGCAAGTAACGGTTTACACGATCGACTGCTTCCTTCACAGTTAGGTTGCTGGTTATGGGAGTTGGTTGGATGGTGGACGGCCGTTCCACGGGGGCCGCTCTTTTATTCACATTGGCCGCAGCGTCGCGACCAATCGCAATCCCCTCCGCATTTTCAATGTTGCCTACGGTAATTTTGTCTCCCATGATTCTGTCTCCGGTCACTTTATCACCATGAACAACATCGCCGTAAACGGTGTAATTAACAACCTGCCGAATATCCTCTTGCGAGACCGAGGCCGGGAGTTCAAAATCGGAAGGAACATCCTGCCAATTAACAAAGGCGCGCTCGGCTCGCACTTCGTCAATCAGTTTTTGCAGCCGACCTTGCTTTGCCAGCGACACAATCAAATTACGAATAAACGCCGAGCGATGGTCGCCGGGAATGTTTTCGTAATCCACCCCCAGGTTAAAGCAAAGCGTACGCACCTCACTAAAACTAAAATATTGGTCAATCTGCTTGTGCAGCGTGGAGAGATATTTTGCACTGTTTGTCGCCATTTTACCTTGTCCTTCTCATAATGTTTCGCGGAAAATTTCGGTGCTTGCAGCATGGCTGCCATCCCCTGGCACCGTGTAATAAATTGCTTTGGATTTTTGGTGTGGTGGTCTGAGCTTCAAAATCACGTACCCATGTTCATACACCCCAGACCGCTCATCCGCTACCAGCTCAATCCGTTGACCAGCCTTAATTTCCCCGTTGTACAGTGTTACCTGCGTATTTTTTTCAGCTTCGTACGGGTTTTCCTGCGCCAGAATGGGAAATGCCCCATGCCCAACGCATCGTCCCTTTGCCAACCCCAACTGATCCGCATACAGTTGCAAAACATGCTCGTGCCCCCAAAACCAAGCGTCAATCGCTCTGTTTTCCAGCGCGTCGGCAAACTGTTCTTGTAAATGTTGGTTAATGTAATCCTTCCCCACCTTGAGATATGCAGAAAAAAGTTGATGATGCGAGAGAAAAATCACCCGCCGACTGCCTCGATGTTCCAGCTTGTCCAGATGCCAGGCCAGCTCTTCATCCGTTAGATGCGTTTCATGATCCGCCCCAATATCTTGAAGCACCAGCCGCGCATTATCAACCGCGTGTTTGAAGTAGTCATGATCATGGTAGCCAGTGTCTAACCCGTGAATTTGCCAATGGTCGTTTTGCAAGCAGAAGAAGCTGGCTTCTTGCTGCGGCGTGCCCGCTGGCGCGGCTGGCGGCTGGTTCAGGCGAGCCAACTCGTCGTAAAAAGCCGCACCACCTGCATAATAATCATGGTTGCCAGGCAAATTGTAAAGCGCACATGGGTAATCTTCGCGGATGCGGTTGACGATGTTGGTGAAGTTTTCCTGCTGCTCTTTGGCCGTGCCAGAGTAATAGACATCCCCTAAATGGATGACAAGTTCAGGCCTGTGCAGGCACATCTCCTCAAAAACGAGCTGCGCCACGCGCTCGCCAGAGCCCCAGTCGGCAATCAGGCCGATGGTGAGCGTCTCGTCCTTGCCCTCTGGCAGGGGGTAGACAAAATCATCCATGCGGGTGGGCTCACGATAGACGGGCTTGTTGCCACTCAGCTTGTAATAGCCTGCGGCAACGCTGGAAATCTTTGCCCAGTTTATCACGTCGCACATGCTGGCCGTCAGGATGTTGTTGAGCCGCTCAATTTCATCATCCTGACCCAATGCCTTGGCTTTTGCCAAATCCAACGTATGTTGGACGCAAATCCCCATGGTGCTAAACAGATCGCCGCCTCCTTTGGCGTGGGGGTCTAGCACGTTGGCCAGGGTTTGCATCGTGTCGTCCTCCGCCTTTAGCCCCAACCCTGCTGCGTCGAAGACCGACTTCTCCAAATCGTCTTGCTCGGCAGCCTCTGCGGCCAGCACTTCCAAAAAGGCTGATTGAAAGACGGATTGTTCGGCCGTATGAAAACTAACGGGTGCTGTCATAATTTTTCTCCTTTCACAAATAGGACGCAGACTAGCGCGGATGAACGCGGATTAAATCCGTTGCATCCGTGTCCCGAAAAACGGCTCATTTACGCAGTCGTTTGAGTACGTAGTTGGTTGCCGCTCCTGCCGCTTTGGCGATAATGGCATTGGTAAACAGATTAACGATGCCCTCAACTGCCGTTGGCGCAGTCTCCGCAATCGCATCAATCAAGTCAGCCATCTTTTCGTCATCGGCCGACTCCCCTTTTTCTATTTCTCGCTGCAACAAATCGATCTGTTGCTCAACGTTGGCGCGGGTTTCGGCCGTGGGCAGGCTGGTCGCCGCCGCCTGCAGCGGCTCAAACAGTTGGGTGATCGTCACCGTGGCCTGGGTGCCAATGGCAATGCCGCTGCTGCCCGTGATGTTGCCCACGGTGGTAACATCACCAAAAGTCACCGTGCCGCCATTGATCACGTAGGTGATTGGCTGTGCGCTCTCTGGCTGGGCTACGGCCGTCCGGGTGGCGGTGGGTACGGCCGTAACCACCTGAATAGACGCCGTACCCGCGCTGCCCAATGGCTCCATGCATTCTGCATCTGCATACAGTTCAACAGGCACATAGGCCAGGCCCAGCGCCCGCAGCGGCCTGAGCAGAAAGGTAAGCTGGTTGCTATCGCGGTCTGGAAAAAGCACAATGCGGCGTGGCTTAGTGATGACCTCAAAATCATCGTCGTTGGGTTCGGGGCGCATGTAGATAATTAACGGCCGATTATCTGCCGGAAATTGCAAATCAACCTGAGCATCATCCCGCACATCCTCATCGGTAATCAATACACCACCTTCCGTATAATCAGGCAAATGTTTCCGTAAACCAGCCGAGTTGAGCAAGGCAATCAAGGCGCGCAGTTCGGTCGTTTCATTCACTGTGGCCGTTGAGGGCATGGCCAAATCGACCCGACGCGTTTGCCAGACAGTTTCCTCCGGCATCGGTTCCGGTGCTGGCAGCTCAATTCCTTTGGCCCCCTCGTCACTGGCCATTGCTTCCATGGGTTGGGGTGGCTCAACGGCCGTCATCTCCTCTAGTGGCATAACCTCAACCATTTGCGGGGGTTCAACAAAATCTGGCATCACCATATCACTTTCGCTGATGACAACCTGATCAGGTTCCACGCTCACGTCAGCAACGGCATCGCTACCAATGGCAACTCCTTGTGAATCAACAATGTCGCCCACCGAAATCTGATCGCCGCCTACATAATCACCTTCTACATAAACACCGCCCTCGCCAACAACAATTTGCGGTAATTGACCTTCTTCCTCTGGCGCGATTTCGTCGAATTGCTTTTGAAAACGCTTCAATTCAGAAAGCGATTCGGTGATTTGTTGGCGTAGGGGATTGACCAATAGATACAAGCCTTTGGCAATTTGACGCGCCTCGTCCAGTTGATCCGCCATTACTAACGCCAAAATATCGTTGGCAACGTTGCCTGTTTCGACTGCCAATGCTTCCATTGACCGAAAAACATCGTTGTCTGCATTACTTAGACGGCCAAAGACCCGATCGAGCGTTTGCTGCTCCTCAGCCGAAAGCACTGTCTCTCCCCAGCCTTTGAGGTCGTGCCAATAAATTTCGCCAATGTGGTGACAGTGGCCGCGCCCTTCTCGCACAATCGCCTCAAGCTGCTTTGCATCAATGTCGAGCAGGCTGGGCAAGGCGTCATGGAGGTCACCCTTGGGATTAAAGAGCAAAAAGACTTGCTTAAAGGCGGCATTCACTACCTGCCACGTCCTCACGATTTCTTCGATGGCTTCAACCAGCTTGGCATACTTTTCGGGGTTTGGGTGTTGCTGCAAGGTGTTGGTGAGTGGATAAAGGGACTTAATCTCTGCATCCACGCTATCCACAAAGTGCGCCGATTCGTCAACGCGATACCGCAAATTATCCAATGCACTATTTTGAGTCATCATTTCCTCTGAAAGTTAAAGTGAATATGAGCTTAACCACCCTCTTTTGCTTGCTTAACCCGATCAATTATCTTTTTCAAAACGGCCGTAGCTCCTGCAACAGGCCCTCCAAGTGAAGCTGCCATCGCGTCCACAATGTCGGGAGCCATATCTGCTAAGTTTTTCATCCACCGTTCCAGCTTTGTTTCATTCGGTGTTTCTTCCTCAGTCGCCTCTTCTTGAATCTTTTGAACCTCTGCAGCAATCTCTTCTTTGTCCACATTTGGGTCGTCTGGGCGTTGCTGAATTTTCTGATACACAGTCTGGAACAATTGTGCCAACTCTGAGCCACTGATACCTAGATTGACTGTTGCACTTGCATCGCGCCCAAGAGCAATGCTTGTAGAATCTGTAATTGTGGCATTAATCATATCACCACCTACATTATTACCCGCAACGTAGGTAATTGGCATCTGTGCCAATCTAAACAATTTTTCTTGCTGGCGAACTTGCAGTAAACGCTCACCGATTCCAGTATCTTCGGGTTCAATGGGTAGGCTAAAGCGAAGTGTACCTATAGATTCAGTAAATGCTTCATCCTTGAAAAGTCGTACGGCTATTCTCGCTGTTGGCACTACACGCAAAGCAGTTAAAAAAAATGTTTCGTAATCCCCTTCTAGGTCTGGATACACCTTAACGACTTTAATAGGGTTCTCTACTTCAAAATCAAGTTTGGAAGTCTCGACTTTTATGAATACAAGCACAGGGTCTTTAGCAGTGGGAAATTTTATCTCGACATCTCTTGATGAAACATCTTCTTTGTTTATGATATCGCCAGCTTCTGTTTCAATCGGCAAAAAGGCCTCTAAGCCAAGATCGTAAACACGCGGAATCATTGTAAGTAGTTCAGTAGTGCAACCACAACAAACTAATTTTGGAAGAGCAGCTTCAAACCTGCGTTTTTGAATAAAAGCCACTCTTCCTTTTTGATTCATTGCCGCCGAGGCCCCACGGCCAATAGCGATACCAGACGCGCCACTGATGTTGCCTACAGAAATATAATCGCCTTCTACTTTGTCTCCGCTGACGTAATCGCCGCCACCTGTGTCGATGTTGTTGCCAATCTGTCCAATGTGGGCATCGCCGCCCACGTTGACCTGTGCCCCATGCACTGTTTGGTTTTGTTGGTTAAAGGTTGTGCCTGCGGGCGGCAACTCTGCCAATGGGTCGGGGGGTGTGCCGCCCAGGCCTTTGGCGACACCCTGGCCACCAATGAGCTGCGCCACCGGGAAGACGCCAGAGGTGCGCATGACGGGGGTTTGGTCGCGGTTTTGCTCTTTGGCCGACTGCTTGACTTTGTGCGTCACCCAGCTCATCACATCGGTGACATACACAACGGCGGCATCCTCGGCGTGGGGTGCATGTCCTGTGAGTGCCTCAATGAGATGGTAAGTGAACAAGCTCATCTTGCCATCGGTACGGATGTATGAGGATTGTGCCCCGGTTGAAGAGTTGAGAACGGCGCGGCCCTGTCCATCCAGCAAGTCGCTGACGGCTTTGCCGCCGGGTTCTATGTCCAGGTCGGGAATGTCTTTGGTTTCCGGCAAATCGAGTGGGAACGGCGCAGCATCAACTTCTGGGGCGTCTAGCTCAATGTCTTTCACATCCATGCCAGCTGCGTGGCAGCAATCTAAAATTGCCAGCATTCGTTTGGCTTTGATGGTGCTGATTTCGGCCGTGAGTTCTTCGGCTTTGATGGCATCGGCGCGCACGCGGCTCATGGAGCGAATGTTATAGGGAATGAGATAATATTGATCCGTTGCTTTGTCTACCATACCGTGACCGGAGTAGTAGAGTACGGCCGTTGCCTCCGCATCTTCCTTCACCTTATCCTGCAACCAATACAGCGCGTCCAAAATCTCTGTTTTGGTGGACTCTGCACCCTTGAGCAGCTTCACATTGTCTGGTTTGTAGGCGCACCGCTCAGGGTGTACCAACACATCATGCACCGCCTGCACATCTTTGGCCACCGTTGGCAGGGCCAGCCGAGAAATATTATTTTCATCGACACCAATCACCACCGCGTAACCATGTTCAAAAGGCATTATTGAATCCTTTCAGAGTAAGCGTCTAAAATTTTTTAGGGGCTTTTAGAGTCCATCCACAATAACAATGGAACTTAAGCAATTTTCGAGCTGTAGTCGGTGTCTTGTTATGCCATTTGTCCAGCTCGGTCAGAGATTGGCTAGAAGAGAGTGACTAATTCTGTAGGCATACGAACTCAATCAGATGCTTCTTGTCAAACGGCCGAGCCCGATTGTGCAATTGCCGCTGGTTCCAGGCATGAGCAAACGCTTTCACATGACGATTTAGCCAAGCTAAGCTGCGTGAGAAGCAACGACTCTTACGCACCAATCGAGTGAGATAATGTCGTAACTCTGCATTACCGCCTTCGACTGAGTACGTTTCGCTCTTATCACTTAGCGATAAATGATAGCCTCGACGATAGACCAAGCTGTCGTACAGGGGAAATTTGTCGCTGTAATATTGTCCGGCAGGTGCCTCATCAACCAGTTTTTGCGCCACTGCCTGCGTACGTTGCAAAACAGGCTCAATCCCTAGAAAACATCGAGTGTACCGGTCTACAATGGTCATGATGTAGATTTCGTTTTTTTCTCACCGATGAACGTGAACAGTTCGTCCTGTTCAGCCACTTCCACTGGCCCATCAGGGCCGGGCAAGGTCGGTGGCAACTTATCAGCGTAGGCTTTGAGCCAATTGGCAACCGACTGCGGCGCAACCCCCAGGTGTCTGGCGGCCTGACGTTGGCTATTGCCATCCAGGACCAAGCGAATGGCTTGTTGGCGGATGGTAATTGGATGACCGTTTGGCTGAGGCTGGGGCACATATTTACGATTGCAGGCTTTGCATTTGAAAACCTGGCTACCAGCCACAGTTTTGCCATTTTTGACTTGATGAGTTGTTCGGTGACAGTGAGGACATTGGTTCATGTGCCTTTTATACCATGCCTTTGTGTTTAGTCACTCCCGGCTAGAACGATTGCGTAAGTCCTGTAATATCATTAACCAGTTGATTGGCTTTGTTTCACTTTGTTAATGACTTTGCGCAAGACGGCCGTTGCGCCCGCAACGGGTCCTCCCAAAGAAGCAGCCATCACATCCACAATGTCGGGAGCCATACTCGCCAAATTCTTCAGCCATCGCTCTAGCTTGTTTTCGTTTGGCTCCTCATTCTGGGTCGTCTCAGCTTCAATCTTCTGAACTTCTGCTTCAATTTCTGACTTATCCACATCTGGGTCTTCCGGGCGTTGCTGAATGTGCTGATGCACCTTCTGGAAAAACTCGGCTAACTCGCCACCACTAACCCCCTGTTGCACATGTGCCTGCGCCCCACGCCCAATTGCTACGCCGGTTGCTCCGGTAATGTTTCCCACAGAAATTTGGTCACCTTCTACTTTGTCACCTGCCACTTTATCGCCTCCTATTTTGTCACCATGAATTTCATCACCCTGGACTATTTTTCCATCGCCGCCAATAAAATTACCGCCACTCATATTAAAACCTCCGTCTATGTGAACACCACCTTCCTTCTTAACCATATCCCCTTCCACGTAATCGCCGCCACCTGTGTCGATGTTGTTGCCAATCTGTCCAATGTGGGCATCGCCGCCCACGTTGACCTGTGCCCCATGCACTGTTTGGTTTTGTTGGTTAAAGGTTGTGCCTGCGGGCGGCAACTCTGCCAATGGGTCGGGGGGTGTGCCGCCCAGGCCTTTGGCGACACCCTGGCCACCAATGAGCTGCGCCACCGGGAAGACGCCAGAGGTGCGCATGACGGGGGTTTGGTCGCGGTTTTGCTCTTTGGCCGACTGCTTGACTTTGTGCGTCACCCAGCTCATCACATCGGTGACATACACAACGGCGGCATCCTCGGCGTGGGGTGCATGTCCTGTGAGTGCCTCAATGAGATGGTAAGTGAACAAGCTCATCTTGCCATCGGTACGGATGTATGAGGATTGTGCCCCGGTTGAAGAGTTGAGAACGGCGCGGCCCTGTCCATCCAGCAAGTCGCTGACGGCTTTGCCGCCGGGTTCTATGTCCAGGTCGGGAATGTCTTTGGTTTCCGGCAAATCGAGTGGGAACGGCGCAGCATCAACTTCTGGGGCGTCTAGCTCAATGTCTTTCACATCCATGCCAGCTGCGTGGCAGCAATCTAAAATTGCCAGCATTCGTTTGGCTTTGATGGTGCTGATTTCGGCCGTGAGTTCTTCGGCTTTGATGGCATCGGCGCGCACGCGGCTCATGGAGCGAATGTTATAGGGAATGAGATAATATTGATCCGTTGCTTTGTCTACCATACCGTGACCGGAGTAGTAGAGTACGGCCGTTGCCTCCGCATCTTCCTTCACCTTATCCTGCAACCAATACAGCGCGTCCAAAATCTCTGTTTTGGTGGACTCTGCACCCTTGAGCAGCTTCACATTGTCTGGTTTGTAGGCGCACCGCTCAGGGTGTACCAACACATCATGCACCGCCTGCACATCTTTGGCCACCGTTGGCAGGGCCAGCCGAGAAATATTATTTTCATCGACACCAATCACAACTGCGTAACCATGTTCAAAAATTTTACTCATTTTTACCTCCTGAATTGTGACACACTATTTCTTATAAGAATTTCTAGCAAACGCTTCCTCAAGGCGAGTTAAGCGGAAATCGACTCGGCTAAAGTAACAATCCACAAACTTCGCCTTATCAAAACGCGCCCCGCGGAAGTTAACATTTTTGAATATACACTTTTGGAAAATTGTGCCTCGGAAATCCCCATACCGGGCATCGACATCAATGAACTTTGAGTTAGCGATAACACCCCCTGGCATTTCTATGCCTACCATATCAATATCGGTAAATGTGGATGAAAAGATATACGCTCCTAGCCATTTTGTGGCGATGAATTGGCAATTTTCCCAGGAAGATTTTTTGATGTTGGGTGCTTTCAATATGACATCAACTAATTCAAAGTTTTTCACTTCCAGCCTTTTTAGAAGCGGAAAAAGGAAGTTAAATTTCACCCAATCACGCTCTTCTTTTTCTCCTAGCAACTTTGTGTCAATCAGCCACTCTGTGTTGACATTGATGTTATTGGCAAATTGGCGCAGCAGCGGCCAATCTTCTTTTTCCAAGGCCCAGTTAAACACCTCTTCAAGCTGGTTGCGCAGCATGGGGAAATCCGTGGCGCGGAGGGTGCTTAGCCATTTTTCGGTATGGGCATCATTGCTCAACACCACGTTCTCGAAAAAGTCTAGCAGTGGGTCACGGGGGATAGCAAACATGCTGGTTGATTCTTCTGCTGAACGGCCGTTCTGCCCAGTAACCGCAGCGCCTTTATTCGCAAACTGTTTGTCAATACTTTGTATGAGCAGGTTGCGATTGTTCTCATCTCGCCAGCATTCCTTCAAGATGGCTTGCCGCACATAGCGCAAAACCATCTCGGCTTTTTGCATCGTATCGGATGCTTGCAAAACCGTTGTGGCGGCAATGAGATGTTCCCCACCAATTTCTAGCAATTTTTCAAAGGCGAAGTTGCTAATGGTTGATGGGGTTCGGTAGCGGGTGAACGGCCGTTCACCCTGCCATTCCCGGTTCTCCCCTTTTTCTATTAACCCAGCCCGCTCAAGTTGAGCCAGTCCCGTTTCAATGACACGGCTGCCTTTGCGCGAAATCGTGTATAAATCATCAGCGGTCCACAATGAGTTTTTGAGGATGCCAAGAAAGGGAAACAATGTTTTGGCATTTTCAGGCAAGTTATCGTAAACCGTTTCCAATCCTGGTAAATGTGGGTGAAAAATCGCTCCCACATCATCATTGGAAGCCAATATCTCCAGATAATCCTCAGGGGTTGTCAACTTGATTTTTATATCCCTCACAACCGTATTGATTGCCGCAGGAATGTAATCCAGCTTTTCGGCCAACGCTTTTAAGGAAGCGTCATCATACGCCTTAGACCCGTCTGTCTGCTTGAGCAGTTGGTCAAATAGCTGCAACGCTTCAGCCTCCGTCATGCCAGAAAGTTGATAGCTTTTTTCATTTTCATTCATGCCCGATGGGGGTTGCTGAGAAACCAGAAGGACAACACAGTTTGGGCAGGTTGACGGGAGCCACTCTGTTAACCCATCTCGGCTGTCATCTAGCTGATCCAGGACGATTAAAATGCGCCGACCGGCAAAGGCTTCCGTCATGGCTGCCACATATTCACTGTTGCTGCGCAGGCTGTTGTGGTTGATTGTCTGATCATACGGCTCTATGAAATGTTTTACGGCCGTACGAAACTTGGTATGCTCTAAATTGGCCCACAGCGTCCCATCGCCAAAATGCTCCTCCAGGCTTTTGGCCACCCTGCGCGCCAACCAGGATTTTCCGACGCCGGGCAATCCATACAAATGAACAACATGAAACCCTTCATGTTCCGCAGTTAATAAGGCTGCCAACTCCGCTTCTGCTTCGGGTCGTGCGATATAACTGTCTGGCGGTTCCGCAATTTGCCGGGTACTGGCAACCCGTTCGGCTGTCCCGTGGTTGATCAGGTTCATTTTGGCAACTGTAATCACATCCCCCACATTGCCCATCGCGTCTATGTGAACGGCCGTTGCGCCATCACCAACCGCAACCCCCTGACCATCTGTAATATCATGGACTTGCACACCCTTGTTGGCTTGTTCGCTCATTATTACCTCTTGAATTTAGAGCCTTAACTTGTAAAAACTAACCTAAAGAACCAATCAATTTAGAATTTCGACGGTCATAAACATTAATTCCATTTCTTACAAGGAAGTCTTTTTCCTGTTCTGATACCCCAGGCCCTAAAACGACATGGGTGCGCAGGTAAGCCTCGGTTACATAACTACCATAACCGGGCAGATAACCATACTCTGCAAAAAATGATGATAGGTTTTTATGCAGCCATATCATCGCTTCTTGAGATGGAACACCAACAGATGGTTCGCTTCCAATGAGAATGTAAGTGTCGCCATCACCGTCAGCATCACCTAGCGAGGCTTGATCAAATTCTTGCCATAGAAGTTTCTCGTCGTTTGCAATTGCCATAAGAGCGGCTCGTTCCTCAGCTGATACCCGCTTGTGTACTTCATCTTCTTTTGCATTTATAAATGCTTCTGGTGCTTGAATAAACGATTCAAGGTTGTCCTTACTGTTAAATAAAGCGTACACAACCTCTGTGGCAGGCTCAGAAAGTGACATTTCTGAAAGCACTCTTTGTGCCTCCGAAGTAGCAAGATATTTTTGAGAGAATCGGTTGACTATGAGGTCACGAAATTGCTTGGAGCGTTGCGAAAATGATAAATCATCAAAGCGCGTAAAGCGATTTTCAACCTGTGATAATGATTTTTCCAAATTCTCAAAGCGAGGAACATTCCCCTCAAAATTTTTTACCGGCATAAAGGTGAGAAAATTTCCCACTAAATATCTTACCGCCACAACATCATCCTGGTCATTTAATAACCCCAAGATAGTTGCTGCTGTCATTTCTAATTCGTTTAACTTCACATTTTGTTTATGATTAGACATTAAATCCTCCTTGACAATCAGCATTCCAAAAGCCTTAGTTTTCGATATCTGAGTTCTGATTGTTCAACAACCCATAGGATTGGGTTACAGCCTGACCCCCAAAACACGCCTATTTCGGCAGCTCGTAACTCATCCCATGCTGGCAAGGTGTCGCCATCTGCAGACACCCACACGCCACAATCATTCACCTCGCTGTTATTAGCTTGTGATCGTGCTAACCCTCCTTGACTAACAAGCCAGACAAAGCCGGAACCATATTCTATGTCAATGGCCATTCCTGTGGAAATGTTGTTTTCGATGGGTTTACAAGCAGTAAGGCTATATTCGATCTCATTGCGGTTGAAATTTTCTGGAATACGCAACCGGATGACCTCATCGTTTTTTGTAAACCAAACAGTGTTTTTCCCGTCTGAAGTAATGCTGTTTGCAAAGCCTGTGCCAGGGACGTTCAATGGGGTCTGCCATTCATTGTCATACCATATATTTATCTCCCTTCGGGTTAAAGCAATAAGTGCATCGCCTGTACTTGTGGTAAATACGACTAACTCTCTGATCGGTGTTTGCTCTCCAGGCAAGGGAAATTCTTCAGGAGTGGCATCATTAGAAATTTTCAAGAGACCATTTTCTGAATCAGCGATCCAAACAGCACCGTATTGATCTTCATGGATTGCTGTAATCCAATTCTGTAAAAGTGGGTGTTCTACTTCCTGAAATATGTCAGCATCTAAGTCATATATTCCGACCAAACCTTCATCGGTTCCGAACCAAATGTGCTCGTTATTGTTTGAATTAGCGGCAACGGCCGTAACCCAATAGTCACTCAATATTCGGTCTGAGCCACCTGTTTCACTGTTCAGCCAAACAATTCCCTGACGGGTTGCCAAGAAGGTCATGTTCTCATTGACGCTTACATCTTGTAACTCAGAACCTATAGGCAACTCTTTTATTTCTTGCTCAACTTGAAGCGACGGCCGTCTCTCCGGCAAAATCTCGTTAATCGTTGGCAATGCTAAAATAACAACAATGACGAGAACCAGGCTCAGTATCAGCAAGTACCAATACTTCTTTGCCATCTCATTGATTGTGACAGAAGCTCCTTGACCAATGGCAACACCTTTGGCGTTTTCTATATCTCCAACCGTTAGTTTGTCACCACCAACAACATCGCCGTGAACGGCCGTATCCCGTTGCTTGTGTTCAGGTTCACCCATTTTCTATCCTGTTTGGTTGGCCACACCTTCTCCAAAGCCAATGCCGACTGAATTTTTGCCCAGCTCGTTGTAATCCAACGCGGGCAGATCCGGGTTTACAATCTCATCGAGACCAAGTGCTTTGGCTTTATCAATCGTATCGCTGGGCAGGGCAGTGGTTGTACCAGCCCCACTTTGCCCCAAATGCGGAATCAACAGCTTTTCACCCAGCATCAGCCCCTCGCGGGTTAGCCCATTGAACGATTTGATGGTGGGCCAGCGATGTTGCTCACCATAAAACTGAGCCGCTAAGCCCACCAGCGTATTGCCTGATTTCACCGTGTGCGTCGTGTATGATTCCGCAAAATCGCCCAGGTGGGTGCGCCAAAGCTGCTTTTCTGCCTCAGTTACAGGAGGTTCCGTCCAGCGGTAGGCGGCCAGGGCACGCATCCGCCGCTCTTCATCGGCAACCGGCTCCGTTGGTGCGGCGGGTGCGGCTGGCTTTGGTGGGGCAACAGGCACTGGTGCGGGAGCCGGTGTCGGTGCAGATTCGGCCGCCGCGGCAGGTTTGCCGTCCCCAGCAATGATGCACACCCAGTTGGGATTCTCATTGTTGGTAAAGCCACCCCAGCCAGCCGCAAATAGATCATTGGGCAAAGCAAAATGAGCCCCTTTGCTGCGTAATGCCCACATGCCAAAAAGTGGATCGTGCATCAAAACGTGCGTGTCTGTGTACCCAGAAATGACGACAAAATGCCCCCACTTGTAACTGTTGCCCGTGGCCGAAATCCATGGCTGGTATTTAACAAGGGCGATCATAGGCTTACCTGCATCAATGTTGGCCCGCAGATGGTAAAAGGCGGTTGCTTTGGCATCGTACTGAATGTTGGTGGCGGTTACCTGATGCTTCTTGAAAACATTGACCAACTCCCAGACAAATGTGAAATCATTCGGGCCTTTTGGTGGCAGATCGTCGTAGATGCCGTCTGGCGTAGCACTTTTGCCGAAGTAGTTCAGAAGCATGGCTGTGCAGGTTGGGCCACAATCGGAGTTGTTAAATTTGGCGTCATTGTCCCATTGAGAACGGTACGGAATTTCTAGTTGAGGCATGTTTTCTCCTTTGTTTGGAAACTATTATTATGAATTGCGCTGCTGCAAATAAGCATCGGCGATGCCGTTACGGAACCAGCCTTCATGGTGTGTGTCAAAATCTGGGTTCCAGTCGGCAGCGTACCAAAAGACACCTTCAACACCAGGCACCTGTGACAGTTTTTGATGTAGCAGGTGGGCAACACGAGCTTTTTGAGCGGCATCATTGCCGCGATTGACAGAGGCTTCGCTGATGATGATAGGAATTTGTAGCTGAAAGCGACGCTGTAGGGCAATGACTTGATCGGCAATGTTTTGCGCGGCTGCGTCGGCATTGGCGTTGTCGCCGCTGTAGGCGTGCATGCACCAGCCATCGACATGGCTTTTCACGGCGGCCCACATGGCGGTGCGCCAGCCCCAGGGATCAAAGGCGGCGTTGGAGCTCATGGGGGTGGTGAATAGCTGAATGCCGGGAAACTCTTGCTTGGCCAACTGTAGGCAGCGGGCCAGGAAGCTGGCAAATTGCTCTTTGTTGTGCCAGGAAATGCCCATACCTTCTTCGATTTTGGCAATTTCTTTGCCAAACTGGGGCTCGTTGAAGAAGACAAAGCGGCGATACCCCTTGTTCCACCAGTTGCGCAGCTGGTCGTTAGCCACTTCGCGGTACGCTTCGTCTGCGGAAACGGCGCGTGGGTTCCAGTAAAGGCGCACGGCGTTTTTGGTTTTGTCGCCAAAGTGGGCGTGGTCGCCGTTGGCTCCTTGCGACCAAAAGAAGACGGACATGGCCAGCTTGGTCATCATTTTTTGGAAGGCACCATCGTTCCACATCCAGTCGTCGGCAGGGCCGTGGATGCCGGTGAAGAATTTTACGGCCGTTCCCCCATAAACATACGCATCGGATGGGGTTGTAGGTGTTGGGGCTGGCGTGGGCTGGGGCTGGCTCGTACCTTTGACCACAATTCGCAGCCAACGCTTGCCGCCAAACGGCCGTCCTGCTGAATCGTGAAGCTGCCAATGGTAAGCGTAAACACCAGGGCTGGCTGGGGCCTTAAATGCGAGTCTGAGAGTTACCGTGCCGTCTGGCGGCACAGAATCCAAACCAGATAGGTCGCGTAGGGAAGCCATGTGCGGCGCGCCCATTTGACTAAAACGGGCATCCCGTGTGTCCGCTTGAAGCTCCGCCGAGGCAACGAGCTGAAAATCGCCAGACCAGCTATTCATTCCTGTATTTTTTAGGAGCCAGCTTCCCGTAAAAGCGGTGCCTGGTTCCATAGCGTTATAATTTGGCACGCTGTTGCTAAATTCTATCAGTTGATAATCAAATTCGGTTAATGCTTTGGCCTCGCCAGGCACCACAATGGTGAGCAGTTCGCAGATGGGGCCAAATGGTTCGCCAACGGCCGTTTGCAGTTGCCACCCCGTAAAATAAGCCCCCGGTTCACCCGGTGCCGTGAATGCGAGTGTTAGATAAGCTGTTTCGCCTGGTGTAAGCGTTTTTCCTGCCCCGAGTGCTTCTAATGAAAAGCGACTTTCCTGTGCAAGATTGGTGTAGGGAAGTTCGGTGTCAGCGGGCGTGGCTTCATTTGCAAAGGCTAAGGCGACATCTTCCCAAGCCGACTCACCGCTGTTGACCAAAACCCACGTCACTGAAAACGGTTCTCCCGGCACAAGTTGGTCCAAATTGGCAAAGGTTTCCATTGAGAGAAGCGATGCCTGTGGCTGATTTGATTTCATGGCAATTCTCCGTCATACAAGAACATTGTTGGAAATAAATAACCTCACGCAAAGATGCTGAGGCGCAAAGGAGAAAATCTTAGCGACTTTGTGTGACATATAGTTAATTCCGGTAAATTTTAAACTTAACTGCCAGACCCGCTCGGCTTGGTGTACACCATCGTGGAAATAATGGCGTTCCGCAGATTGGTTTCGGCTGATTGGGATGGGATGTGGTTCATGTACCGCGCTTTGAGCGAGGTGATCCGGTTTGCGGCCGTTGGCGGCGTCAGCGGATCGATAATTTGGTAATCGTCCCCAGATCGCTTAATAATGACGACCCAATGCTGATCCACAAAAGCGGTATTTAGCCGCGTATCTACCTGTGCCACCACGATGTGCCCTTTTGCCAACGCACTGTCGATTCGGCTGATGGGATTTTCGCCCGTCCAGACGGCCCAATCTACCTGTTTGTTCGGCCACGACTTCACATTTTTGTTGTATTGTAGACCACCAAGATAGGCTGGAGCCAGGAAGGGCGTGACTGAACTGTTCGGGCTAAATCCGCCCTGGTCGGCCGGTTTGTTTTTTAGTTTCTGGTTCATCTCTTGTGGTGTGAGGCGGGTGCCGTTGGCAGAAAGTGCCATCGACATGCAGGTCATCAGGCAACCCCAGGTGCCGATTGTTTCCCGGCCAAAGCCTAGCTGATCGTTGCGCCAGCGCGGGTCAACTTGTGAATACCACATTGTTTGGTCTGCCAGCAGCTTGGCAAGCGGAGAGCTGCCAGTGGCGGAACCAACAATGGCTGTGCTGCCGGTGACGACAATTTTAGCCCACAGCGGATCGCCAAAGAAGTTGCCTCGGTCGTCTTTGAGCCGCCAAACGGAATAGACTTCGCCCTGCTTGCTTTGTGGCGCAGTCATGGGCACGGTCAGGATGACCTCGTCGCCTGGTTTGGCGACGGGCACGACGTGTGAGGCATTGCTGCGGGCCATCTCAAAATCGCCCTCTACATACACCAGGTGGAAGCCATCTCCCCATTGCCGAGTGCCGCTGTTTTTAACGCGCCACTGTTTGTTAAAGTCGGTACCCCCTACGATTTTCTCGTAATCGGGGACGGTGTGGTCGGCTAGGAAGGTCATATCTGGGGTACGGGCCGAGGTGCCAACCGGGGGGGCGGGCACAACGGTGATGTCTACGTAGAAGTGGGCAAACGCTTTGCCTTGCGGGTCTTGAATTTGCCAGAAGCTGCGGTAGATACGGCCGTCCTTTTCTGGCGCGGTCAGGTCGAGGGTAAACACGGCCGTTTCATCTGGTTCTAGTTGGGTAAAACCGCCAGCTTCCGTCACGGGAATGCGTTTTTTTCTGATCATCGGGTCTGGATTGCTGCCGCGCGGCACGTAAACCAACTTGTAATTTTTATCCCAAGTAGTCGTGCCGCTGTTTTTGAACGTCCAGCGACAGGTAAAGGACGCGCCCGCTGGCACGGCATCCAAATTTGCTTGGGTGGAGCTGAATGATGCAAAGGTTGCTTCTGATTTTTCGGCAAACAAATCAACCGACTTGGCTGCTTCTTTGTAACGGTCGCGCATGGCGACGAAGGCATCAAATATGTGTGCTTTGGGTTTATTATCGGCCGTGAGAATACCTGAATTGCGCATGATGTCCGTCCAGCCAAACCAGATGAGTGCCTGGACGTAATCGCTGTAGTTGTTGGCTACCTCGTTTACAAATTCCCGCAGGTAGGTGCCAATGTTGGCATAATGCTCCGCCCCGATGTGGATGTCGGCCGCCGCACCCACTTCGGTAATCCACAGCGGAATGTTGGGGTAGGCGCGTTTGAACAAATCCAGCGCATCGCCTAGCTTGCCGATGGTTCCATAATTGAAGAGGGCGAGTTTAACGTAACGGCCGTATGGATGATAAGCCAGCGCATCGACGGGTAACTCGCCCCCTAATGCCTGTTGCACCTGCCGCACGTACTCAATTGCATTGTCTGGCCCCGTTTTTAGACCGCCAAAAATAATTGGCGCACCGGGATGCGCCTGTCGAATCGCAGCCGCCGCTTGCTGCAACACTTTGGCATAGTTAGCCGGGGCAATGCCAATTGCGGAATGATTTTTGTTGCCTTTGTCGTTGCCAAATTCGCTGTCCTGCTCATTATGAATTTGGTAGGCGACCATATCGCCAAATTCAGCACAGACCCGCGCCACGCGGCCGCACGCTTCGCCAAACTGCTGGGCATATGCATCCCAGCCGCCGTTATCCCACGGCGCATTTCCCCAAAAGGTGTCCTGGTGCAAAATGATGAGTGAGCGAATGCCCTTGTTGGCATACGTTTGGATGATTTGCCGATACCGTTCCTGGTAGGCTTGCTCTGGTGTTTTTTGCAGGCGTGAGGCCCAAAAGACAAAGCGCACCCAGCCAAGGCCATTCATGCGCTCGGCATCCAGCGGATGGCCGTCGTTGATGTTGACGTTCATGCCGAACGCCACTTGCTGGTCGCTGATTGGCTTGATGGGTATTTCTGTGGGTAGTTGGCGGCCCACACCAATGGCCAGCCAGCGAATGTCGCCAAAGACGTTGCCTCGCCCGTCGCGCAGTTGCCAATGGAAGGCATAGGCTCCAGCTATGGTTGGCGCGGTTAGGGGCATGGCGATCTCTACCATTTCGCCCGGGTTTACCTGTGTTTTCCCTGTGAGATCGCGCAGTGTAGCTGTGGTGGGCGCGCCCATCGGGGTGGCGGTGCGGGTTTGGGTATCGGGTACGCCTGTTTCTACATACGCAATTTGGAAGTCGCCTGTCCAGACGGCCGTACCCACATTTTGCAGCGTCCATTTAGCCGTAAATTGCTGCCCCGGCTGCATGTTATTGAAGTTAGCCACGCTGTTACGAAAATCTACCATGCTGTATGCCAGCGACGCGCCACTGGTTTTGGGAACCACCAGCCGCATCCAGCGCACTGGCCCAAACCGCCGGCCATCGGGCGATTGCAGCTGCCAGTTTGTAGCAAACGTTCCTGCCTTTTGGGGAGCGGTGAAGCGCAGCGTCACCCAAACCGTTTCGCCCGGCTTCACGGCACGAATATTGGAAAGCTGCCCCAGTGGCTGAACAGATTGCATTCCCAATTGTGATCGGGGGACGTTGGCTGTTTCTGGGTGGGGTGCTTCTGTGTAAACGAGCTGGAATCTGTCGTCCCAGGTGGTTGATCCGGTGTTTTTGAACCCCCATTTGGCCTGGAAGGTTTGTCCTGCTGCGACGTTGTCTAAATCAACATCAATGGCTTCAAACCCGGCGGCTTCTGCCTGGTTCCTGCGTGTACGTGTGCTCATGTTGTCTCCTGTCTGCAATATTTTTAACTTGTTAGAGATGTCGATCTTTTTAGAAAAGCGATTACCCTTTGAGGGTGTTTTATTCATTGCGGAGAAGTTCCAGCAGTTCTTCGTTTATTTCACCATTGACAATAAATGGATTACGACCTGCTTCTAACTCTTCAATCCATTCTTCTCGCAATGTTGTGTTAAACCCTTCCCCCCATTCAATAAATTGACGGAAGTAAATAACCGCTTCTTCCTCATTACCAAGTAAAGCAAGGGCTACCCCGTAGCTGTCGGCAATGCCGCCGTGCTCTGGCTCTAGGGAAACGGCCGTTTCACACGCAAACAACACTTCTTCCGCAAAGCCCCACAAGCTGCCCCACCAACAAATCTGATTATAATCTTGAGCTGACAAGTGATTGGGTTCCGCGTAGGCATCAATAGCTTGCAGCTGGGCTAAACCTGCAGCGACTTCTCCCTGCTCAATTTGTTCTAAGGCGGCCAGAATAAGGTTTGTTTCAACCCTAAGCTCATATTCCCCTTCACTGCCACCCAAGCCAGTGGCGCGAATATAGTATTGGCCTGATTCAGAAATCGGAAAATCTTCAATCAAAGAATTAAGATTGCTCCCACCGTCATCATCTTCCATTAACAAATTGTTGTTTGAATCGAGCAGGGTGAGATGCGGGTCAAGTTCACCATCAACTGCATTCATCCTGATGGTGACAAAGTCCCCCGCCAGCCCTTTGAAAATCCACACTTGCGACTCTTCAGTGTTAGCGGTTTCGCTTGTATTCAATGAAATTTCTGAAGGCTTTCCTCTTGTAACCACAAGCTCGTACTCTCCTGTAGAACTACCCAAGCCAGTGGTCTGAATATAATGTTGACCTGTGTCAATAAGTGGGAAGCTGATGATTAAAGCGTTGAGATTGCCGCCACTATCATCGTCTTCCATCAACGCATTGCCGTTTGAATCGAGCAAGGTGAGATAGGGGTCAAGAGCCTCATCAACTGCATTCATCGCGATGGTAACAAAGTCGCCTGCCCGTCCTTCAAATACCCAAAGTTGGGTATCGTCAGTATGGGCTGAATTTGTTGAGCCAAGAAAAACATTTTTGGGAACCCCTTGGGTTATCTCAAGTTCATAAGAACCGAAAGACATATCAATTCTGGTGGCGAGAATGATGTATTGTTCAGCTGAAGTAAGGATTAGAGTCGGAACTAATGAATTAAAACTCTCTCCATCATTGTCGTTAAAATCAACTAAAATACCATCTGAATCGAATATAATCAGGAAGGGATCTAGCGTATCTGTTGTTGTATTCATGGAAATAGAGAATATATCGCCAACTTCCCCGTCAAATGCCCAAACCTGTTGTGCCTGGGTTGTGGAGACGATAGGCGTTCCTGTTGAGAGGGATTTGGCAAATCCAGCTAAACGATTGCAAGCAATTTCATAATCAGAAGCATCACCAAGGGCACATATGAGTCCATAATCAAAGATAATGTTGTGATTGAATACCTCGTGATATTTCTCGGGCAGAAGCGTTGTTATTTGATTGAAGGCTTTTTCGTATTCAGATAAGGCATCACCGTTCAGATCTTGGTCAAGAAAATCTTTCCCGCTGGCAATGATATCGGCAATATCAATAAGGTCGCTAGCAATTATATTACTTTCCACAAGGGCTTGTAGCGTGTCATTTTCATTTAATTGGCATGATGAGGGATCTAGAATGTGTTGACTTAATAACTCTGCTAATGCCCAAGAGGAGAAGTCAAGGTTTAGAATATCCTCATTATCCGCTTCTTGAGCAATTTCACTGGCATAAATGTAATCTTTTTCAGCTTCTGTTATGTTGCACAGCTGTAAACTGATTTTAGCTTCGTCAAGGGCATTGAGGGCCAAGGAGATATGGGGGCCAAAATCGTAATATTCTTTGCAGGTTTGTTCATAAGGGTCTAAGGGAAAGGCATTTTCCCATTCTTCTTGGGTGAAATTGCGATTAGCTAGGCCACATCCTATTTGCGGCCAAGACGATAAATTTGCCTCGTACCAAACGATGTTATTTTGATCATCAAGGGTTAGATAGGCTTGCTGGCTGGGCAAAAACAAGCCATTTTTGATTCTGTTTGCAGCAGGCAGAAGCGAACCTAATTGATGGAGGTGGATCTGTTCTTTATCAACTCGCCACCATTGTAACGAGCTACCTCCAGAGGTCACAAGTAAGCTGCTCTGGTCTTCGACTTCTGGAAGAAGAGCAATTGATTGAATGTTGTGCGAGGTTGGCACAGGAACAGCTTTAGATTCGCAAATTTCATAATCTAAAATGAAGAGTTGAGAGTTACTCGTTTCGTTTTGTTGACCACTCCACACCAGATGATGTTCATTGTCAAAAAAGGCAACGGCCGTAATGTTGGGAAGCGGTAATTGACAAGAGTATGTCAGTGGCGCGCCGTCTGAAAGATGATGAATTTGTATCTGGCAAACGGCCGTTTCGTTTCCATCTCCCTGGCTACTCCCCGTTCCTGTACCTTCTTGTTCATCAGATGCCGGTTCATTTGCTTCGGCACAAGCGACGATAGCCAGAACAGTACCGTTTGCATTGAAGGTCATGGTTGAGATTGACGGGTCTTCATTTTGTTCTGTCATGGCCTCAATAGTGATGCTCTCGCCGATTGCACCATCTGTAAGAGGAAAAACATTCACCGTTTTGTTAGTTGCAACCGCGAGACTTGAGTTATTTTGATCAATGGTAGCCTGGGTAATTGTGATGTTTGAGGACGGTAGCTCAACTGTTTGTGTAATCAATTCATCAATTGACCAATAAACAATTGCACCCTCTTGGAGCGTAGCCAATGTATTGGCTTGGGGTCCGGGAAAAAGTGTTGAAAGCGTTTCTGTTGGTGCTGAGAATGTGCGACTAAAAAGAGTGTCTTCCTGATCAGTTTCAGCTTGATTAGATTGCTGCGCGTAAAAAAGTGCTTCAAGTAAAACGCCTTGAGAAAAATCTTGGGCTGAGTTTATAGAAAGATTATCTGTTGTTTCAAATTGGGCACTTGTAATGGTTTGGTTCGCAACAACACCTAGCAATACCGCACTAACTGCTTGAGAATTATTTAAGTATTCTTCGGCTTGGGCTGCCAGTCGCAATGAATCTGCTATGTACTCTTGTTGCTGTGCGTCCACTTGAGCGGCTTCTGCTTCGGCCTGGGCAGTTGCTGCCGCTGCCGCTGCATCCTGGGCTTCAAATTTTGCGATGGCTGCATTGGTGGCTTCTGCCTCCGCTACACCCTGAGCCACTACGGCGGTGGCTGCGGCATCTTGTGCTTCTTGCCTCTGCATAGATGCAAAAATGCCGACAATCATTGCCAGAACCGTAAGCACGACTGCGGCAGTCGTTAATTTGCTTTGTCTGGCTTTGGCAGACATTGCTTCTTCAGCACGTTTTTGCTGTAAATCTGCCTGTTTACGATGCTCCTCGGCAATGGCTCGTTCGTGTTCTAATTGTTGCTTTTGTTGTTTTGCCTGCTGCTCTGTTTCTCTAGCCTCTTGGGCTTCTTGGCTGGCGTTCAGGTAGATATTTGCTTCATCTGGCAGGCTTTGCATAGTTTTTGCCTGCTGTTGCGCGGCTTTTAGGCTGTCGTCTCTTAGCAGCAGGGCAGGGTCTTTTGTTTGCTTGTAAAGGAATGCCGCATTGAGCCACGGCGTTTGGCGGTTAAGGTTTTCTTGCCAATGGAGGTTGGCATTGAGGATGGGTTCTACAAAGGAGTCGTGCACGAGTTCGATAAACGGCCGTCCCCCGCGCATGTCGTCCCGAATAATATGATGCGTGGTGTCTAGCAGAGCAACGGCCGTCTCCGGTATCCCCTCTGTTTCCTCTTCGCCACGCGGCAACAAGCTGCGCGTGCCAGCCTTCGTAATGAGCTTTTTTGAAAACCAGTCGCGCAGCTGATGCTCATCAATTGGGGGCAAAGTTGGGTCATTTAAGATACCGGCCACGGCTTGTTCATAGTAGCTGGCTAACGCTGTGTCAATAAATAGTGCCAGGGGGTCTTCGTTGGTTACGGCTGTCCTGCTGTCATCCCCCCGATGTTGCGACTGCCTCACGTATTGCCGGGCTACCTGTTCCACATTATCCATTGTGATGTTTTCGCCTGAAACATCCCTTAAACTTTGCCATAACTGCATGCAAACGACCTGGAGTTGCACAGCTTCTACGTAAGGGTCTAGCTTCTCTGTCGTAGCTGTGTTGCTCTGCACACGGCGCAGATAGTTCACTAATTTTTGAGCAACTTCAGGAACAAACGGTCGTCCTGCTTCCTTAGCCGGTAAGCTGACTGCCTGGAGAGCGGCCGTTTCCCGCATACGCTCCATGTTATACCGAGAGCGTAACCCATTTGGTAGCAAGTGAACATAAGGAGAAATCCGATCAACATAGTCGCCGCGCATACTCAGGAGAACATATAAATAAGGATCCTCAGACATTGCCTTTGAGAGTTGGCGAAAAAAAGCAATCCGCTCCTGCTCATATTCTGGGTGAACGGTAAAAATTTCTTCAAATTGATCAATAACTAAAACGCGTGGTTTAACCAGCGCAAATGCCTCTTCCTCATTCCATTCATCATCTTCTTCTGGAGAATAAAAATGCCCCCCGTTTTCGTTGGCATAAATAAATTCTTCACCATCAAAAATGAGATCGAGCAAAAATTGACTCAAACGAAGAGCGGCTAACTGTTCTGGTTGTTTAATTATCCCTAGACTCATGAGGAGGTTAAAGACAAAAATATTTTTTACATTGCCAGGGGGCTCAACCGAATCACCTACGCGCCCAATTGGCAATACCTCGAACTCTTCTTGGGCATTCTCCAGGGCAGGAATCAAACCGGCATTGAGCAGAGAAGTCTTACCCGCGCCGGATTGAGCATAAAAAAGCACAAGCCGCCTAGCCAATAAAAGAGAATGCAACTCATCTGTTTCTCGGCTGCGCCCCTTAAACAAGTTGAATTGGTTGCGGGCAAAAGACTTCGGCCCAACATAAGGATTATGGTCATGTGCTAAATTTGGCCGCTGAGAACTCATGATTTTGCTCCAATCCACTCTAACCATTCTTGCCACAACGCATTGATAAAGTCATCTGATCGGCTAAACTTCACATCAAAAGAGGCTTGCTTGAAGTAGGATTTGATATATTTTTCAGCCTGTTTTCGATCTTTTTCTTTGTCATTGATCATCGGCTGTTCATCTAAATCAATATGAATAGCCGTGCTAGAGCGACGGCGCTTGACAAACCCTTCATCCCCTCGTAGTAGCCCTCGAAATAGAACTTTTAAGTCCCAGTCATGTAATCTGTAGCCCAGCAGCAATAAAGAGGACTCTTTTAATACATGTTCAAAATAGGGGGGAATAATGCTATCACCATTATGGCTTTGCCCTTTTTCATCCCGAGCAATGGCCCACAACAAATCTAGATAATCATCTTCACTCAAAACCATGGAAGCCGGGTATTGTTCCATGCCCAGCAAATGGTAAACGACCGGGTGGTTCTTGTCTGGTTTATAATCTGGGTGTGGTCGGTGTTCTGGAGCCAAATTCTCCGGTGCCATATTCCAAAAGCAAAGACGACTTTGTGGATGTTTGCCTGCGGCTTCCAGTTCCCGCTCAATAAAATCATGGTAGCTGGTTGTGATATAAACTTTGATTGGCAAACGAGCCAATATTTGCAAAGGATCCTCTTGGCCTTCGGGAAATTGGGGGTAATCTAGCTCAGTCACAAGGTCTGAGTAGGACAATGTTGATTCCTGAGCCAATTGTTGAATAAAGGCCATCTCTTCATTATCTTTTTTCATCTCAGCGACATCATAAGCAATGCCAATCAATTCATCTTTTAGGAAGGAGAGATAATCTTCTTTGGCGGTGAGTGGCTCGTTATGAACCAGGGCATAAAATTGAGCCACCCGGGCAATACGAATATTATCTGTAAGTGGGTAGGTGATAGGTTCTTCTTTGCCTTCTAAATATGTGCCGCCATTGGCCCAACTTTGGGTTAGCTCTTCTGTCACGTTCAGCTTGTCATAATCAATAAAGGAATCGGCTCTGTTTTCGGCCGTCTCCACACCCAGATTCTGGTCGGCATCGTGGTCAAAAATATGGGCATTACGTATGGTGTCGCCAATAATTGGAATCAGTTTGCCGTCTTGAATATCTTTGCACCGTTTTTTGAAAAACGAATCTTTACTCGGTTGGCTTTTGGGGCCGCGTTGCCGCGCCAGGACGTCTCCACGCCGCAATGGTCTTGTTCTCATGTTGCTGTCTCCCAGTTGAGTACCACGCGAAAGCCGATACGGCCGTTTTTCATCCCGCGCATATAAGGCAGTTCCGATTCGCGCCGCGTCACTCTAAAAGGGGTGTCGGGAAGCAAAGAAGCCCCCCGCGTTACCCGCCGAATTTGCCGACTTTCCTTAAGAAAATCATGCCCACTGTTTGGCCTCCACTCTTCCTGGCCTTCTTTCCAAGGGTATTTGCTAATAGAATCGAGGTTGTGACGACGGTTGCGTCCCCATAGCGACGTTGTCCATTCCCGAACGCTGCCTATCATTTCCATAGGCAAACTGGCGGCTAATTCCCATTGGGCTTCGGACGGTAAGGTGTACGGCCGTTCTGTTTCCTGAATGAGCCAAGAGCAGTAAGCCAGGGCATCATACCAGGTCACCCCTTTTACTGGCAGATGGCTTTGCTCTTCAGAGGGATCATTGCCGTTTTGCCAGCCTAGCTCCGAAGGCACGTCTCCGTTTGTCGCATCCAAGAAGTAATTGTATTGTTCATTGGTTACCGGGTATTTACCGATTCGATAGGCAGGCAAAGTCATGTCAAATTGAGGTGTTTCAAAAAATGGAATGCCATCACCTGGCTGGCTGCCCATCTGAAACGTGCCTGGCCCAATAAAAAGAGTATCAGGTTCCCACGTTTCCGTTTGCAGCTCAGAAACGGTGAAGTCTTCCTGGTGTTGTCGATCATTCAGCGTCAGAATTTGCTCAATCAGCTTGGGGGGAAGATCAAATTGCGCTTTAGCAATATGGTATGTATTGCCAATCCGGCCAATATTGCCATCGCCTGCAATGTTTGCCTGATGTCCGTCAACACGTTGTCCTTGCTGACTGTATTCACTTTTTTTTGTCATTGTAGATATCCTGAGGTGTGTTTCAGTAGAGGCTACTGGACTATCGTTACTCTATCGCTAATTTGTGCGCAGGTTTGCCATCGCCTGCACAATTGAAGGACACGGTGTGAGCGCGTGACGGCCGTATTCCCGACAAAACTATTCGCTTTGGACGATCTTGGGCAAGATGTGACTGGGCGATTGGCAATCGTTACGGCTCATGCGCGCATCATTATGGTTGGATGTTTGAAAGCGGTAAAAAAATTTCCCACTTTTACAATACAAAGAGAATAAAGGATTTAAGGGTGGGGAGCAACTTTGTGAAATGAGGCGCAAAATCGTATCGAAGCCCCTTTTACGAGTAAAATCCCTGACACAACATTACTAATCTGCACTGTTCTGAGAGGACTAATCTTTTGAAAACAGAGTTCTTGCTCGACCCTGACGTTGTTTTTCTAAATCACGGCTCGTTTGGCGCTACGCCCAAGGCTGTATTTGCCGACTATCAGGCGTGGCAGCTACGCTTGGAGCGTCAGCCAGTTCAGTTCATTCAACAAGAGCTATGGGAGCATTTGGCGCACGCTCGCCAGCAATTAGGCGACTTCTTGGGAGCCAATGCGGACGATCTCGTATTTATTCCCAATGCGACGTTTGGCCTGAATATTGTGGCCCGGTCGCTAGCTTTAGGGCCAGATGACGAAGTGCTGACCACCGATCACGAATATGGTGCATGTGACAACGTGTGGCAATTTCTCAGTCAGAAACGCGGGTTTCAGTACAAGTGCCAGCAAATTCCCGTGCCGGTGACTACGCCAGAAGCGATCGTCGAGCAGCTTTGGCAGGGCGTTACCCATCGCACCCGCGTTATCTTTCTCAGCCATATTAGCTCCTCGACGGCCGTTTGCTTTCCCGTAGCCGAAATTTGCCGCCGAGCCCGGCAAGCGGGGATCATCACGGTGATTGATGGGGCGCACGTGCCGGGGCAACTGCCGCTGGATTTACGGGCTATCGATCCGGATTTTTATTTTGGTAACCTGCATAAATGGCTGTGCAGCTCGAAGGGGTCAGCATTTTTATATGCACGGACTGTTCGGCAGCCGCTTATTGAGCCGCTGGTGGTTGGCTGGGGTTGGGGGCCGGAAAGAACGCTGTCGTTTGGCTCTGATTTTCTGGATTACAATCAATGGCTAGGTACGAATGATGTGTCGGCTTACCTGGCGGTTCCGGCGGCAATTCAGTTTCAGGAGGCGCATAACTGGACGGCCGTTCGCCAAAGTTGCCATAAATTACTCACCGAAGCGATTAACCGCATCTGCGCCCTTACCGGATTGGCGTCTATTTACCCTGAAGATGGTGAAGGTTTCTACAGTCAAATGGCCACCGTGCCTTTGCCGCAGCTGCATGATCCGGAAGCGTTTAAGGGCGCATTGCTGCAAGCGTTTAACGTTGAGGTGCCGATTGTGGTGTGGAACGGCCGTCACTACATTCGCATCTCCGTGCAGGCGTACAATATGCCCACCGACATCGACACTTTATTAGACGCATTAACCACGCTTTTGCCAAAACATACTTAACAAATAATTGAGGAAAACACATGTCTGAAACACGATTAGATCAATTTGAAGCGTACCGCCAGAAAATGAATGAGCGCGTCATGTCGCTGGACCATTTGGGGGTAAAACGATTCTTCAATCTGGATACGGCCGCTTACCGAGACGGCGCATTGCCCAGCAACACCAAAGAACTGCTTGGGCTGGTCGCGTCGGCCGTCTTGCGCTGCAACGACTGCATTGATTACCACCTGATTCAATGTATAGATGCGGGCTGGTCTGATGAAGAAATTGTGGATGCGCTCAATGTGGCGCTGGTTGTGGGTGGCAGCATCGTTATTCCCCATCTGCGGCACGCCATTGAGACGATTGATTTATTACGAGAAAGAGCTGGAAATCAGTGACCAGTTAGTGTCACACAGATTACCGATTACTGACCTACTGATTACAAGTTGTTCGACCGACGATGGTGATGGCGGTAGATGCGGCGACCTTCCCAGCCGCAGTTGAGGCATTCGTAACGACGCACGGGAATGCCGACTGTGTCTAGTAGATAATCGGCCGTTTCGCGGCCAATACGCCGAAGATTGTGCTGTTCGCAGTTGGGGCAGCCCGCACTTAATTGCCACTGTGGGCGTAAAACGGTTCGACTATAGGCAATTTGGAAACCCAAAACGAGTGCCCCCACGGTGGTAACGGCCGCAATGATTCTGGCACCCCAGCCAAAACCAAGCCAGCTCAGCCACCAGGGCATGCCATATAAAACCGCAATGCGGTCGGTACGGCCGTCGTACTGGAACACAACCATTTCTGCGGGGAAAGACGTTTTGAATTCTAGCGGGACGGGTTCTCGGGAACGGCCGCTTGCCCCAATGCCTTCGCCGCGACCTTGTACCGACATATACGTTTCATAGGTGCCAGGCAAGGGGACGCGATACGCAAGCTGGAATTGCCCATTTCTGATGGGATCCATTTCAGTAAGTGGGTCTTCATTATCCCAGCGGTTATTTTGGAAAGTACCAACGGCAACAACCCGCGCAGGCAACGTATCGTTGGCGGTCAGGGCATAGGTTCTGGGCCACAAATTGTTGGGAGCCAATGCCGGATTGAAGGTGAAGGTGATGGGTTGGTTGGGTTGGGTTACAAAGACCCAGGCAGCTTTTTCCGGCACGGCCGTATCCCAATCGCCACAAGGCAGCACCCGCCACCAATAACGCCCCGGTTCGGCAAACTGTACTGTGCGTGAATGAATGTTGTCGCCTGCAGTACGGTCCCCGGAGGTGCCATTATCAAATAGCGGGGTATCACTGCCCTGCCACCCCTGAAAATCGCCAATGACGCAGTAACCACTTTCTGAAGTTGCTGGCGGGGTGACGGCAAGCGGCTCTTTTGGGCGGGCCACGGTTGCCTGGGCTTGGGCCAATTTGTCGAAAGGATTGATTATGAAAAGAACGGCCGTTGCCAATAAAAGAACCAGCAATGCCTCACGCCACCAGGGCAGCTGAGGCCGCTTCCGCTGTTTGCGTGGCCCAAAACGGTACCGTCGCTCACCGTGGCGGCGTCTTTTCGACGAAGATGGGGTTTGCTCTTCTTCAGCCACTGCTTGTTGCTCATCCATAGTTGACAGTGTAATGAGTTCTCACTTTTTCAACAAGAGACTTCACGCATTCTTCATCACAACGTCAGCCAACAATTAGGCGGATGCCAAGCAAGATAAGCAAAATGAGTACCCCCTGGCGAAACCTTTCTGGCGAGACACGGCCGTCTACCAAGCGTCCTAAAACCAGCCCCAACCCAATCCCCGGCAATGCCCACAAATAATTTTGCCAGACAACGGCCGTAAAACCGCCATTGAGCGTATGTGCCGCCAGCGTAACCAGGCTGTTGAGGAAGAAGTATCCTTGTAAATTCCCTTTAAACTCGGCAGGCTGCCAACGGCGGCAGGTGCCATAAACAATGATAGGGGGGCCGCTGGCGTTGTAAGCACCGCTGAGTACGCCACCCACAAAGCCAAATCCATAAGCCCAACCGGGCTGAGACAGCTTGGGCAATCGCGGCGAAACGAGGGCATAGGTGGCGTAACTGGTAACCAAAATGCCCAACATGGTGGTGATAATTCGGGCGTTGACGTTACCCAGCATATAAACGCCGAGAGGAATGCCGATAATGGAAGCCAGGGTAAGCCGCTTGACGGCCGTAAAATTGAGGTCTTGCCAGTAGCGACGCAGCATGAAGATTTCGGTGGTGATCGCCACCACGGCAACCAGCGGCGTGGCCGTTTCCACATCAACCACGCCCACCAGCAGCGGCATAGAAACCAGTGCCAACCCAAAACCGGAAGCAGACTGCACAAAAATAGCTAGAAAGATAATCAGAGTCACAATCATAAGCGCAAGCGGCGGATTGTAACCGCAGTTTAGGGAGGCACAAAAAAACGGCCGTTTCCTTGTTGTTTGCGAAGGAAACGGCCGTCTATCAGATGTTCAAAAAGAAGTTGAACTTTTTGCTAAATGTCAGGTCACTTGCTCGATTGAAAGTTCAACTTCTCGCATCATTTCAACTTACAGGACTTACGCAATGCTCTGGCCAGTCTCCTGACCGAGCCAGCTAGGCGACTCGGTGAGACACCGGCCGCAGCTTCTAAAATGCGTAAGTCCTGCTTATATAATTTCCTGGCCAGTCACCAATTGAACCAACGCGACCACAACCAACGCCAGCCCCCAGCCCCACAGCGGGAAAAAGGCCAAATACGCGCCCGCCTTCATAGAGATCCATTTGGGACGGCCGTTAAAATCATCGTTGCGCAGCCGATAGCCCAAATCCAGCAGCAGCATGAGTGTGCCGCCAATTAAAACGGCCACCGCCTCATTGCTCGGCACCACCAGCCGCTGCACCAACATGCCTACGGCAGCACTGCCAAACAAAAAGAGAATCGCTAGCCCGTTAAGCCGCGTCATCTTTTGCCTCCGCGGCCTGCTTTTTCTGCACGCGCCCTTCGCGCCACATGCTCCACAAATTCAGCACAATTGCTGCCCCGGCAATGACGGTCAGCCGCACAATGAGCCTTTCTGCCGAAGGAAAGGATGTGGCCAGCGTTGCGCCAGCAATGACGATGACAACCAACAAACCAACTTGCAATAATTTACTATTTTTCATTTCTATTACTCCTTGTAATCGGCGAGTCATTTTTGAAATTTGCAAACCATGATTTTGGCCGATTACTTAAATAAATTTCTGCGATTACTTTGACTCAGATAAGTTGTTTCTTGCCGCCAGCCCATCGTCTGCAACAAATCCGCCAGTCGCTCGATGGTGGCAAAATAGGTGCGCTTGCCGTTTGGTGTTTCTACATAGCCGCGCCAAACGTCTGATTCTGCGCCAGATGGCTCAGACCAGATCGAAAGAATAAAGTAACGTCGCCCGGGTTTACTATTCATGGGCAGCAGCATACGGATTTATTCTCGCATTTATCTCGCTGCAAAAATAAAGGAAAAACTATCCCGACAAAATGGGAAAAAGGAGGGGAAGAGAGTAGAGATTAGACATTATCGGAAATAGGAATTTATCCACAGATTAACGCAGATTTCGCAGATTTTTTCCTCTAATCTGCGAAATCTGCGGATTAGTTTTGACATAATGTTAATCCCAATAATGCCTATTTACTGTAGGTTCAATCTCCAATCTCTACTTTCCATATTTAACGGCCGTATCCCCGTGTTTTTAACTCCTGGCCAGCCGCAGCCAATGCGGCCCGATCCCGCTCGATGGTGCGGATCGAGACGCCCAACGCTTGCGCCAGCTCGGCATCGGTGGGCAATGCCCCCTGTGCATACGCCTCATCCGCCAGCCGCCGCAGCCTGTGCCGCCGTAGCCCCACCTTGCCTTCTTGCTGCCGAACGGCCGTATCCCCCACACCATCATCCAGCGTCCAAACAATTGATAGCCGATCTTTGTCGGTTAACGGCCGTCCCAACGGCACATCTGCTCCCGCTAACTGTACCGTCTCTGTTTGCGCCCCGTCTCGCCAATGCCGCTCGATATCCTGATGTACCGGCAGGTTGTGCCAATAATCTCGCCGTAGCGGCGTCTCTTCCAGTTGCAGGCAAAGGGCTATCATTTGCGTCCGCGCCATCGTTAAATAGTGTCGATCCTTCGTCAGCAAAAATTGCACGTAGCGGAAATAAGTCAGATTGGCCCCCGACGCCTGCAAATCAATTAAAGAGGTCGCTTTAGCAAAGCTGGCTTCCGCTTCGGCCTGTTTGCCCAGCAGAAGGGCCGCTTCTGTGTGGCAAATGTACGGCGCAGAGGTGGAAGATCCTCGATGTTCAATATGAACCAACGCCCGGCTGTGCGCTTCATACGAAGCTGCATAATCTCCCTGCATAAAGCGCAAATTACCCACCGCCATCCACGCTTGAATTGCCCCGCGCCCGGCGTCCTCTCGCTGCAACCAGGTGAGCAATGGCCGCAAGGCCTCATCCGCTGTATCGAGCCGCCCCGCCATTGTGTAACATTCCACCAGCATGGTCCGGTCAAAAACGCCCATGTACCGATCCTGCAAAGAGCGATTTTGCTGCGTGTGCTGCATCAACTCCTCTGCAAACAGGATTGCCTCAGTGTGCTGTCCTAAAAAGGTGGCAATGTGGGCGGCGTTGTACAGTGCATTGGTTAGCCCCAAAATATTGTTGTCGATCCGGTGCGTGTTGATGAGCTGGTGCTGCAAACGGCGTGCTTCTTCCCAACGGCCGTCTAGCTGCGCCATGATTGCCTGGTAGCTCTTTAACTCTGTGAGTAAGCTGTCTAGTTCGGGATGTTCGGCAAACAATGCCTCGGCCTGAGACAAATAGTCGCGGGCTTGCGGCCGTTCGCGTACGCGCAAATGGCCATGAATAAGCGTAAACAGGGCGTGGGCTTGCAAATAGGGCTCCTGCGGCAGCGTGTGGGCTAAGTCTAAGGCGCGTTTGCTGTGCCCAATCGCCTGCTCTGCATCGCCAAAGACAAACAGCAGGGCATGAGCCACCTGGTTCAACGCCTGAATTTCCGCTGTGTGATCGCCTAGCTCGCGCGCCAGTTGGGTAATTTCTTGCCCGACGGCTTGCAGCGCATCCAGATGCCCCTGGCTCATCAAATAGTTGAGCATAAGCAGCAACGCTTGCAGCAACCCGTCCAAATCATTTTCCGCACGCGCCTGCGCCACCAAACTCTCTGTTTCATCCAAACTCGTCTCCGCCCAGGCTAGCTTTTGGCGAATGCGTAAGTCCAGGCATTGCAAGGGTAGCTTCCGATTAGAATCGGACATTTCGACTGCAAGGGCCAACGCCCGGTCGCAGTGCATCTTGGCCGTGCTGACATCCCCCAAATTCAACGCTCGCTTGGCTGCCCGCTGATGGTAATGGACGGCCGTTTCCCACGCTTCTCCTTGCTCAAAATGCCACGCCAGCGTCGGTGTGGCGGCCCCTACCTGCTGCAATACCTGCCCTGCCCGCAAATGCCACGTTCGCAGTTCAGATGTGGTCACGCTTTGGTAACACGCCGCCCGGATCAAATCATGTTGGAACGCGTACCCGTCGTTGGTTTCTTGCAGGAAACGGCCGTCTAGAAACGTTTCTGCCGGGATGGGCGTGTCGAGCATTGCTTGCCAAGTGCCATGCCCAAACTGCCGCCCCAAAACGGCCGCTGCCGCTAATGCTTCCCGCTCGTTTGGTGTAAGATGCGCCAGCCGCCCTGCCAACATCTTCTCAAAGGAAGCTGCCGGATCGTCACTCAGCAATAGTTCCCGCGCCGCCAGCGGATTGCCGCCGGAAAGCTGATGCAGCTGCACAAACTTTTCGGCTGGGCGGGACTGCCCCAACTCAGCCGCCAATTCATCTAGCTCGGCGACGGTCAAGCCCGGCAGCGTCAGCCAATGGGGCGTAACCTCCTGATCAAGCTGCTGGATCGCTGCCCAAGCCACGCCATTTTGCCGCAATTCCTGGCTGCGAAAGCTGAGAATCAACAGCAACGGCCGTTCCCGGCACACCTGCGTCAGCGTGGGCAGCAGCGGCCAAAAATAGTCGTCGGCCCACTGCACATCGTCCAGCAGCAGTACGCACGGTTCTTGTTGGCACAAAAGGGAGAGCAGCTTGTGAACGGCCGTTGCCAGCGGCAGCGTTGCTGGTTCTTTCTCTGGTTCGATGGCTGAACGACGGGCTGAACTTGTGTTCAGTCGTGGCAGAAGCGGCGTCAATAGATTGCGCAGGAGAGGTGTTAGCAGCTCAGACAGCCGCGCCAGCGTGGGGCCAGCCGTCGCTGCCTGCAAAACGTCTGGCAGCGGCGCGTACCGGTGGCGGGATTCATGTTCGGCCAAATGCCCCCACGCCAGCCGCAAGTTCCGACGCTGCGCCGACGATGCGACCGCTTCCAGCAGGCGGGTTTTGCCCATTCCAGGATCACCCTCTAGCAAAGCCACGCCTCCCCGACCCTCCGCCAATCGCCCCAGTTGACCCAACAGCAGGCTGCGCTCCACCTGCCTACCAACAAGGGGTGTTGACGTGGGCAACGTGGGAACGGCCGTTTGCCGCTGCTGGCGCAAATCTGCCACAATCGCTTCCGTATCGGGCAGCGGCGAGACGTCTAGCTCAGTAGCTAGCAGCTGCGCCAGGGTGTCGTACTGCTGCATGGCGGCGGCGTAGCGTCCCAGCCGGGCATATAGTTGGATGACGGCCGTATGCGCCATCTCATTAAGCGGATCGGCCAGCGTCCAGCGGTGGGCAATCGCCAACGCCTCGTTTAGCTTCTCTTGCGCCAGCAAAGTGTGGTACGTGCGATCCAGCCCCGTCAGGTACAGCTCACGCAGCTCCGCCCGCTGGCTGAGCAGCCAAAAATCATCCAGCTCTTCCAGTAAATCACCCGTGTACAGGCTGAGTGCCGTTTGCCATTCGGCCAGTTCAGTGGAAGCTAATTTTTGCCGGAAAACGGCCGTGTCCAGCCAAACCTCGTTGAGTGCCAAACTGTCTGGGGTGATGGTGAGGTGGGAAACGGCCGTTTCGGCTCCGCCCAGCGCAGGCGTGTCTAGCTGCCGCCGCAGCCGGTAAAGCGTGTTGCTCAGCAAATGCCGCGCCCGCTCCTCATCAACGTCTGGCCACAGGGTGCCAGCCAGCCGGGTGCGCGTCGCGGCGTAACCCGTTCTCGCCTGCAAGCCCAGCAGCCCCAGCAGCCTCGCCGGGGAGCCAGTTAGGAGTTGGATACGGCCGTTCATTTCCAGCCGCAGCGGACCAAACAAATACAGTTTCATCACAAACCAATTATCGTAGGGGCAAGGCAATCGGCCAAACAGTTAATACAGGCAAACCATCGCGTCACCGATTGCCTTAATAGGAAGCGGATTAACGGGGTGCATAAAAGAGATATCAGTGAATTTCACGCAAAAGTGCCAAGGTGCTAGGTTTTACCTATTGCGCCTTGGCGTCTTTGCGTGAGTTAATCAGTTGCCTGACAATTTGTTAATGCACCCGATTAACGCTGATGAACGCGGATTTGAATCTAATCCGCGTTTTTCCGCGCTTGTCCGCGTCCCATCTGTTTGACCTACTCTTGATCACTGCACAACGAGAGAAAAACCCATTGAATCACACCACCAACTCTCCTATAATGCTTTTACAGTTTGACGAAAGCCACACCAAGCCCTCAACTCAAAAGGAAACGGTATGACCAGTCACATCTTCATCTCTCACGCAACCAAAGACGACGACACGGTTAAAAAACTCCGCGAATTGCTAGAAGCACACGGCGAACTCACCTGGGTCGATTCCCGCGAGCTAAGCGGCGGTGATGCGCTCAACGACACCATTGAAGCCAGCATCCGCGAAGCCCAACATTTCCTCGTATTGCTCAGCATCGACGCGCTTAGCTCAGAATGGGTGCAAAAGGAAGTGCGACTCGCCCAGGATGAAGCCAGCCAGCGCAACGATGGCTACAAAATCATCCCCGTTGTGCTGCCCGGCGTGCAGCTAGGGCTGCTCAAACTTCTGTTCCCCGATGAGCCGCTCTACATCTTTGTGAAAGATGCACCTACCGGCCTCAGCAACGTCATCCCCAGGATTTTGACCGCGCTGGGCCAGCAGCTACCCGAAGATTACCCACCTGCCCAGGCTGCGCCAGCCGAACCTGTGGCTGAACTGATTCTGGAACTCACCGACCCCCACATTGTAGAAAAAGAGGGCGTGCGCCGAGCCGCGGCCACGGCCGAACTTACCTACCATCCGCCGGAGGGTGACGGTGGGCGGGCGATTACCAGCCGACGTTACAAAATCAGTGCGCCACTTGGCCCCGTGGAGCTGGGCGAGATTCGCTGGTATGTGGAAAAGTACCATCAATGGCCGACGGGCGTCTTCAAAACCCGCGCTGAAAAAACAGAAAACGCGCTGCCTGAGTGGGGACACGCGCTTTACACAACCGCGCTGGGGGGTGAATCCGCCCGGGAACCGCTGGCGGCGTGGGAGCAAGCCAGCGGCAGCCGCCGCTTTTCTGTGCAGGTGGACAGGGAACCAATGGAAGGGACCGAGGAGGCTGAAGCCGCCCTGGTGCGCGAGGCGGCCAGCGATTGGCTCTCGTTGCCGTGGGAAATAATGCACGACGGCGTAGGCTTTTTGGCGCAAGGGGGGAACGGGGTGCGGGTGCGCCGTCGCCTGCCCAACCGCAAGCAGACGGTGACGGCGGCTGCCAATTTGCCCATCCGGGTGCTGTTGCTCAGCCCGCGCCCGGAAGTTGATGCGCAGGGCAAGCCCGTGGGCTACCTGGACCATCGCAGCAGTGCCTTGCCGCTGGTGCAGGCGATGGAGAATTTGGGGCAAGAGTTAGTCCAGGTCGATATTTTGCATCCGCCCACCTTCCCCGCCCTCAAAACTGCGCTCAAACGGGCCAAAGAGGCGAGCCAGCCGTATGAGATTGTCCATTTTGATGGGCATGGCGTTTATGATAGGCGGGTGGGCCTGGGTGCCCTCTGCTTTGAAGACCCCCGTGACAAGGAGAAAATTGGACAGCGGCTGCTGGCGCTGGTTCATGCCAACGAGTTGGCGGCGGAGCTGCGCGCCTACGGCGTGCCGCTCATCTACCTGGACGCATGCCAGACGGCACTGTCCGATGAAGACCCCCATGCGTCCGTGGCGGCGAAGCTGCTGGAAGAGGGAGTCGGCTCGGTGGTGGCGATGAGCCATTCGGTGCTGGTGGAAACGGCCCGTCGCTTTGTGGAGCCATTTTACCGAGGGCTGGCTGAAGGACGGCGCGTGGGGGACAGCATGTTGGCCGGACAGCTTGCGCTGTATGGCGACCGCAACCGGGGCAAGCGGATGGGGGCCGGGCATTTAAGCCTGCATGATTGGTTTGTGCCGGTGCTGTACCAGGAAAAGGCGGACCCACAGCTATTCACCGTGCAGGTGGGTGAAGCGGCAGCGCGGCTGGCCAGCAAACGACGGGAACTGGCGTTGGGCAAGCTGCCCGCCCCACCCCTGCACGGCTTTGTGGGGCGCAGCCGCACCTTGCTGCAACTGGAGCGGCTGCTGACCCAGGTGGCGTACGCCGTCATTCGCGGCAGCGGTGGCCTGGGGAAGACGGCATTGGCCATTGAGCTGGCCCGCTGGCTGGCCCGCTCCGGGCGGTTTGCCCGAGTGGCATTTGTGAACGTGGAGCCGCAAAACGTGCAGGACGTGCGCGGCGTGCTGGACACCATTGGCCGCCAACTCCTGCCAAAATATACCGTGGCCCAATATGGCGATGATTTAGCCGCAGCCTTGCAGCCGGTAGCTCGCGCCCTGCGCGACTTCCCCACGCTGATTTTGCTGGACAATATGGAAAGCGTCCTGCCAGACCATGAAGGCAACAACCCGGCGGGCGTGGCGGACGTGACCGCCCTGCTGGAATTGGCGCAGCAGCTGCTGGACGCCGACGACCAGTGCCGACTTATTTTTACCAGCCGAGAGTGGCTGCCGGAGCCATTTGCCGGGGCGTACCAGACGGTGGATTTGGGACGGCTGCGGAAAGCGGAAGCGATTCAACTGGTGGAGCAGGTGATGGCCGAGCATGGCTGGCAGCCACCCGCCAACGACGACGCCACCACGCCGGAGGAGATTGAGGAGCTGGTGGAGACGGTGAACCGCCACCCCCGCGCCCTGACGTTGCTGGCGCGGGAAGTGGCCAACGGGGTGCGGGCCACCACCCAAAACGTGGCCGGGCTGATGGCCAAGCTGGAGGCGCAAAACAAGGGAGACCGGGAAAATTCGCTGTACGCCAGCGTAGAGCTTTCTTTGCGCCGCTTGCCGCCAGAAGTACGAACTTTGGTGAACAAGTTGGCCGTATTCCATGATGGTGGGCATGTGGCAAATATGGCAGCAGTGATGGGAATTGAAACCGACGACATTGGTATGGTAGCGAAAATGTTGATTGAGGTAGGGATGGCCGAACTGCAAGAGTACAACTACCTGCGCCTGGACCCTGCCCTGCCTGCTTACCTGAAAATTGGCCAGGAACCGGCCCAACTATCAAAACTCGAAACAGCCTGGGCCGAAGCGATGGTGCAACTGGTTGACTTTCTTTACGAGCAAAAATTCAAAGATAGCCGATTGCAAGCCCGCTTGACTCTGCTAGAGTTGCCTAATTTGCTGGCCTCACTTACCTGGCTGGAGCAGCAGTTAGCGATGGATGATATCCCCACCGAAACAAACCAACTGGCTGAATTTGTGAGCGACAAGGCGGGAAGCATTGAACAACTGCTGGCTTCTTTGGGACGGCCGTCTGCCCTGGTGCGAGCAGTGACAGTGCGAAAAAAGGCGGCGGCGCTGATTCCAGCCTGGGGCAAGGCTCGCTTTGAAAACGAACGGCTGTTGATTGAGCGGCTGCTGGGGCAAAACCATCTGCAACCCGCCTATGAAAAAGCAACGGCGCTGCTAGAAAAAGCCAAAGCCGCTGGCCCCGCAGTGTACCCAGGTGCCGATTTTGATTTGGCAATAGCACATTTGTTGCTTGGCCGGGTCTTTCGGCTAGGAGGGCAAGCCGCGCCCGCCCTCGACTTGCATGTTGAGAGCCAGCGGCTGTTTGAAGCGTTGGGCGAGAGGGGCGCACGTATGGCCGCCGTTATTCTCACTGAACAGGCGGATTGCCTCACGGCGTTAGGACGGCTGGATGAAGCGGCAGTAAGGTATACGGAACGCATCGAACGGGGCGAAAAGCTGGAAGATTTCCGGGGGTTGGCGGTGGGCAAACAGCAATTAGCGACTGTACGTCTCATTCAAAAAAGGTACGCTGATGCTCTGGCCGGATACGAGGAAGCACGGGACATTTTTGAGCAACAAAATGAACCGCGTGAAGTCGCCGTTTCTTGGCACCAGATGGGCATCGTGTATCAGGATGCAGGGGAGTACGAGGCGGCGGAAGCCGCATACCGACGTTCGCTGGAGATTAAGACGCAAGGTAACAACCGGGCTGGGCAGGCGAGTAGTTTAGGACAGTTGGGAATTCTATATGATATTGGCTTCAATGATCTTGAAAATACGGTTGTCTTTTTTCGACAATCTGCTGATATTTATGTTGAATTGAAGGATTTACGACAGGAAGGTATTGTTCGTAACAATATTGGCAACGCCCTGCGCAAGCTGAAACGGTATGATGAAGCGCGGTCGGAAATCTTACGGGCGATTGAATGTAAAAGTCATTTTGATCACGCGGCCGAACTGTGGAAATCCTTCGATATTTTGTGCGATATTGAAAAGGCGATGGGCAACGAAACGGCCGCACACGACGCATGGGTTCAAGCACGGGATGCGTACCTTGCTTACCGGCGGCAGGGCGGGTATGCACAATATGGTGGTGGGCGGCTAGTTGACGATGTTTTGGGGCTATTGGGCCAACAAAAAAGTGATGAAGTGAACGCGCTCTTCGCTGAATTGTCTCAAAATCCCGATACGCGAGACTCATTCAAACTGTTCATGCAAGCCATTATCACTGTTCTCACTGGCTCTCCCGATCCGGCACTAGCCGACAATCCTGCTCTCGATTACGATGAAGCCGCAGAAATTCTTTTCCTCATTGAGCGATTAACGCCCAGAGATGAGGAATCATAAGACGAATTGATCTCCCGTTTGGGCAATGCGGAATCCGGCCCGGTGTACGGTTGTTTCTGCCTCACTCCCCTCATCTAAAACCGGATTTGTATGATTCAGATGGGTCAATATTAGCTTGTCCGCCAGGTGGGCAAAGCGGGTGATGGTGTCTGTGACCAGCGGGTGGGCCACCGGGGCGCGGCCGCCTAGCTCATCCCGGCTGTAAAAGCTGGCGTCTACCAGGGCCACGTCCACCCCACTCAGGGTGGCTTCGGCGGCGGGCCATTGGGGCCAGGCGTCTATGTCTGGCAAATAAAGCAGCGATTTTTGCGGCCCTTGAATGCGATAGGCCACCGTCCCCACCCCCCACTCATCCCGGTGCGGCACGGGAATCGGCGTTACCGTTAAGCCATCCCCTAAATCTACGCTCGCCCCGCCGGGCAACGGCCGAAATTCTAGCTCCGCCACCAGCGGCGACCAAAGCGTCGTTTGCTGGATGAGATTGCACAGCGCAGGCGTGGCGTAGATGGGCAGGTTGTTGACAAACATTGCCTCTTTGCTGAGCTGGGGCAGCCCGCCAATATGCCCCATGTGGGCGTGGGTCAGAAAAATCGCGTCTGGCTGGCGCAGCCGATTGGCCCGCTGCGGATGCGCCCCCAACGCCCCCGCCAGCAAATTGAGCTGAAACTTGATATCCGGCGTCGCATCAAACAAATAAACCTTCGCCTGATCTCTGTGTAACTCTGTGCCTTCTCCGCGTAACTCTGTGTTCCTTCTTCTATCCACAACAGCCAAACAAGCCGCATACGCCCCCCGCGCCGGATCGTCAAACGCGGCCAAACAGCGTGTGCAGGTGCAGCCCGCGTGGGGCAATCCCGCATCTTGCATAATGCCGAGGACAACGGCCGTTACTGCATCTTCTTGAAAAGTTAACATAAAAATAGTTGATGGTTAATAGTAAATGGTTAATTGTTACAGTTTACCATTTACCGTTAACCCTTTACAATTTACCATTCGCCCAACCAGACTGGAGATAAACGCTCATGAAACCACTTTCAACCAAACTCAGCAGTATTCCCGCCTCGATGACGCTGGCGGTCAACGACAAAGCAAAGGCGATGCAGCGCGCCGGGCAGGATGTGATTGCCCTGGCAGGTGGCGACCCTGATTTTGATACGCCCGCACACATTGTGGAAGCGGCCGTTTCTGCACTGCATGACGGCCACACCCACTACCCAGCCCCGATGGTGGGCTTGCCGCAAACGCTAGACGCCATCGCCCACAAAATGCAGACGGAAAACCGGATTCCCATCGACGATCCCCGCCACCAAATTATCGTCACGCCGGGGGGGAAGTGGGCCTTGTACTTGGCGCTGGCCGCTATCAGCAATCCCGGCGACGAGATTTTGGTGCTGGAACCGTACTGGGTTTCTTATCCACCGATGATTACCCTGACGGGCGGAACGGCCGTGCCGGTTAGCCTGCCCAGTACTGACAATTTCCGCATCACCGCCGACCGACTGCGGGCCAAGCTGACGCCGCGCACCAAGGCGATTATGCTCAATACCCCATGCAACCCCACCGGGCGTGTGCTGACAAGCGCGGAGTGTGATGCCATTGTGGAAGTGGCTCAGGAAGCGGACCTGTACGTGATTGCGGATGAAATTTATGAGAAACTGGTTTTTGACGGCCGTTCCCACCTTTCTATTGCCGCCGCCCCTGGCATGGCCGAGCGCACCCTGACCGTAAATGGCCTGACGAAATCGTACGCGATGACAGGCTGGCGGCTGGGCTGGCTGGTGGGGCCACCAGAGATCATCCGGCTGGCGACCAAGCAAAACACTCAATCCGTTTCTTGCGCGGCCACTTTTACGCAGCACGCCTGCGTTGCGGCACTCACGGGGCCGCAGGACGCCATCGCCACGATGCGAGACGCTTACCAACAGCGTCGGGACTTCATGGTAAACGCGCTCAATGGCATAGAGGGGGTCGAATGCCACTCGATTGAGGGAGCGTTTTACCTCTTCCCTCGCTTCCCCAACAGCCGGAAAAATAGCCTGGAGCTAGCTGACGCCCTGTTGGAACACACCCAGATTGCTGCGACGCCGGGCATCGCCTTTGGCCAGAGCGGCGAAGGTCATTTGCGTTTTGCTATTTCTACCGCCCTGTCTGATTTGGAACGGGCAGCAGAGCGGTTAGCTGCCGTGGCTAAGTTGCTTTAATATTTTGACCATGTTGGGTAAGGAACGGCCGTTCTCCACCCAACTACTCTCTCAACCGGAGGCATCATTCTGATGGACAATAAAGTGCGCTGTGCCTGGTGCGGCACCACCGATCCGCTTTACATTCGCTACCACGATGAAGAGTGGGGCGTGCCAATTTATGACGATCGACTGCTCTTTGCCAAGCTCATTTTGGATGGAGCGCAGGCTGGCTTAAGCTGGATTACTATTTTGCGCAAGCGGGAGAATTATTGGGCCGCATTTGACCAGTTCGATCCAGAGAAAATTGCCCGGTACGATGACGCCAAAATCGCGGAGCTACTGCAAAATCCGGGGATTGTGCGCAATCGGCTGAAGGTGCAGTCGGCGGTGAAAAATGCGCGAGGCTACCTGGAGATCATGGAAAAGGAAAGTTCGTTTAGCCGCTTTTTGTGGGATTTTGTAGACGGCTGTCCCATCCAAAACAGCTGGCGCAGCATGGCAGAGGTTCCAGCAGAAACGGCCGAATCACAAGCGATGAGCAAAGAACTCAAAAAACGAGGCTTCAGCTTTGTTGGCCCTACAATTGTTTACGCCTTTATGCAGGCGGTGGGGATGGTGAACGACCACGTCGTTGATTGCTTCCGCTATGCAGAGCTGCGTTCATGAACCAACCGTGCCCGTGCCACAGCGAACGGCCGTACACAAACTGCTGCCAGCCCATTCATCTGGGAAAAACACGGCCGTCTCCCGCCCAACTGATGCGCGCCCGCTACGCCGCCTACGCGCTGGGCAATGTCCGCTTCATCTTGCAAACAGAACGCCCCAACCCACCGCTCTTGCCCAAAGAGATGATTGCCAAGCGGCGTTCGCTCAAGCAATTTTGCCAAAACACCCGATTTTTGGGCTTGAAAATTTTGGATGAGGCGGCACTCGATGACAACCAGGCCACTATTACCTTCCGCGCCATGCTGCTGCAAGGCGGCCAGGATGCTTCTTTTACGGAACAGAGTTTATTTGAATTGCGGAACGGCCGTTGGGTTTACGTTTCTTCACTTTCTTGAGAAGTAGCGTAGGGAAATTCCCCCTGTCGAACTTGTTCAGCAAGCTGTTTAAGATATTCGCGTCTTTCTGATCGAAAGGGCAAGCTGTCGTTGTAAGCGTGCCACACTTAACGGTTGCATAGTTCCATCAGAACGGATTGGCTGACGATAGACAATATCGCAAAAAAAGCGGTTGCACAAACAACTTGTCAGACAAAGCGATTAACTCACGCAAAGACGCTAAGGCGCAAAGGAAAAACTTAGCGTCTTTGCGACTTGGCGTGAAATATAATGACAACTCGTTCGTAGACCATAAAAAGCCCCTGCTGCTATGCAGGGGCTCAAAAAACTCGGCGTTCTCCACGAACTTTGCGGTGAAATCTATTCACCTGCAATTTCGGCACGGCCGGTCATGCCGGGGCGAATATCTAGTGAATCGCTGCTGATACTGATGATGACCGGAAAAACGGCCGCATCCCCCACCGTCCCCGTTGCTTGCGTGCCAATGCGCACCACCGTACCCGCAATCACATCATTGGGATACGCTTTCAGCGTCACTGCTACCGATTGCCCAGACGCAACCCGCGCCAAATCCCGCTCGCTTAAATTGCTGGTATGGAACTCTAGTTGGGTTGTGTCTAGCAAAGTGATAATGGGAGAACCTGTGCCAATCATCGCACCCTCAGCCGCGTCTACCGAGAGGACGGTGCCTGCCGTGGGGGCAACAAGCTGGGCATCTGCCACCGCTTCCTGCGCCTGCTCCAAGTTGAGCTGGCTTTGCTGCAACGATAGTTCCGCTTGCTGCACGCTTAGCTGGGCGGCTTCAATTTGCTCGGCGGTGGGTGGCTTTTGCGCCTGTTCCAACGCCTGCTGCGCGCTAATGACGGATGCTTCAGCATTGAGCGCAGAGTCGTTATTGATGCCCGCGACGGCCAGGCTATAGTTGGCCCGCGCTACCCGCAAATTTTCTTCGGCAAACTGCAAATTGCGTGTGGCGGCATCCCGCTCGTTTTCCAGAAACTGTTTGCGGAAGGGATCGTTCAGCTCCCACTCACGGCCAGGGTCAAAAGCGGTATTGTATGCTTCCTGGGCATCGGCTAGCTGCCGCTCGGCCTGGGCCACGCTCACGTTTGCTTGGGTTACGCTGTTACCCGCAACCGCATCGGACGCAACCGCATTTTCTAGCTGGGCTTGGGCTGCCGCAAGATTGGCCTCGGCAACGGCAACGGCCGTTTCATCTGGTTCCCACTCTAGCAAACGATCCAACTCGGCCTGCGCCTGGGTCAAGTTTAGTTCCGATTGCGCCCCCTGGAACTCCGCGTTGGTTACGGCGTCTAGCAATGCCGCATCATCCAGCGTGGCGATGAGATCGCCAGGCTCCACCACATCACCTGGCTCCACGGCTAGTTCCAGCAGCCGTCCGCTGGCGGTAAAGCTCACCGGCAGCACGGGCTGAACAGCTACCACCGAGCCATCGGCCAAGATGGTAACGCCGCTTTGACTAGGGCGGGTGGCAGTGGGTTCAGCTTCAGTTTCGGCTGCTGCGTCGGGAACGGCCGTTGCCGTGGCACCCTCAGAACGTCCGTCACAAGCTGCCAGCAGCACCAACACTACAATCAAACCAAAAGTCGCAAACAAATTCTTCGCTTTCATAACATTATCCATTGATATTTACCGCGGAGGACACAGAGAGCGCAGAGTTTTTTATTCTCCGCGTCCTCCGCGCTCTCTGCGGTAAAGTTTTACATTCTTAAGATTTCCACAGCGCGCTTCTTCACAATGCGCCGAGCTGAAAAGGTTGCGCCAATGACGCTTGCCAACACTACCATGATGACCACAAAGGGCATCACCGTCGTATCTACCGCCAATTGCATAGGTCGCTGGGCCGAAATACTGTCGAAGTAGGCAAACAGGTAGCCCATCGCGGCTCCAGCGGTAATGCCTGCCAGTGCGGCACTTAACGTCATGGCGATGGATTCAACAATGAGCATGCCGGTCAGTTCGCGGGTTCGGGTACCGATTGCCTTCATCATGCCAATTTCCAGCCGTCGTGCGTAAATCGTCACGTAAATGACGGCAAACACACCGAAAACGGCCGTTGTAAAACTAATCACCGTCAGCACCAGCAAAAACGCTTGCTCTTGCGCCCGGCTGGCCTGCGCTTGCTCCAGCCGCACCTCCACAATTTGGGTGAAGATGCTGTACTTCAGGCTAAACCGATTGGTCATCTCCGAAGAAACTTCAAACGGATCCGCGTCTGCGAGGGTAGTGCCTAAAATGCGGTCGATGATGGGGTCGTCAGCGGGAGGTAGCGGCAGCAGTGGGTCGTTGGATATGCGGCGGAAAGCATCCATAGAGATAAAGACGTCGCTACCGCCCAACCCCTGCGTGCGGACGCGGTTCATGGAGCGGAAACCGGGCATGGTGCGGGCAATGCCCACCACGCGCATCTCCTCCACATGATCCAGCCCTGCGCCGGTGATTTTCACAATCCCGCCCAGTGGCACGGCCAGACCTTCGGCCAACCCTTCGCTGATAACAATCGCACTGTCATCGGTCAAGATTTGATCGAGCGATTCTGGCCCACCCCCTACAAATTCCACCATGTCGGCAAAGAGAACATCGTTGAGACGGCCGTCTACGCCAATGAGCGCAACAGAGCCAGACCGCATCCCCACCGGGTCGCTGATGCTGGTGCGGTAGCCGTAGCTCAGCCCCACCGCCTGGTCCATGCCAGGGATTGCCAGCAGTTCGTCATCAATAAAGCTCGGCTTCAGCCGATTCAGCGAGGCATCGCCACTGCTGGGGCCAAAGCCACCAAATACCTCCACCTCAACCGGTGCACCAGCGTTCAGCCTGACGTCGGATTCTAGATTTTTGTTGGCGATGGCGCTTTGCGTAGCCAAAAAGCTGGGCAACACGCCGCTGAACAACACCAACAATGAGATGAGCGTGTTGCGCCCCTGGTTGCGCCCCACATTGCGCTTGGCAAAGTAGGTGAGCTTGGGCAGGATGAGTCCAGTGATAAACAAAATGAGCCGCTCAAACGGCACGGTGGTAATGAAAAAGAGGAAGCCAACGCCCACCACCATCATCAAAACCGCACCCAAAATGATGGTTGCTTCGGCAGCGGGGTTCCCCAGTGAGGAAACCACATCCAGCCCCACGGTCATCATCACCACAAACATGAGGAAGAGGCCAATGAAAAACATACGGCCGCTTGGCTTGCGCTCACGCAGTCCGGCCAAATCTTCTAGCTGCAAATTATCGGCAACGCCAGGGTTGATGGCGTGCATCACCTTGGTGTTGGCGGCGTCGCGGGCGGGCTTAAGCGCACTCAGGAAAAGCACCACAATGGCAGAAATAATGGCGGGCAGAACGGCCGTTAAGCTTACAGCCGGTTGCAAACGGGCCGTTAGTCCAGACAAACTCATCTGGTAAGTAATAAAAGGCACCACGGCGTAGCTGGTAATAATTTGCCCCAAAAATACCCCTAGCCCAATGCCAATGGCCCCAATCACGGCCACTTCACCGATAACCAAAATGAACAAATATCGTTGCTGGCTGCCCAAAATACGCAGGATGGCCATTTCGCGCTTTTGCTCCTGCACATTGGTCATCACCAGCGTGTGCACCAGCAGACCCACCACGCCTAGTGCCATCAGGCCATAGGTGTTGATGAGCGCCTGCAAAATCAAAAACGCCTCGGCACTGGCATCTAAAATGGTGGCTTTGTCCAAACTGTACTGGTACTCTTCGCCGAGGGCGGCCTGTACGTTGGCGGCTACGTTGCGTACACTCAAAGCCGCAGCTTCAGAATCGCGCGATTCATAAAGGCGGGTATCTACCAGCCCAATCACGCGGTCGGCGCGACCTTGCAGGCCGAGCCAGTCTTGGGCGTCAGCCAAATCGATGATGAGACCATCCCGAACCCCAGCGTCAGCCACGCCGTCTTGCCGGATGATGGCCTTAACGGTGAAGCGGGCGGTAGTGCGCTGCTGGCTGCTGCCTACGATCTCTGGACGACCTTCTTCGCGAGGTTGGGGAAAGCTGTAAGCAATGTCGATGCTATCCCCTACTGCCAAACCAAAAGCGTTGGCGGTGGCTTCTAAAACGGCCGCTCCGTTATCCCCTAGCTCATATTCTCCATCGACCACATCAATAAAACCCACATCGTCTACGGTGCTGTCCAGAGCAACCAGCCAGCCGTTAGCCTGCTCGCCATTGCCAGACATTTCTATAATGGACTGGATGCGGGGATAAACGGCCGTAATATTTGAGTCAGCCGCCAGCATCGTTTGCGTTACCCGCTCCACCTCTACAAATGGATCAGGGCTAATATCTGTTTTGGCAACGTTGAGATCAAATCGCCCCACGCCAGAGGCAATTAGCTCCACGTTTGATTGGCGAATGGTTTCGACCGTGGCACTCATGGCCACAATGAGACCGGTGCTAACCAGCAAAGAGAGCACCATCAGCAAGGTTCGCACCTTCCGCCGCCGGAAGTTTTTAAGGACGTACTTTAAAACCATCGCTTAGTCCTCTGCTTTCTCTTCTTCATTTGTCGCTTTGGGGGAAGCAATGCCGTTTCCATTCAGCAGCTTGCCATCCTGTAATTCCACCGTGCGCCCAGCAAACTCCGCCATACGGGGATCGTGGGTAACAAATACGACAGTCATTCCTTCATCGTTTAGTTCAGCAATAAGGCGCATGATGGCAAACCCAGTTTCTGAGTCCAGATCACCTGTCATTTCGTCGCCAATGAGGATGGGAGGATTGTTAGCCAACGCGCGGGCGATGGCCACGCGCTGCTGCTGCCCGCCAGATAGTTCGCTAGGGTAATGGTGGGTGCGGTCGCCCAGCCCCACACGCTCCAGGAGCTTCGTGGCGCGTTCCTTCCGCTCCTTGCGGGAAACGTTGGCCAGCACCATGGGGGCTTCTACATTTTCTTGGGCAGTGAAGTTAGCCAGCAAGTTGTAGTTTTGGAAGATAAAGCCCATCTTGTCCAGACGTAGCCTTGCCAGCTCGTTTTCGCTGAGGGAAACGAGGTTTTGGCCATCCACAACAAGATGACCGCGACTGGGCTCATCCAGCCCACCCACGACGTTGAGTAGGGTGGTTTTGCCTGAACCGCTGGGACCCATAAGGCAAACAAACTCGCCGCGCTGAATTTCTAGCGACACGCCGCGCAGGGCGGGGACGGCTTCTTTGCCCATCAGATAGGATTTGTGAACATTATCAACAACAATAATCGGTTCGCTCATAACTTAAGGTATTTGTGTAATTGTAAAGTTTGGTAATTGGGTTATTCGCCGTTCTTTGAAACACCGCCAAAATCAAGAATGTGACAACAAGGGAAGCATACCAGCTTTGGCTTTATCTGGCTTGAGGACAGGTTTGGTTGGTAACGGCCGTTTGCTCATGGCACTGTACGGATATACCGACAAAGGGTTGCAATGTTGCAGTAAGAAAACGGCCGCCTGCTCCCTGATTGCAAACGGCCGTTTGTAAGGAGAAGAACGCCTGAAAATCCAATCAGGCATTCCATATGATGATTTCCTTTTTACTTGCTTTGCGTGACGCCAGCGTGACAGGCGTATACGAACAACTTGTAAGAGAGCTTCACGCAAAGTCGCAAAAGCATAAAGGAAAAAACCGGTCTTTGCGCCTTGGCGTGAGGTTATTGTTTCAACCTCAAAACACATCGTTCATACCCCCGCGTGACGAATTGAATTACGGCCGTGTGAGTTCTCCACGTAAACTTTGCTGCATCTTTACCTTCACCACGTCCAAATTCGATTCGACGCTAAGTAAATAGGCCAATTTGGTCAATGCAGCTTCTGGCGTCATGTCATAGCCACTCAAAACACCAATGTCGGCCAGAGCGGAGCCAGTGGCGTATTTGGTCAGGTCTACCGTGCCACGCAGGCATTGCGTACAATCCACAATGACCACCCCGTGCTCGATTGCCTCGGCCAGCACGCGCAAAAAATCTGGGTTATTGGTGGGGGCATTGCCTGCGCCATAGGTTTCTAGCACCAGGCCACGCAGCGGTGGCTGGAGCACGTTTTCCAAAATGCGGGCAGACATGCCTGGGTAAAGGCGCAAGGCACCTACTTCACCCGGTTCGCGGATGGTTTGCAAGTTGATGGGTGAGATGGGGAGAGATGGCCGTTTCACCAAGCTCCAATCCACCTCCACGTCAATCCCCAGCGTGGCCAGCAGCGGGCAATTGGGCGACTCAAACGCATCAAAGCCATCCGCATCCACCTTCACCACGCGGCAACCCCGAAACAGGTGGCTGTGAAACAGCAGGCAGACCTCCGGGATAGCATAGTTGGCCGCCAGCAGCAGGGCAGCAATGAGATTGTCCTGGGCGTCGTTGCGAATTTCGCACAGGGGAATTTGCGATCCGGTGCAGATGACGGGCTTGCCCAGGCCATCTAGCATGAAGGCCAACGCCGAGGCGGTGTAGGCCATCGTGTCCGTGCCGTGCAGGACGATGAAGCCATCGTACGCATCGTAATGGTCGCAAATGTCCGTGGCAATGCGAGACCAGTCGCCGGGGGTCATATTAGGCGAATCGAGCAGCGGATCGTACTGGTGGATGGTGAATTGAGGCAGCTCTGGGTGGTGGAAGGCGAGGTTATCGGCCATGAGCTGCTGCAAAAAGTTGGGGATGGGTTGGTAACGGCCGTTCACCCGCTGCATCCCAATCGTGCCGCCCGTGTAGGCAATATAAACTTTTTTGGTCATAGTTGTGCATCCTCGGTTCAGTGGGTTTGGGAAATTTGCCACAGAGAACACAGAGGGTTTAGAGGAAAAACCTCTTTTTTCTCTGTGCGCTCTGTGGCCAAAATCTCCGTCAATTGTGACCTTGCTAAATCAATTTGCCAACCACCTGCGTCCTGCCCGCACTTTTGCTATCATCCGCACACTATTTATCCACGGGTTTCGCAGATTTCTCCTTTTTCTCTGTGTTCTCTGTGGCAAAATGATTTTAGGAGGAGCAGAAGATGGCTTGGATTAAGATGATTTCGATGGAAGAAGCGACTGGCGCGCTGAAAAAAATGTATGAAAAATATGTTGAGCCAGAGGGTGTGGTTGACAACATCCTGCGTATTCACAGCCTGAATCCCAAGTCACTGCGCACCCACTATGACCTGTACGCCCACCTCATGCGCGGCAAATCGGACCTCAGCCGAGTCCAGCGGGAGATGATCGCCGTCGCTGTTTCGGCGATTAACAAATGTCATTACTGACTGGTGCATCACGGAGCCGGGCTGCTTCGTTTAACCAACGATCCGGTGCTTGTTAACGCCCTGAAAACCAAATGGCGCACGGCCACCCTCACCCCCGCTGACCGCCAAATGCTCATCTACACGGAAAAACTGACGCTCACCCCCTGGGACATGGTGGAAGCCGATGTGATTGCCCTGCGTGAGGTGGGCTTTAGCGATGCGGCGATTTTGGATATAAATCAGGTGACGGGGTATTATGCCTTTGTCAATCGCCTGGCCGATGGTTTGGGGGTGGAGTTGGAGGCGTACCAGACTGGTGAACAGTAATCGGTAATCAGTTTGGTTTTTAGCCCGACAGGGCTTGCACAAATAGCCGGGGGATTTATCCTCTCGGTGGAGGTAGTTGAATGAGCGAATTAGTCCTCACACAGCAGCGGGACACCATTTTTGAGATTATTTTGAATCGGCCAGAGAAGCGGAATGCGATGAATGCGGAACTGGTTGAGGGGTTGGATACGGCCGTTCACACCGCCAACCGCACCCCAAACATTCGTACCGTCATTATTCGCGGCGAGGGCAAAGCGTTCTCGGCAGGGATTGACGTGAGCAGCCTGCTGGGATTGGCGCAAAAGTATGGTCCCCACTGGCAGCAGCGAATGCGAAACATCACCGATGATTTTCAGGCAGTACACAATCGGCTGGAGCGGTTGGAGATTCCCACCATTGCCCTGCTGCACGGCTACTGCCTGGGACTGGCGATGGAGCTAGCCCTGGCTTGCGACATCCGCATTGCTGCCGAAGGCACGCAGATGGGGCTGCCAGAAACGCGCCTGGGTATCATCCCCGACGTAGGCGGCACCACGCGGCTCACGCGGCTGGTTGGCCCCGCCCGTGCCAAAGAACTCATCTTCACCGGACGGCATTTTGGCATGGATTATGCTGAACGGTGGGGCATTGTCAATTATGTGCTACCAGCGGATCAGCTTATGGCCAAGGCAGAAGAGTTGGCCGCTGAAATTAACCTGGCTGCACCGCTGGCGGTGGGCATGGCCAAGCGGGTCATTGATGGCCTGAGCGACATTGATCGCGGCTTGATGCTGGAGGGCTGGGCGCAAAGTCAGCTCATGAGCAGCGAAGATTTTCTGGAAGGGGCGCAAAGTTTTATGATGAAACGGCCGCCTCAATTCAAAGGAAAGTAACGGTATGAAAATTGGATATGCTTTAGGAGGCGGTGGCGCGCGGGGCGCGGCCCACATTGGCGTGCTGATGGAGCTGGAACGGCTTGGCATTCGGCCAAACCTTATTACAGGCACCAGTATTGGCGGCTTGGTAGGTGCCCTGTACGCCTCTGGGCTTACCTGCGACGACCTGGCAGACTGCCTGCGCGAGATAAATATTGCCTCGATGTACTCATTTTCTGGCACCGCGCCTGCGCTAACGGGCGTCAACAAAATCGAGCAGTTACTGGCATCTTACATTGGCCGTCCCAAATTTTCTGAGTTGGGCGTGCCGCTGGCGGTTGTCACCACAGATTTGGTTTCGCGCAAAGAGGTCATTTTGGATGAGGGGGATGTGATTACGGCCGTTCTCGCCACCATCGCCATCCCCATCTTGTTTCCCCCAGTGGAGCGGGATGGCATGGTGTTGAGCGACGGCGGCATTTTGAACAACACGCCCTTTGACATTGCACGGGCGCGGGGAGCCAACTACGTCATTGCCGTGGATTTAAGCAACACCGCCCCCTTCGGCACGCCAGACAAGCCAGCCCCGACCCCAACAGGTGTGCTTGGCAGGGCGTTGGCCCTTACGCAGCGGCGCAAAACGTGGCAAATCATGTCCGTCGTGGCCGACATTATCACGGCGCAGACCTTGCAAAAGCATTTGGCCGTCTCCCGCCCAGAAATCTTGCTACAGCCAAATATGGGTTCCATTGGCCTGTTCGATTTCCATCGGTTGGATGAGGGGATTAAGGCTGGGCAAACGGCCGTGCGCGAAATAGAAGAACAGTTAGTAACGATTGACAATAAAACAGTTGGCAGGAGGAAACAATGATCGCACTTGGCATCGACATCGGCGGCAGCGGCATTAAGGGCGCACTCGTAGATACAAAAAAAGGAGAGATGATCACAGATCGGCTGCGGATTCCCACACCAAAGCCTGCCAAACCAAAGGCTGTCATCAAGGTGCTCAAGCGAATTGTGGACCACTTTGAATACAGCGGGCCGATTGGCGTCGGCATTCCGGCCATTGTCATCAACGGCGTTACCCACTCTGCGGCTAACATCGACGACAAGTGGATTGGTTATTCCAGCCAGCAGGCAATGGCTGAAGCCACGGGCTGCCCCGTGACCCTGGCCAACGACGCGGATGTGGCAGGCGTGGCGGTGATGCGCTTTGGTGCGGGCAAGGGCAAGCAAGGCACGGTGATGATTTTTACGCTCGGTACAGGCATTGGCAGCGCGGTGTTTGTAGACGGCCGTCTCGTCCCCAACACCGAACTCGGCCACCTTTACCTGCGCAACCAAAAAAACGACGCCGAAAATTACGCCGCCGAGCGCATTCGCGAAGAGAAAAACCTAAGCTGGAAGCAGTGGGGCCAGCGGCTGAACACCTACTTCCAGCACATCGAATTTCTTTTTTCGCCAGAATTGATCATTATCGGTGGCGGTGTTAGCAAAAAACACGAGGAATTTCTACACTACATCAAAATCAGGGCAGAGATCGTGCCAGCAGAATTGCGGAACGAGGCAGGCATTGTGGGAGCGGCCGTTCTCGCTGCCGAAAGCGTCTAATGAATGCCCTAAATTCTTAATAAGCGATTTGGCGATGTTCAATAAAAATATAACTCTTTGCATACTGGTTATTGGCATATTAGCTTTCACCACCGCGTGTGCCTCAAATTCAAGTGAAAGTGATATTTTTTCTTCTAGAATTGATGGTTGGGATTGTATAAATTCATTTGATGATTTTTTATATCAAATGACAGAAATTGGTAGAAACGATCCTCGGTATAAGTTATCAGACATTTATCCACCCCCACCTTGGGAAATGGTTACAGAATTACCCGAATCCTATTTAGATATTGAGCTATCCAGAGGGTTCGGGGCAAAAATTGAAATTGCAAGAAGTTATTTGAGTCAAACCGAATTATGGATTAGAAACGGTGATCAAACCATTTTTAGGTATATACCTTCAACTGAGGATATATTTTTGATTTCACCTTATCCATATGACAATGACGGCACGATCCATAAAGATGTTATCGTAAAGGATATTTTTGAGGTGAAAGATGGCTCGATTTTTGGAGTCAACTATCCGAAAGACCACGAAACTGTTTGGCGCGAAGCAATTCCCCTAATTAGCATTTATAATGAGCTTGATGGCGCATTTGAATTCTATGATATTGGATTAAGGTATCATGCGGATGATATTAAGTTCGGTTGGGTAGGTATGATTCCCCGCGACGGAATCATTATAGCCAACGATGAAAATGCAATTTGGATATATCAGCAACAAGATGGTCTATATAATTATAACCTGCAAAATTCCCTCCTGCATCATCATGAAGTCCCTTTTACGCAAATTGTACAAAGGATGGTCATATCTCCTGACGGAAATTTGCTATTTAGTCAGGAAAAAGAAGGTTCAAATTGGACTTTGCATCCTGGCGAATTAATCCAGTACAGTCCGATTTTCCAGACCATTACAGAGGTGAATGTCCCTTTCCGGCGGTGGCCTGATTATGGAACCTTACTATATGTAGAATCTGGAGATTTGTGGCTCGGAATTCATGGATTCCTTTCAAGTGATGGAGACTGGGTACTAAGAAATCCAAAACGGCGGATTTTCACAGATTTAGGTCGGGGGAGCGATACATATAATTGGGCTCATCCTAAGTTACTCTTTCAAAGTTCAAATGGTTACCTTTGGTATACAGCCTATTCAGGCGATTTTTTAGGGGTTCAGGGGTCAGCTTGGTATGATCCAGCAAGGGAGATAGGTTGCTGGTTTACTACGGAAGCTGGGATTATTGTTGAGGACACTCAACAAACTCTTTGGATGGTAACTGATGGAAAGCTTTATAAATTAACGCTTTCAGAATGAAGCAAAAATACGTACTTGAAGAAAATTTAATAATGACAGAATTCTTTTACGGCCGTTCCCAGCAAGTAATTCACAAAGATCGTTCAATCTCTAACGGTGCTGCTGAACAAAGATATGATTTATTTTGTCCCAACAATTATTGCCCTTTTAATTCAAACTTATGCGGAATGCGTAAGTCCTAATCAGTAAGTAATTCACGCCATAGGAGGTAGTTATGTCAGATGTAAAAGTATCTTCACAAGAACTTATTTCCCGCCTCAACGACCAAAATATCAAATTCGGCGACATCAAAAAAATCGCCAGGGAAATCAAAAGGGATCACGCCCTTGCGCTGGAGCTTTGGGCCTCAGAAGAATATTTCCCGCGTCTCCTTGCCGTTTTGATTTTGGATAAAAAGGAGCTAAATCAGGAAGTCATCGAATCCATGATGATTGATCTACAGGTTCACGAGCCAGAAGAACGCAATCGAATAACCGAGTGGCTCATGGCCAATCAGCTAATGAAAAACAAAAGGCTGGTTACACTCATGCAAACCTGGGAGCATCATGACCTTCCCGATCTCCGCCGTATGTTCTGGTATTACCAGGCTCGTCTGAGGTGGACTGGCCAGAAGCAGCCAGAAAACACTTTAGACCTTGTGGATGCCATTGAGGAGCGGCTCTCCGACGAGGTGCCTGAGGTGCAATGGGCGATGAATTTCACTGGTGGGTGGATTGGTGTTCACGATCCTCAATTCCGCGAACGGAAGATCGCCATAGGCGAACATCATGGTTTGTACAAGGGCGATCCGGTTCCTCGAAATTGTACACCCGACTATCTGCCAGAGTTTATCAGCATCGAGGTAGAGAAACTCAACAAGAAACGGTAACCCAAAAACCATGATTTATTTTGCCCCTACAATTATTGTCCTTTTAATTCAGGTTTATCTTCTGATATCTTGGTGGAATGCGCGCAAAAATAAGGATGGCAAAGAGGGTAAGTTCGTTTTCTGGGGCTTCCTTGTGGGGCAGATTTATCTGATTTGGGAAGTTTTGTTGGTGCAGCAAACCGGACAGCCTTTGCCGGACTCACCGGAACAACAGATGTTGATGCTTCGGCTGACCTGTGGCGGTGCGCCTGGCGGCCTTTTTGTCATCATTGGGCTGTTTTATCTTAGCTTTGCGGCTTTTGGGGTTAGAAAGGGTGAGCAAAATGACACTCATTGAAATCGTAATCACAGCGTTTCTTTTGCTGGAACTGTCGAATGTCGCCACGCTTTATTTTGTCCCTGGCTCAAAAAAAGCAAATGCTGTTGGCGTGTTCACTGCCTGGGAAAAATCAAAGCAATATCCAGAGATTCATGATTTTGTGAAATACCTCGTCTACTGGGTAGCGGGATCGAAACTGATCTTTATCTTGCTGCTGGCAGCGATAATAATTTTTGGGGAACCAAATTTGCAGCGGATAAGCTTGGTGGCTTTGGCCGCAGCAACGGTAACTTTTTATTGGCGACTGTTTCCGCTCATCAAGAAAATGGATCGTAATGGAGAAGTAGAACCGAAAAATTACTCGATGACATTAGGCATCATGATTTTTGTGTTCATCGCTCTGTTTTTGGTTGCGGCAGTTGTGGCTGGGTGATTTGTGTTTGTTAAACGGCCGTTACCGGCAAATAAATCGTAAAGGCCGTCCCTTCCCCCACGGTGCTGGCGACGGTGATGCGGCCGTTGTGCTCCTCCACAATTTTTTGCGCCACTGAAAGCCCCAGGCCGCTTCCCTCTGCGCTTTCGCTGCCCGGAATGCGGTAAAACCGCTCAAACAGATGCTCAATATCCTCTGCCTCAATGCCTGGCCCGGTGTCGGCCACAGCAATTTGCACCTCGTTCTCCTGGCAGGTGGCACTAATGGCGATACGGCCGTTTGCCACATTATACTTAACTGCATTGCTGACCAAATTGAGCAGCACCTGCTTTAGCCGATCGGCGTCGCCGATAACGGCCGTTGTCCCCTCGCTAGTGGGCAAATCAGGTGCCAAATTCAGGCTAATCTCAATGCCCCGTGCTGCCGCCTGCGCCTGCGAAATGCTCACAACCTCTTCAATGATTTGGGCTATCGCCACCGCTTCCCGCGCCAGCCGCATCCGGCCGGATTCCAGCCGTGAGAAGTCCAAAAAATCTTTGGTCATTTTAGAGAGGCGATTTGACTCTTTCTTAATCATCCCCAACAGCTCGCCGTGCTTTTCCTGGGGGATTTCTGGCCGCGTGAGCAGTTCGCTAGCGGCCGAGATGGCCATGAGCGGGGTCTTTAGCTCATGCATAATTTCGGCAATGAGGTCAGATTGGCTAAAGAGATGGGCGTTCACGATGGCCACAGCCGATTGCGAGGCCAACGCCTCCATTAACGCCACATCCTGCCCGGTGTAATCTTTGTCGTCTTCCTTGTTGATTACTTCCAGGGCACCAATGGCTCCCTGGCTGGTAACCAGCGGCACGGCCAGCATGGAGCGGGTCACAAATTCCAAATCTTCGTCCACATTGGCGTAAAACCGTTCGTCTGTTTGCACGTCGTCTAATATGAGGGAACGGCCGTGTCTCACCACCCAACCGGCAATGCTGCTATCCAGCGGCACCACAATGTCTCGCGGCACCTCGCCCCGCGTAGAGGCGGCAAAATGCAGATGCCCGGTTGAGCGATCGACGAGCAAAATGGAGGCGGTTTCGGTGTGGGTTAGCTCGGTGGCGACGTCCATCACCAGCGACAGCAGGTCATCTAGCCGCAGCGTGGAGCTGAGACGCTGGCTAATTTGCAGCAGCCGAGCCAAATGTTCTGGCGAAATGGCACTGCGCGTGTTGGCAGTTGTATGCAGTTGTTCCGTCATGGTGATGCTCACTTCCTAAAAGGGGCTGCCAATTGAGGCAGCAGTTCGGCAACATCTTCCCGAAAAAGCAGATCGGCTTCACGATCCACGTGTGTTGGCCCAAAATTGACGATGATTAAGCGGGCACCGGCTCGTTTGGCAAGCAACGGCAAATCGCCAGCGGGGGCCACTTCCAATGATGATCCGGCCACTAGCATCACGTCGCACTGTTTGGCTGCTTGCTGAGCCAGATGCATTGTCAACATGGGTAGTAATTCTCCAAATAATATCACGTTTGGCTTCAGGATGTGAGCACAAGTGGGGCAGTGCGGCAGTTGGCCTGTTTCGGCATGGGCTTTTAGCAAAGGTGGGCCATCAACCTCTGTGTGGCAGGTTAGGCAGGTGGCGCGACGCAGGCTGCCGTGGACTTCGTAAACGGTTTGACTACCAGCGCGGGTGTGCAGCATATCAATATTTTGGGTGATGATAGCTTGCAAACGGCCGTTGGCTTCTAAGCTGGCCAGTGCTTTGTGGGCCGGGTTGGGTTGCGCATTGAAGATTTTAGTGGCTAACGGCCGTATCCACTTATAAAACGCTTCTGGCTTATGCCGAAAGGCATAGATGGAGGCCATTTCCATCATGTCGCCCTGCTCCCATAGCCCGGAATCTGGACTGCGATAATCGGGAATGCCGGAGGGCGTACTAATGCCCGCTCCGGTGAGGGCGACCACCGTTTTTGCTTGCCGCAAAAGCTCAATGGCGCGGGCGACTGTTGGCGTGAGGCTCATGGCATTTACGGTTGGACCAGCTTTTGGGCAATTTGCCGGATGAGGATGGCCGCTTTGGCGTGTGGATTGAGCTGCACCAGCGGAATGCTTTTGTTCACTGCCTGGTTCATTTCTGCAGGGGGCATGGGCAAAATGGCCGTTAGTGGATGGTTGAGGAACTTCTCTAATGCCTGGTGAGGTATGGCCATCTGGCCGCTAAAGTCGAAAATGATGGCGCGGACGGCCGTCTCTTCCGGGGCAATTTCGTGTAGATGCTCTAGCAGTTGGCGGGCGTTGGCCAAGGCTACGCGCTCTGGCCGCAGGCACACAAGAATTTGGTTTGCCTGCGCCAACACAGATTCCACAACGGCCGTTAACTGATGGCCACAATCAATAATCAGTTGGTGGTTTGGCTGGATGAGTGGTTGCAACAGGTTTAGGGTTTGTTCTGGCTGTAGCGGCAGTGGCGGTTCGGCAAGCTGTGTGTGCGTGAGCAGCAGATCAAAGTTATCGGCGTAGTTGACGGTTTCTAATTTTACCAGTTGACTCCACTGGCTTTCTGGCTGGTTGAGTACGTTGTTCAGGCCGTTTTGATGCTTTTGGCTCAGGTAAAGGGCAACGTGCCCCTGAATCAGGTCTAGATCGAGTAGGGTGGTGGCTTGACCACTGCTGGCCAGGCTGCTGGCCAAGTTGATGGCCAACGTGGTTGCCCCTGCCCCCCCACGTGCACCTAATACGGCCGTTACCGACCCTGCCGACGAAAATGTTACGGTGCGGGTCAGTGGTGCGCTGGTGTCGCCGATGCGCTTGTTGGCTTCGGGAAGCGGTTTGTGCAGGCGGGTTTCGGCGGCTGCTTTGGGGGAGCGATCCTCCAACATCATCTTGACACGCTCCAAAAGTTCAGCGGGTTCCGTTGGTTTTGTCAGATAGTCGTCCGCCCCGGCATCAAATCCGGCCAGCTTTTGTTCTGCTTCGTCAACGGCCGTAAACATGATGATTGGCATATCGGTCAGCTTCGGCATAGCCCGCAGGCGGCGGCATACTTCCCAGCCATCCATTTCTGGCATCATGCCATCCACTAGCACCATATCCGGATTTTCTGACTCTGCTAAAGACAGTCCCCGAAAGCCAGATCGCGCCCCAAGCACGTTGTACCCTTGCTGTTGTAAGACGCGCTGAATAATACTCAGCGTTTCTGGATGATCGTCTATAACTAATATTTTGTAGGCTATCGGTGATGTCATAGATTTTTCCCGACACAAACTGCCCTAAAATCTAAACTGGAGGCCAGGGATAATGTCGCCCAGGCCCTGGTGATATAAATGCCGCTTGATTTATGACACGACGGATGCGTTTTTGCAAGGCATCCACTTCTCTTTGAGTCAACAGGCGGGTTAATTCGGAGCGTACCCCAGCCTCATTGCTGCCAATTTTATCACTTAATGCTTCTAGATCAGTTATTAAATTCGGCGGTACTGGCTCGCCAGCAAATTCCCAAATGACCGTTCTCAGCTTGTACTCCGCGTGGAAACAAATGCCATGATCAATGAGCCACAGGCGGTCATGATTTTCTTGTTCTTCTATTAGTACATGCCCTGCCTTTCGATCGGCATTATTGATGATCGTATCTAGCAACACGGTTTTTTGCAGCGGCTCTCTAAATTCGGGCTCGCCTTCAAAAGTAAAGTAATGTGCTTCTGGATCGTGTGTAACAAAAAGCTGCACAGAGCCAGTGCCGTGTTCTCCCTCGCGTAGCACCGTGGGGGGAACGAGGTCCCAGCCGAGGGCGTGGCTTATCAAAAAGGCGGCGCGTTCTCGTTGGCACAAGGTCCCCTGAGTAAAGTCCCACAACGGCCGTTCACCCCGGCGTGGTTTGTACACGGCCCGTACCTCGCCCAGACTGTTTTGGGGCAAATGGGGCAATGCTTCCCAAACGGCCGTGTTCGGGCACACATCTACCAAAAATGAGTAATTTGAACTCCAGGGAAGCACCCCTTTGACAGATAACGTGCCAACCTGTAACAGGTGTAGCCAGTCCGTTGTGTTAAGCGATTGTTGTGCCATTTACAGGTATGTGCTTGCCACAAAATTAATAGGCATGTCCATTTCGGTTCGGGCAAAAATGCCCACTCGCATCAATGGGCTTGCCGCAGTTGCCACAAATAGGACGCCCCGCCTTTACAACATCGTAGGCGTGTTTGACCAGGGCTTGAACCTGCACGCGGGAAATCCAGTAGCTTACGACATTGGGCGCCTCTTCTTCACCGACGAGTTCGTAGGCTACCAGCACCACCTGGTTGCTTTCTTCGTTGTACCCAATGCCAATGTTGCCCACGCGAAACAGGGCTTCTACTGGCTCCCGCAGCCGCATATCGGTCCAAACAGGGGCTTCTTCCGCTATTGGGTATTTTTGAGCCAAATCTTCAATGAGTGCGTCGAAGCTTTCGGCCAACATGCGTGCTTGTTCTTTCTCTATTGTAAGTGAAATGGTTTGCGACCCGCGACTTCCCTGTAGGTAAAAGGTCCGCTGCCCCGGGGGGCCGACGGTGCCTACCGTAATTTGTGTCGCCGGGTTTAGTTCAATGTGGCTAGCCATAAGGTTCTCTAACTGTTTGAATTCTCTGATGAAACGTCTGCGTCATCCGTTTCTTCATTTTTCTTTTTCTCTGCTGGTTTAGGTGGCGGCTTGAGTGGCCCATCATCGTTAATGCGGCCGACGCGCACCACGCCATTAGGCGACAAATGCAGCACGCTCACAGAGGCGGGCGAAATGATGATGCGTTGGAACAGATCAATATGCACGCCCAGATAGTGGGCCAGCACCAGCTTAATCAGGTCAGCGTGGGATACCACGCAAATAATGTCTTTGTCGTCATGCTTTTCTGCCAGGGCTTCTAGCGCGTTGACGCCACGTGCCTGTACTTCGCGTAATGCTTCCCCACCGGGGAACTTCATGCGGCTGGGGAAAAACTGAACTGTGAACCACGCTTTCTTTTTTGCCAGTTTCTTGACCTTTTTGCCTTCCCATCTGCCGTAACGCACTTCGCCCACATCTTCCAGGATGTTGAGGGGGAGGTTTTGGCTGGTGGCAATAAATTCGGCCGTTTCGCGGCAGCGCAACACGGGGCTGCTGTACAAAGCCTTGATGGGTAAGTCTGACAACCGTTCTGCTGCGGCAGTGGCTTGCTGACGGCCGTTCTCGTTCAGGTGAACTCCTTCAATCCAGCCTGCCAACCGATGCTTCTTTACCCAATCATTTTCGCCATGTCGCACAAGAATTATCGTTGTCATAGGTGAATAATAGCACATCTAATAAGCTGACGAAACAGATATTCGCGTTGTTATGTAAAAACGAGATGGGAGCTTCCCGAATGCGATTAGTTGCGTTGGACTTGATCCAATAGGTCTGGCGGCAAAACGGGATTGAAACTCAAAGAGTTGCAGGCGCGGGTATCGCCTTCCGCAAATTCAACCTCAGCATCCCCGGAAAATTGAGCGTATTGGGCAATACCAAAATAGGCAGCCATCACGTTGCAGGCCACGGGCGCAGCCCACCGCGACCCTTCGCCGCCGTGGTATAAAAATGCAGCCACCACAATTTCTGGCTCGTCGAAGGGGGCATACCCTACATACCAGGAATGTGTCGGCAAAATCCGGCGGTTTAAGATGTCGTCAAAGCTGCACCAGCCTTTCTCGATGGCGATGTTGTCACAAAATTCGGCCGTACCGGTTTTGCCAGCGGTACTAATGCCAAACGGGTCTAGCCAATCTACGTACGTAGCCCCCGTGTAAAATTCATCTTCATCCACAAAAACATTTACCAACTGCATTCCTTCGGCAATGACTTCAATATTTTCGCGGTCGACATCCACCGCGTTTAACACTTCTGGCTGGTAAATGTATTCGCCGTTGGCATCAAAGCGGACGTTAAACGAGGGATCGTCCAGCGGGTTGCCGTCGGCATCGGTGAGAATCGTACGGCCGTCCCCACCTAAACGCGCCCGCGCCACAATCTGGCTATTGTCATCCACAAAGACAATATTTCCGTCAGAATCCGTCATATGGTGGATGATAGTGGGGCGATACAAAAACCCGCCATTGGCAATGACAGCCGCCATCTGCGCCACCTGCATCGGCGAAGAGGTGAGGAAGCCCTGCCCAATACCCATGTTGTAATCGTCCCCAGTTGACCACGGCTCCCCGTAAATCCGTGCCTTCCAGCCGCGATCTGGTGGCAAGTCGCCTGCTGCTTCCAGCGGCAGTTCAATGCCCTGCACCCGGCCAAAGCCATACTGGGCAGCATACCGCGACAGCCGATCAATGCCCAAACCCTCTACAAACTCGCCGTCCTGGTCGAAACCACCGCTGATTTTGTAATAATAAATATCGCAAGAGTTTGCCATCCCGGTGATGGCATTCATCACACCATGCCCGGAGCGCAGCCAGCAGAAAAATGTTTGTGAGCGACCCGGATCATTGGGGGCAAACCGGTTAGGAATGGTAATCTCCCCCGGTGCGGTTAAGAGCCGGGAGGTTGTTACCAGACCTTCTTGCAACGCTGCGGAACCGGGTACGAGCTTGAATGTGGAGCCGGGTGGGTAGATGCTGCTCACAGCGTGGTTCACGAACGGCTGGTATTCGTTGCGTGCCTGACCCAAATAATAATCAACGGGGACTTCGGTTTGAAAGCGATTATTGTCGAAGCTGGGCAGGCTGACCATTGCCAAAACCTCGCCCGTTTGCGGATTCATAGCCACGATGGCCCCTTGCCGCACTTCAACATCTTCTTCTTGCCCCGTGATTGGATCGCGGGAGGGGGTGGCTTCGCGCACTTCCATAGCTTGGCGCAAGATTTCTGTGGCAATGATTTGCAGGTCGATGTCCAATGTTAGGTGGAGGTTGAGGCCGGGTGTGGGGTCTACGGCCGTACCAATTTGCCTTAGTTCTCGTCCTGTCCAATCCACTTCAATTTGGCGTTCACCCTTGGTGCCTGCCATTTCAATTTCCATTGAAGATTCCAGCCCAGCCCAGCCAACCCGATCATCCCGCTGATAGCCTAGCCCCAGATTGAGCCAGTTTTCATTAGGCAGCGGCCCCATGAAGCCGATGATGGGCGCAGTGTATTCGGCCGTGGGGTAAAAGCGCAATGGCTCTGGCAACACGCGCACACCGGGCAAGAAGATGCTTTCTTGCTCAATGTTGTACGCCTGGGTAATCGGAATGCCAGAAGTGATAACGGCCGGAATATATTGCAGCGGACTGTTAATGCGCACAATTTCGGCAATGCTGTCTGGCAACTGGGGCACAACCCCGGTCTGTGCCAGCGTCACCTCACCAGCAACACCATAGATTTCGGCGAGGCGACTGTAGGTTTCTACCAGTTCAGGGTTGGCAGCTTCCACAAGCTGCCGCTGGGCCACCGTATTGGTAACCGGAACGCCTGTTAGCAACGATAGCCGCTCGTAAATGGCCTGTAGCTCATTGGGGTCATCGGGTAAAAATGTGGGAGTGATGGTGACGTTAAAGCTGGGAATGTTAACTGCCAAGGGATCGCCATCTCGATCAAAAATAACGCCGCGAGGGGCGTCATTACGCAAAATGGCGAACTGGTTTTCTTGCGCCAACGCTTCTAGCTGGTTGCCTGAGTTTTGTTGAATCCAGTAAACTCGGTAAAGGAGTAGCCCCAAAATGGCGACTACGATCACCCGAAAGAAAAACAGCCGCCCACGCAGGCCAAAGTCTTCCTTTTCCAGTTCTTCAACATCTTCTACACGTTCCCAACCCATCCGGGACATGGGGTATACCTCAAATCTTCAAGACCTGTCAGGTTTTATCATTTGCTTACATTACTCGAACAAACCTGAAAGGTCTTCATTGATTACATCTGCACACGGCGTGGCCGCATGATGCGATTGATCATATAGAGTAGCCAGTAAATGGGCAAAATCGTTAAGATATTGATAAGGATCGTCGTGGGCAGGACGGCAATGCTCTGGAAGTTAGTCACGGTGCCAAACAGTCGCAGCAGGGTAAGACCGACCAGAAACGTGATGATGGTGGCTAGGGCTGCAAAAAGAAGCGGCAGCAAAATACGGCTGGTAGGCAAGGCATATTTTAACCAGAGGACGGCCGTAATTCCCATCATAAACGCCAACGATGAGACACCCATCGGCGTGATTGAAAACAGATCGGTGAAGATGCCTGCAAAAAACGCCCAGACGGCCCCTTCTTCAATGCCAAAGAGCAAGCCCCAGCTTAAAGCAACCAAAAATGACAATTGGGGGGTGCTACCAAAAAGAGGAAAGTGGGGCAGGACGGCCGTTTCCACCAAGCCCAACACAATCATTAACGGAATGGCCAGATAAATCGAGACAGGCATCTAGCTAATTCTCCGTGGGGCTGTCAAAGATAGAAGTGTCTACGGGATTAAAATCTGTAATGATGAAAACAATTTCTAATGTATCAAAATCGGTAGCAGGCTGTACGATGGCTTGCTGGAACAGGTCTGACTCATTCCGATCAATTTGCACTACCCGACCAATCACCAAGTCTTGCGGGAAATCCCCACCCAAACCAGAAGTCAAAACCACTTCACCTACCTCTAGCTGAAACTTGAGATCGATCCATTCAACGAACAGATCGCCAGTGGCACCGCGCCCGCGCAGGCTGCCTGTAGCCCGTGAGGTACCCAGCCGCACAGGAATGGCACTGGCATTATCGGTAATGAGCACCACCTGGGCTGAGTTTTGCGTGGTGCGAAAAATGCGCCCCACCATGCCGCGAGAGCTTTCTACAGGCATCCCCACCTCAAGCCCATCTTCAGAGCCTTTGTCGATGATGATGCTGCGTACGGCGGGGCTAGTGTCGTAGCCAATGACGTTAGCCGTTTGGCGGCGCAGTTCGGGGGTTTGCCGAGCCCGGTTGAACAAATCTTGCAAAATTTGCCATTCCCCCTGAATTTCGCGCAGTTCCTCATTTTCACGTTCCAACGCTTCAAGCTGCGCTTGTAGTTCTTCAATTTCGGTACGGGCTTCATCTAAATCGCGGGGGCCAGAGAGAGCATCGGCAACGGTGTCGGTTTGGCGAGAGGTCCAGCTAGCAACGGCCGTTAATGGGTCTTGTATAAACCCAAACAGCAAATCTAAGTTGCCGCTGCTGTCTAAAACGCTGAGTAAAATTGAGGCACCCACCAGAATTGCAATGGTTGTCCAGCGAATCCTGCGTTGGGCGTCGTTTAAATTCATACTGTTCAGTGTACGGTATTCAGTGGGTCAGTAATCAGTTGGACTCACTGAATACCGATTTGCTGTACGCGAAGCGGTCGCGCAGCGACATTACTGGCTAGTGATGCGTACTGCCTCGGTGCAGCCCGGTTAGCGACCGCCGCCAAAGGTCAATGTTTTCCAATACACGCCCGGCACCACGTGCGACGCAGGTCATAGCGTCTTCGGCCACCCAGACGCGCATCTTCACCATATCTTCCAGCCGGTCTGCCAAGCCACGAATTTGGGCACCACCGCCCGCCAAGCAAATGCCTACTTCCATCAGGTCGGCCACCAGTTCCGGCGGGGTGTCGTCCAGGCAGTCGCGCACGGTGTCTACAATGATGTTGATGGAGGGTGACATGGCTTCGCGCAGCTCAATGCTGCTAATTTCCACTGCCTGCGGCAAGCCGTTGATGAGATTACGGCCGCGCAGCGTCATGGTGCGTTCTTCCGGCAGCGGAAAGGCAGAGCCAATGCCGATTTTCACCCGCTCGGCCATGCGGTCACCGATGAGGAGGTTGTATTTGTTGCGGGCGTACTGGATGATGTCCTCATCCATTTCATCCCCCGCCACGCGGATGGACCGGCTAACCACAATGCCGCCCATGGCAAAGACGGCCACTTCGGTGGTGCCGCCGCCGATGTCTACAATCATGCTTCCGCGCGTTTCGTTTACGGGTAGGCCCGCACCGATGGCAGCGGCCGTTGGCTCTTCGATGAGGTGGGCTTCACGCGCGCCAGCAGAGATAGCGGCGTCGTACACGGCCCGCTTTTCCACTTCTGTCACACCGCTAGGGATTCCCACAACAACGCGCGGACGTGGGAAAGGCACAATCATCTGCTCATGCGCCTTGTCGATGAAATATTTGAGCATCGCTTCGGTAATTTCAAATTCGGAGATAACGCCGTCGCGGAGCGGCCGTATGGCGACAATATCGGCGGGGGTGCGTCCCACCATCTCGCGCGCCTCTGCCCCAATAGCCAGAGGCTGGCGGGTGCGTCGGTTGATAGCCACCCAGGATGGCTCGTTGATGACGATGCCGCGATCGCGGATGTAGACTAGGGTGTTGGCCGTCCCTAGGTCGATGCCAATGTCGAGTGAAAACAGGCCCAAGAGCCAGTCGAGCGGTCTAAACAATGTTCCCTACTTTTCTCCCTTCCGTGTGCCCACACATGAAAAAATTAGCCACAGAGGTCACAGAGATTTTTGAGATTAGTCTTTAATTCTCTATTTTTCTCTTTTTCCTACTTCGACTTCGCTCAGCACAAGCCTGTGGCATTTTGCATTAATTCTGATGTGAACCAGCATGAAATTATACTCGACCGCTAACACATCACCAATTTTGCCCACAAATTACCCTACGCTTGCCACCAAAAATTGTATAATTGCTTAGAATGGGATGAGCCAAACGGCCGTTTACGTGAAAACGTTGAGAGAAATGCTTAACGACTGCGTATTAACAACAGGACTCACTAATCATCCCAAGAGGTTTAAAGCATGGCAAATAAGGCATTATTTCAAGAATTAATTTATGACGAAGCAGGGAATTTGGTAGAAACGGCCGTTGTTGGGCAAGAGATGTTCTACGTCATCGACGACGCCGGGTTTAAGCGCCACATCGACGCCGACCAGGTCGACCGGCAGGTGCTGAGCATCTTTTTAGAGCAGTTAGAAGCCAACAAAGATATTGCCGTCGAGCAAGCCCTGCGCATGATGGGTAAAGACGATCTATTTACCAAAGCGGCCCTTGATGCCCAACTCGATAACATCGACATGGACCAAATTATTGCCCAGGGCATCCCCGCCCAGGCCCGCCACATGATGGGTATGATGGGTTTCCGCATCACCATCAACTTTCATGGCGAGGTCATCAACATGGACCAGCCCACACTGCCAGATGATGAATTTTAGATAGTTGTGGTGGTTGGTGGCTAGTAAATGAGTCAGCAACTAACCACCAGCCACCAGCCACCAAAATATGTCCCAAGAAAGCTATGGTTACAGCAACCGAGATGGCATCTGGTCCATTTCCTGGCATGATTTTCACGGTATTTGTCAAGAGATTGCGCTAGCCGCCGCCAACTTCAACCCTGAGATCATCATTGCCGTTGGGCGGGGTGGCTTTTACCCTGGCACGCTCATTGCCCACCTACTACGCACTGAAATTTACCCCGTGCGCTTTACTCGCCGCAAGAATGATGTGGTTTTGCACGAGAAGCCCCAATGGTTATTGGAACCACCCGCGCTGGTACGGGGCAAGCGCATTTTGGTGGTCGATGAAATTGCCAGTTCGGGGCAAACGCTGCTGGGTGTGAAGCAGAAGGTTGAGGAAATGGGGGCGAGCGTGGTGCAAACGGCCGTTCTCTACGCCCACACCTGGGGAGCCAACATTCCTGACTATATTGGCCTCATCAGCGATGCCCTGTTGCTAAATCCGTGGGATAGAGAAGTGGTGGTAGACGGCTGTCTCCAGTTCCACCCTGAATACATTGAGGCACTCGCCAAACAAAACCTCACGCCAGACAAGTCTCTGCGGATACCCGCTTCGCCCATCAATCTGGCAAAATCTCCGATTTAATGTTTTCGCTGTGCTTTAGAATGGTTTGGACGGGAACGGCCGTTTATAATGCATGCCAAAAGGCACACGCGTGATGGCCACACAAACAAATCTTTCACACCTCTGTGAACCACATCCAATGGTTTAAACCCATGTACATACTCATCGTAAATGAAGACCCGCTAGGGCGCACGCTGGCAGAAATATTGGTTCAAAACGGGCATGAAGTCGCCTATCTGGACTCTGATGCCGAATATTGCAATCTGGTTGCGGCAAAGTTGGGCTGTTTGGTCATTCACGGCGAAACAACCAATATCAACGTATTGCGAGAAGCTGGGATTGAGCGTGCCGATGTCGTTATAGCCCTGCACCAAAAAGATATTAAGAACATTATGGTGGGGATTTTTGCGCGGCAGTTTAACGTACCCCAAATTATGGCCCGGCTGCGGCAAACGCATTACGCCTCCGCATATGAGTTAGCGGGTGTTGCCGAGGTGTTCAGTGAATTTGACTTTTTGCTGAACAAAATGTTGATTGCAATTGAAAACCCACACGTCAAACAAGTGATGAAGCTAGGCAATGGGCAAACAGAAATTGCTTCGCTCGATTTGGCCGAGGATTCACCGCTTCTTGGGCAACCGCTTAGTGCTGTTTGGGAACATCATGATTATCCACACAAAGCGTTGGTACTGGGCTTAATTAAGGAAGAAGATCAGGTGGTGCATTTACCCCGTGAGCAGCCGACAGTGGAAAAAGGGGACTTTTTGATTGTGGTTGGCTCGCCAGAGGATGTGCATCAAATCAGTGCCTATATCAATAACCAACGACGTTGGTAACAGATAACTATGATCACGCATCGGACACAGCCTTGGCGACGACGGGCATTGTTGGTTGTCAGGTATCAGGCACCTGTTATGCTGGCTTTGGGGCTGGCGCTTCTGGCCCCGCTGCTGCTGGCGGCTTGGGATGCAAGGGGGTTGCCGACATGGGGGGAAGTTCGCTCTTTTTTGCTGCCAGCACTGGTTTGCTTATCGCTTGGGCTGCTGCTGCGCTGGTGGCTGGGGAATATTAGCTGGAATTTATCGGTAACGGAATCTTTGCTGGTGACAACGGCCGTTTGGCTGACAGCGGGCGTTATAGGCTCGGTTCCCTTCATGCTCATGCTGGGAACACCGCTGGTAGATGCGTTGTTGGAGAGCGTCAGCGGGTTTACGACAGCCGGAACAACCATGTTAGTGGGGCTAGACGAGTTGCCCCGCTCGATTCTGTTGTGGCGCAGCCTCATTCAATGGCTGGGCGGCTTGGGCATCCTGCTAATTGTACTCATTGTGGGGCGGGCGCAGGGGAGCAACGCCAATTCGCTGCTCAGTGCGGAAGGGGTAAAGATTAGTTCGGGACGGCTGTCGCTCAACTTTGAAAAAGCGGCCGTTCGCTTTATCCAGATTTATTGTTCGTTGGCCGTGCTCCAAGCTGTGCTAACAACCCTGCTGGGGATGCCGCTGTTTGACAGCATTTCCCATGCCATGACCACGGTCGCCACGGGCGGCTTCTCGCCCCACGATGAAAGCATCGCCTTTTACCGCAATCGTCCCGATATCTACCCCCTTTATCCCGCTATAGAGTTTGTGCTGGCACTATTCATGCTAGCTGGCGGCACCAATTTCTATGTGCTTTATCGCCTGGGTCGGGGGCAGCTTGCCGCATTGTGGGACGGGCTGGAGATGCGACTTTTGTGGTTGGTTGTTGGCGGAGCCACTTTAATTACGGCTTGGAATGCCTGGTCCCTGCTGGATGGCTCCTTCTTGGCTTGGTTACACCACAGCTTCTTTGAAGTGGCTTCACTCGTCTCCACCACAGGGTACGAGATCAAATCAACTGGCGCGTTTCCGCGCGAGGCCAAGGAGCTTTTTCTGCTGCTCATGATCATTGGTGGCAGTGCCGGTTCCACAGCAGGCGGCATTAAGCTGATTCGGCTAGGGATTTTGGGGAAATTTTTGGCGCAGCAAACGCGCCTGCTACGCTCTTCTTCCCATACGGTCTATGTGCCAACGATAGACGGCCGTCCCATTCCCAGGATCAGCTTTGATCAGTCCATCTTTGTTTTGCTGCTCTGGCTATGCTATTTAGTGGTGGGGGGACTCATCATCACTCTGCTGGCTCCCCACCTGCCCATCGCCGATGCCTATTCAACCGTCTTCACCGCCATTGGCGTTTTTGGCCCCAGCTTCATTCCCGTTGATCAGGTAATTGCTCTGCCAATTTTGGCCAAGCTGGTATTCATTGTAGGGATGCTGGCGGGGCGTTTAGAGATTATTCCGCTGCTCGTCTTTTTCAATTTGGCGGCTTGGCGACGATAGTGAACGGCCGTTTCCACAAGATAGCAGACTAAACCAGAAAAATTTAATATGCACCACGACCAAAGAGTGAGTGAGGAATGGTTTGCAGCAAAATGCGGATATCCAGGGCTATCGACCAATTTTCAATGTAGTAAATATCCAGCAGGCACAGTTCGTCGAAGGTGAGGTCGGAACGGCCGCTTACCTGCCATAGTCCCGTAATCCCCCCAATCACGCTCAACCGCTGCTTGTGCCACGGCTTGTACTCAGACACCTCTTCCGCCAGCGGCGGGCGTGGCCCCACCAAGCTCATTTGCCCCAGCAGCACGTTGTAAATTTGCGGCAGCTCATCCAGGCTTACCCGGCGAATAAATCGCCCCACCCGCGTCATGCGCGGATCATCTTTCATTTTGAAGATGGGGCCGTCTGCCTGGTTAAACTGTTTAAGTTCATCTTTGTGGCGGTCTGCGTCTACCACCATTGAGCGGAATTTGTACATGGGGAAGAGACGGCCGTTCTTGCCCACTCGCATCGCTTTATAAATCACTGGGCCTGGAGAATCCAGTCTAATTGCCAGTACAATAATCCCCATCACCAGCAACGCCGGGATACCACCCAGCACAATAATGGCGAGATCGAGCAACCGCTTCGTAAGCTGCTGTGCCCGCGTAATGCCCACATCTCGCACGCCCAGCGTAGGAATCCCGGCCATGTTGTTGAACTCTACCCGATTCATACTGAGCTGAAGCAAATCCGGCACAACTTGCGCCCGAACCCCATGCTGCTGACAAAGGCGCAATAGCTGCGAAATTTGCTGGTGCATTTCGCCGGGCAGGGCAATAAACACGGTGTGGAGCTGCGGCCGTTCTGACAGCGTGTTTTGTAAATCGGCAAAAGTGCCCAGGTTGGGAATGCGTCCCAGGCCAATGTTGTTCTCACTTTCACCGTCGTGCAGGTAGCCCACAGCTTTGTAGCCTAAATCTGGACGAGCCAGCAGCGTGCGAATGAGGCTGCGGCCCACCTCGCCAGAGCCAATCACTAATACCCGGTCGGCCAAGATGCCCCGCTGGTACAATGCGCCCAGCAAAATGCGGCGCAGCAGCCGCGCCGTGCCAATCAGCACCACAATCGCCAGGAACGCCCAAAAATACATCAGGCGCGAGAACGGGGTGGGCTGCACAAAAAAGGCAATCATGCTCAACAGGCCAATCCCCGCCGCCACGGCATAGCTAATGCGTGACAGTTCATCTACCCAAAATTCGCCGCGTTTGCGCCGCCAAACGCGCACCTGAATGAAGGTGAAAATAAGCAAAATGTTGAGCAGCAACATTTGCCCATAATAGTCAGCAAACGGCACCCAAAAGGAAGGGGAGACCGGGCGCAGCCACTGCCACTGGTAGCGAATAACGTAAGCCAGGGCAAATCCGCCGTTGATTAACAGCAGGTCACTCAAAATAGTGGCAATCCGAATTCGTTGATGACTCATTTTTATTTGGCCACAGAGAACACAGAGGAAAAAGAGAGAAACCCCTCTTAAAACTCAGTGTCCTCTGTGGCAAATTGATTTTGTAAGGCGCGTTGGTAAACTGCGGCCGTTTCCGCACCAGCACGCTCCCAAGAAAAAGTTTGGGCATGAACCAACCCTTGTTGGCGTAGTTTATCTTTTAATAGTGGATTGGTTAAAACGGCCGTCATCTGCTTTGCCAACGTTTCCACATCATCCGGGGCAAACAGCAGCCCCGCATCGCCCACCGCTTCGGGAATGGATGAACTGTTCGAGGCAATAACAGGCGTGCTGCACGCCATCGCCTCCACCACTGGCAGGCCAAACCCTTCGTAAATCGACGGAAAGACGAGCAGTTCTGCGGCGTTGTACCACAGCGGCAGCTCGTCATCGGGCACGTAGCCAGTAAAAACAACCCGCTCAGTCAAACCCAACGCCTGCACTTGTTGGAAAATTTCATCGTACAGCCATCCTTTTCCACCAACCAACACCAGCTTCAGCTCAGAATCATCCTGCCGAGCAAACGCTTCGAGCAGTACCGGGATGTTTTTGCGCGGCTGGAGCGTGCCCACATGCAGCACAAATCGCCCCAGTCCCTGCTTTTGCCGAAAGGCCCCCACCTCATCTGGCGGCAGAGGGCGATACGCAGCATCAACGCCTGGCACCACCACGTCAATCTGACTGAGTGGCACGCCAAAAAAGTGATGTACATCCTGGCGGCTCGATTCTGAAATGGTAATAATGCGACGCGCCCGCTGGCAAGAGCGGCGCGTCTGGCTGCTTAGGTACCATCGCTGCAAAGCTGGGAACCGCTCTGGAAAATGGTAAAAGCTCAAATCGTACACGGTAATGATGGCCGGGCAGCTACTGAACAGCGGCGTAACAAACGCCATGCTGTGCAGCAAGCTAACCCGATGCTGCCGCAGTTGCCAGGGCCAAATGAGTTGCTCCCATAAGATGCGGAACAAACGGTTTTCGGTAGGCAGACGGCTGGAAACGGCCGTAATCCCCGGCAAATCGTCAAATAAATCTTTCTGTTGTGTAAAAACAACGTAGGTCGGTTCACCCTCTTCCCAGGGCAGATGACGCAGCACTTGAGCAATATATTGGTGAATACCCGCCCGGCGATAACCAGCCTCACCAGAGAGTAAATGGGCGTTGATTCCCAACCGGCTCAACATTGCGCCACCGTTTGAACCAAGATGCTGTTCAGACGGCATAGCCCGAAATTATAGCTGATCCACTATCACGTGCCGAAACAACTAGGGGGCTCTCGACAACCGTCACGCAGTTGCCACTCACTTGACGCTCATTTTGGCCTATGGTAGACTGCGTTATGTTTACTAAAGATTAACATAAGTAATCTTTCACATAGTGGATGAAAAAGGTAGGAATCCTATGAAACGTCTCGTTCAATCTCGTTGGCTGCTGCCACTGCTGGCTTTGCTGGCCGTGGCTTTGGTAGCTTGTGAGCGACCCATCAACTCGGAGAGCACAGACCCCACACCCGATCCCATTTTGCCCGCAACGTTGATGCCCACCGCCGACCCCGGTGTGGCTCCCACGACAGACCCTGCGGCGACAACGGCCGTCCCCGATGGCAGCACGACTGATCCGGCCACAGAAGCGACTGCTGAGCCAGGGGCAGAAGCCACACCGCCGCCAGAAACCAATGAACCTCGTGGCGAAGTGACGCACACGGTAACCTCTGGCGATACCATCACCGGCTTAAGCGTTTTGTACGACATTCCGGTTGATGTGATTGTAGCGGCCAACAATCTCACCAATATTGACTCATTAGAACTCGGTCAGCAGCTCATCATCCCCGCTGAAGGCACTGAAGTAGAGGATATTGTGCCGGCGCAGACGCCTGCGGCCGAGGCCACAAGCCCGCCTCCGGCAACCGAGGAACGGACGCATATAGTGCAGGCTGGCGAGAATTTGTTCCGCATTGGTCTGCGATATGGCTTTAGCGTAGAAGAATTGGCTTCATACAACAATATCGCCAACCCCAACGTGCTGGATGTGGGGCAGGTGATCAAAATTCCGCCCAGCAACTAGCATTTTAGGAGATTAGAGATTGGCAATCTCCAATCTCCTTTCAATTCTCCATGATAAAATGTACCCATTCTGAGCCGCTGTGGCAGCAGGAAGATAGCTGGCGGCTGCGGCTGGACACCTTGCGACTACCAAACGGCCGTACCATCCAAAAAGCGGCCGTAGAGCATCCGGGGGCAGTGGTGTTGGTTCCGGTACGTCCGTCCAACAGTGGCTATGAAATCCTGATGCTACGCCAATATCGGCACGTCCTCAACCAAACCATTTTGGAACTGCCCGCAGGCACGCGCGGCTGGGACGAAGATTGGCTGGTCTGTGCCCAACGCGAACTGCGCGAGGAAACTGGCCATCGCGCCCAAAAATTCACCCCGCTGGGCCAAATCTGGCCTGCCCCCGGTATCTCAGACGAGTTGATGCAGCTTTACCTGGCAGAAAACCTGTCCCGAGCCCCCCTTCCCGGCGACGAAGATGAATTAATAGAATTGGTGCCAATGCTCCTGGATGAACTGGTGGCGATGTGTTGGGACGGCCGTTTACAAGACGCAAAAAGCATCATCGGCATCCTCCGTACAGCCCGTTATCTGAACCAACCACTTCAAGCTGAGTAGCACCACAGTACCAGTAGCGTAAGGCGATTTGTAAGTGCCCCCGTAAGTGCTTCAGGCTACGATCCTGCCTTATGGAGCAACGTGAGCCGACGATTCGGCCATTCACAATCACCACAGCCAAAGATGCGCCCATTATCGTCATTGGGGGTGGTCCGGCTGGGCTTACAGCTGCTTACGAACTCATCAAGCAGCAGTACAAACCCATCGTTCTAGAGAAAAACAACAAGGTCGGGGGCATTGCCCGCACCGAAAATTATCGCGGTTACCACTTTGACATGGGTGGCCACCGGTTTTTTACCAAATCAGTCCGGGTACAGCAGTTTTGGCAAGAGGTGCTGGGGGATGATTTTCTGCGCCGTCCGCGCCTTTCCCGCATTTTCTACAAAAACAAATATTTTCACTACCCGCTCAAACCGTTGAACGCACTAGTAGGGCTTGGCCCCATCGAGGGTATACGCATCATCGGCAGTTACGTGCGTTGGCATTTGTTTCCTTACAAAGAAGAAGAAACGTTTGAACAATGGGTGACCAATCGCTTTGGCAAACGACTGTTCGAGACGTTTTTCAAATCGTACACAGAGAAGGTATGGGGCATTCCGTGCAGTGAGCTAAAGGCAGAGTGGGCGGCGCAGCGCATCAAGGATTTGTCGCTCAAAACGGCGATTACCGCCATGTTTCTCAAGCCGCAGGAAACGATCAAAACGCTCATCGAGGAGTTTGACTACCCACGGCGCGGTCCGGGCATGTTGTGGACGGCCGTTCAAGACTGCATCAACGCACAAGGGGGGCAGGTACAGCTCAACAGCAATGTGGTGGGCATTCAGCGCGAAGGGCAGCAGATTACTGGGGTGACTGTGGAGCAAAACGGCCGTACCCACACCCTCATTGGCAGCAACTTTATCTCCAGTATGCCCGTGACCCAACTGCTAAAGTGGCTCGATCCGCCGCCGCCAACGCACGTGCTACAGGCCGCCAATCAACTCAACTACCGCGACTTCCTTACCGTTTGTCTCATCGTGAAAAAACCGGAGCTTTTTCCAGACAACTGGATTTACATTCACGATCCCAGCGTGCAGGTTGGGCGCATCCAAAACTACAAAAATTGGAGTGCCGATATGGTGCCAGACCCCAATACCACGAGTTTGGGTCTGGAATATTTTTGCAACGAGGGAGATGCCATCTGGAACATGCCAGATGAAGAGCTGGTGATGCTTGCCAAGCAAGAGATTGCCAAAATTGGCCTGGCTCAACCGGATGATGTGGTTGATGGTGCGGTTTTCCGCGTAGAAAAATCGTACCCGGTTTACGATGCTGATTACGAAGATAGCCTTGAAACCATCAAGCACTATTTAGCTTCGCTGGAAAATTTGCAAACCATTGGCCGCAACGGACTGCATCGGTACAACAACCAGGATCACGCCATGCTCACGGGGATGCTGGCCGTGCGAAATCTGCTACTTGGGGAACAAAATGACCTGTGGCGGGTGAATGCCGAGCAAGAATACCATGAGGAACTGGTGCTCAACCAACCGTTAGATAAAGAAACAGTTACACATGTGGTTGATGATATTTTGGATGGCGCATTCCCCAAGCTAGACCCGTTGGCGTTGGGCATGTCGTTGGGCATTGTGGCCGGTATGAGTTTGCTGCTGGCAACGCTTTTCATGGTCGCCACTGGTGGTGACATTGCCGGCCAAACATTAACCTTGCTGGCACAATTTTACCCAGGATACACAGTAACGGCCGTGGGTAGTCTGATTGGGTTGGGTTACGGTTTTCTTACCGGATTTGCCCTCGGTTGGGGGTATGCTTTCTTGCGCAACGCTGTGACGGCCCTCTATCTGGTTAGCCTCCATCGCTCCGCCCAGCAAAGTGCCATGCGCCAATTCTTCGAGTACATTTAGCCGCATATTGCCGTTTACTTTAGAATTTTTCCGAAAAGCCACAGAGGAAAAAGAGAAACTGAGAAATGAACCTTCGCCTCTAAGCTCTCTGTGACCTCTGTGGCCAATATTCGGGCAGGTACTTAGGCAAAAGGTAGGCAATTTGTTGCAAAATCCGGCAGAATTGGTTAATACTGGTATCGTGTAAAAGCCAAAAAGAAGCTAAATTTAGAACCGCCTCGCATTTGGCTTTTACATAAGCAAACCACAAAGAAATTGCGCTTCGGTTTTCAAAACAATTTCTGTGGTTTGCGCAGAATGCTGAAATACCGCCCGTTTTCGGCAAGACAACTAAATGATCATACGGAACTTTTTGGGGTTTGAATGCACTTGTCAGCGGGGAGCCAGACATTGCCAATTTCAGCACCAAGAAGTTTTTTTTTGAAAATGGATAAAGAGCAATCAACCCTGGAAAAAATTGTTAAAACGCGCTTAACGCGCCTAAACGCGGTTGTTTCTGGCCTGGTAACAGGCGTTATATTTGGGTTGATCGTATTTATTGCAACCAACTGGCTACTGCTCAAGGGTGGCGAGCCTGTCGGCCCCCATTTGGCACTGTTGGGCCAATTTTTCCTGGGGTACACCGTGAGCTTCTGGGGCAGTTTGGTTGGCTTGCTTTATGGGCTTGTGACCGGATTTATTATGGGATTTGCCGTTGCTTTTCTTTACAATGTCTTCCTCAATCTGCGTCACAAGCAATGAGAAAACCGTTATGAAACCTATGATTTCGGTGATTATTCCCGTGCACAACGGTGGTGATTTGTTTCGCCGCTGTTTGGAGGCATTGCAGAAAACATTGTACGAGTCGTGGGAATGTATTGTGGTAGAAGATGGCTCAACCGATGACACGGTGGAGACAGCCTATACTCACGGCGTGCGCTTGGTGACTGGGTTGAGCCGCCGTTTAGGGCCAGCCCAAGCACGAAATATTGGGGCGCAAATTGCTCAGGGTGAGTATCTTTTTTTTGTAGATGCCGATGTTCTGGTACAGCCAGGCACGGTGGGGCATGTGGCGGCTACCATGCAGGCAAATCCGGAGTTAGCTGCCTGCTTTGGCTCTTATGATGATGAGCCATTTGCGCCTAACTTTCTCTCGCAATATCGTAATTTGATGCACCATTATGTGCATCAGCATAGCAAGATTGATGCCTCAACCTTTTGGAGCGGTTGCGGTGCCATTCGACGGGATGTTTTTTTGGCGGTTGGCGGTTTTAATGAGCAGCTGTACGAACGGCCGAGTATTGAGGACATTGAGCTAGGCTATCGACTACAGGCGGCTGGGCATCGGGTGCAGCTAGAAAAGCTACTGCAAGTAAAGCATATGAAGCGGTGGACCCCTCGCCAAATGCTGATCACCGATGTGCGTGACCGGGCATTGCCCTGGACACGGCTCATTTTGCAGGGAGGCGGCGCGCCCAACGACCTGAACCTGAATTTTTCACAGCGGTTGAGTACGGCCGTTACCTTCGTTGGCTTATTCGCGTTGGGGTTAACTATTTTCTCTGCCTGGGCGTGGCTGCTCGTATTGCTGGCAATGGTGCTGTTGCTATGGCTGAACTGGCCATTTTATCAGTTCCTGCTGGAAAAGCGGGGCGTACGTTTTATGCTGATGGCGTTGCCGTGGCATTGGCTCTACTTCATTTACAGCGGCGCCAGCTTTTTAGCGGGACTGCTGCTGTTCCGGCTGGGCCGTGTGGAGCAAATTGTAGTGGACGGCATGCAGCCATTAACTACGCCTTCAACTGGTAACCCACGAACCACCACCGAATGAGCCATCGGCTAAATAAACCATTCGCCCAAATCCCCATTTTGCAATAAGCTATCTTACATGAGCAAAAGCAACGCGCTGCGACAACAAATTCTGGCATTGGTACAAGAATATTATGAGGCTGAACACAGCCAGCAATCGTTTATGCCCGGCGAAACCGAGGTGCCTGTTTCCGGGCGCGTGTATGATGCCGCCGAAATGGTCAACTTGGTGGATTCCTCGCTGGAGTTTTGGTTAACTACCGGTCGCTACGCCGAGCAGTTTGAGCAGGAATTTGCCCGCTGGATGAACGTGCGTCACGCAATTTTGTGTAACTCTGGCTCCTCGGCCAATTTGCTTGCTCTCTCTGCATTAACTTCGCCTAAACTGGCTGACCGCTGCCTTTTGCCGGGAGATGAGGTGGTTACAGTCGCGGCTGGCTTTCCCACCACGGTAAACCCAATTGTACAAAATCAGCTCACGCCTGTTTTTCTGGACATTGAGTTGGGGACGTACAATGTGGATGTAAGTTTGCTGGAAACGGCCGTTTCCCCGCGCACCAAAGCGATCATGATCGCCCACACGTTAGGCAATCCATTCGATTTAGATGCCGTTGTTGAGGTTGCAAACAAACACAACCTGTGGCTTATTGAAGATAATTGTGATGCGGTCGGTTCGACATATAACGGCCGCTTCACCGGCTCCTTTGGGCATCTGGCCAGCGTTAGCTTTTACCCCGCGCACCACATCACCATGGGTGAAGGGGGCTGCGTGCTTACCAATCGGCCGCAGCTTAAAAAGCTGGTGGAATCCTTCCGAGACTGGGGGCGCGACTGCTGGTGTGCCCCCGGCGTGGCCAACACCTGTGGCAAACGGTTCGATTGGCAGCTAGGTGATCTGCCCGAAGGATACGACCACAAATACATCTACTCCCACATTGGCTACAACCTGAAGATGACCGACATGCAAGCGGCCGTTGGCGTGGCCCAACTGGAGAAGCTGCCCAGCTTCATTGAAGTCCGCAAGCGCAACTGGCAGCTTTTGTATGATGGCCTCAAACAGTACGAGGAATTTTTCATCTTGCCGCAGGCCACTCCCAACAGCGACCCAAGCTGGTTTGGCTTTTTACTCACCGTGCGGCCGGAGGCTCCCTTCGGGCGGAATGAACTGGTGCAATTTTTAGAGGCCAATCGGGTGGCCACCCGGCTGCTTTTTAGCGGCAACATTACGCGCCAGCCCGCCTACCAAAACGTCAACTACCGTGTTGTGGGAGAATTAACCAACACAGACATCGTGATGAACCAAACCTTCTGGATTGGCGTTTACCCACGCATAACCCCAAAGATGATTGATTATGTTTTATCTGTCTTTGCCGATTTTTTGGCGCACTGAGTTGCTGGCTTAATCTCATAAGATGGAACTTCTGGAGCGCGAGGCATCTTTACAGGCTTTACAGACTGTTTTGGCTGAGGCAACGGCTGGAAACGGCCGTATCGCCTTGGTAAGTGGTGAAGCAGGTATTGGCAAGACATCCCTCGTTGAACAATTTGCCGCCAAGTGCCCGAAATCTGCCCAGCAATATTGGGGTGCTTGCGATTCTCTTTTCACCCCACGTCCCCTTGACCCCATCTACGATATGGCCCACAAAGCGTGGCCTGAACTGCTCAGCCTGCTACAACAGGGAGCAGAGTGGTTAGCTATCGCCCGAACTTTTTTGAGCACGTTGGAAAACAGCAAACAGTCTTCCCTTGTTATCATAGAAGATGTGCATTGGGCAGATGAAGCCACCCTAGACCTAATCAAATTTCTGGGCAGACGCATCCGCGCCACGCCCACGCTCATGATCATTACCTATCGTGATGATGAACTTGAGCCACACCATCCTTTACGCATTGTTTTGGGCGATTTGGCCACGTCAAAAATTTTGCGTCGTATTCCGCTACGGCCGTTGTCTATAATCGGTGTCCAGCAGTTAGCCAAGGCTAAGGAAGTAGACATTGCCGCTCTGCACCAGCAAACAAAGGGCAATCCCTTTTTCGTTACCGAACTGTTAGCCAACGAAGGTGAAACCATTCCAACAACGGTGCGCGATGCAATTATGGCGCGTGCCGCACGCTTGTCTCCCGCTGGCCGAGCCACGTTAGAGGCGGCAGCCATCATTGGCGCGCGCGTTGAGCCCGGACTGCTGGCTCAAGTGGCTGACGATAAGGCGGCAGCAGCAGAGGAATGTATTGCGACCGGGATGCTCCGCACAGATGGTGAAGCGTTAGCCTTCCGCCATGAGCTAACTCGCCAAGCGGTGCTAGAAGCCATTTCCCCACCACGAAAACTGCTGCTTCACCAACAGGTGCTGGCTGCCATGCAGGCCACGCCACTGCATCAGCAACACCTGGCACGGCTGGCACATCATGCCCACGCCGCCAACGATTTTGAGGCGGTGCTTAAATATGCCCCCTTGGCTGCAGAACAAGCGCGCGCTGCTGAGGCGCATCGTGAAGCAGCCGCACAATACGGCCGTGCCCTACACTATGCTGATCATCTGCCGGTTACTGAACGAGCTGCTTTGCTGGAAGCATATGCCCTAGCGTGCAATATTGTAGAGCGAGTGCCAGACTGCATTGCTGCCCGTCAGGATGCTATCGCTATCTGGCAGGAAGTGGGCAATCAACTGAAGGTAGGCCACAACTTGAGCCTTTTGGTGGTTGTGTATTTTCGAGTAGGGAAAACGGCCGTTGCCGAACAAACCAGTCGGGAGGCTATTGAGCTGCTGGAAGGACTGCCACCGAGCCGGGAGCTGGGACATGCCTACCGCACCCAAGCCGGGCTGCGTATGCTGCACCGTGATATGGCCGAGGCACTCATCTGGGCAGAGAAGGCAGTGGCACTGGCTGAGCAATTTAACGACACCGAAACGTTAGCAGCCGTTTACAACACCATCGGTTCCGCTTTACTCCTTTCCGATTATGAAGAAGGGTGCCGCTACCTGGAAAAAAGCCTGGCTATTGCCCAAGCGAACAACATGCCCATGTATGTGGCCAATGCGTTTACCAACTTGGGTTCTGGCTCTGGTGAACTGTACCAAATTCATCGGGCAGATCGTTACCTGGCTCAAGGCGTTGCCTATGCGTTGGAGCGGGAGCAGGATGGGGCCTGGCTTTACATGACGGCCTGGCGGGCTTTAACCAAACTTTATTTAGGTCAGTGGGATGAAGCGGCTGATTTAGCAACGGCCGTTCTGCAAACCCCCGGCGTTTCTGCCACCACCCAAATTATGGCACTGCTTGCACTGGGACGTTTACGCACCCGGCGTGGCGACCCCGGTATTTGGGAGGCACTGGATGAAGCATTGTCGTTAGCGGACAAAACACAAACCTTGCAGCGTATTGCCCCCGTGCGCATTGCCCGCGCCGAAGCTGCCTGGCTGGCATCAAAACCACAGCACGCCCAGGCAGAGGCCGAAGCCGCTTACAGGCTGGCTGTAGACAAAAAGCATCCGTGGTTTACCGGCGAGCTGGCCTTTTGGCTCTGGCGGGCAGGTCAATCTGTAACCTTACCCTCGTGGACGGCCGTTCCCTTTGCTCAACAAATTACTGGCGAGTGGCAAGCCGCCGCTGCCAACTGGAAAGAGCGAGGCTGCCCCTATGAACAGGCCGCGGCTCTGGCCGATGGCGACGAGGCATCCCAGTTTGCGGCTTTAGAAATCTTTGAGCAGCTAGGAGCTGCACCCGCAGCCGATAAGCTGCGGCAGAAATTGCAGGCAGCTGGCGTACGGGGCATCCCGCGAGGGCCACGCCCTACCACGCGAGAAAATCCTTTTGGCCTAACCAGCCGGGAAATGGACGTTTTGGAACTGTTGGCCGAGGGATTAAGCAACACGATGATTGCTCAACGGCTAACAATTTCACCGCGTACCGTGGAGCATCATGTCTCAGCCATTCTTGGCAAGCTGGCAGTTGAGTCACGAATGGCAGCGGCCGCCATTGTGCGCCAGCACAATCTTTTTGCTGAGTAGCCCCGCCGCCCCCAACATAGGTATCCCCCATCCTCAATCTAGGTGAATGCACCGATGTCTCCTCTCCGGCGATCATTTATGATGGCCTTAATAGCCAATTGGCCAGAAAAAACCGCCCAAATTAGGAGAATAAACCAATGCCCAGATACCTTGTTGAACGCACCTTTTCCGATGGCCTTGCCCTCCCCGCCAATGCGGAAGGAGCCCAGGTTTGCCAAACAGTGGTTGGCAACAACGCCACAGACGGCGTAACTTGGATCCATTCCTACGTTACCGACGATAAGCAGAAAACATTTTGCATCTATGATGGACCATCCCCCGAAGCCATTCGTAGCGCAGCTGACCGCAGCGGCCTGCCAGTTGATCGCATCACCGAAGTACGGGTGCTTGACCCTTACTTCCATATGTAATTTAGACAATCACGTACCTAAACAACCCTGGAGGTGTTTATGAAGCGCAAAAAATTAATCTTAACTGGGGCAATTGTGACCCTTTTATTGCTCACCGCGCAGCTGGTTTTGGCAGACGGCCGTAACCCCATTCAGCGATTACGTGCCGTTACCGCCCGGTTCCGCCATATCCCCACAGCTCAAGCGGCCGGATATGATCTTGTGCCTGGGTTAGATCACTGCTTTGAGAACCCTGGCGTGGGGGCGATGGGCTACCATTACATCAACGTGGATATGCTGGATTTGGATGTGGATTTTCTACGTCCTGAAGCAATGGTTTACTCGACTGGTCGTAACGGCCGTCTCCAATTAGGTGCTGTTGAATATATCGTTCCTGCTGCCGAGTGGGATGCCGCTGGGCACAGTGAGCCACCTCAACTACTGGGGCATCATTTTCACCTCAACGAGTCACTGGGCGTTTATATTTTACATGCCTGGGCGTGGAAACATAATCCGGCTGGCATGTTTGAAGATTGGAACCCTAATGTATCTTGCCCCTAAAATCCTCAAAAAGCGTATCTCTTGAATAGGCAAAACACCCTCAATTGACCACGCAATTGAGGGTGTTTTGCTAATTTCGATTCATTTTTTAGCGAATTAAGAATCGTCACCATCGTCGTCTTCGCCGAAGTTGTTGAGTTCTTCAGCCAGTTCGAGTAGACGGGCTTGTACGGCGTGGTGAATGGTGCCTTCAGGATAACTGCCATCTTTCTGGCGTATTCCGGCGGGCAAGCCCATCAGCAGTTCGATGCCTTCGTCTAGCGTTTGAATGGGCCAGATATGGAAGTTGCCTTCGGTTACGGCCGTTACCACCGCTTCATGCAGCATCAAATTCTCCACGTTGCTGGCCGGAATCAACACGCCTTGCTCCCCCGTTAGGCCGCGCGCTGCGCACAGCCGGAACCAGCCCTCAATCTTCTCATTCACGCCACCGATGGGCTGAATTTCGCCCCGCTGGTTCACTGAACCCGTAACCGCCAGCGACTGCTTGATGGGAATTTCGCTGAGGCTGGAGAGCAACGCATACAGTTCGGTGGAAGAGGCACTGTCGCCATCCACGCCACTGTAATTTTGCTCAAATGTTAGGCTGGCCGTGAGCGACAGTGGCTGATGCTGAGCATAGGTGCCGCCCAGGTAGCCGTTGAGCGTCAGCACCCCCTTCTCATGAATGGGGCCAGACATCTCGGTTTCTCGCTCAATGTGAATAATGCCATCATCCCCCATGAAGGTGCGGGCGGTGATGCGCCCCGGCAAGCCGAAGGAGTAATCCCCGGTATCCAGCACGGACAGGCCGTTGACTTGCCCCACCACGCCGCCATCTGTGGCAATAAAAACAGTACCGTCCAGGAACCGCTCAAACATTAACTCTTCGAGCTGATTGGCCCGTTTGGTGCGCTCCGCCAACGCTTCTTGCACATCTTGGGCGGTAACGAGGGTACGGCCGTTTGCCCCGGCCCAATAGCTTGCTTCCCGCACCAAATCCGCCACCATGCCAAACACGGTGCTCAACTTACGCTGATCTTCGGCGATGCGAGACCCAAACTCAACCACTTTGGCAACGGCCGTTGCATCAAAATGAAGCAGTTTTTCCTGGTGGCAGCGGTTGGCAATAAAGTTGGCATACGCCTGTTCCGCTGCTTCATCACGCGGCATTGTCGAATCAAAGTCGGCCCGCACCTTAAACAGGCTGCGGAAATCCTCGTCCTGCTCAAATAGCAAATAATACAGCCCCACGCTGCCCGTCATGATGATTTTTACCTGCAAGGGAATTGGTTCCGGGTCTAGCGTCTTGGCCATCACCTGGCCGCCACTCATCATGACAGCAGGCCGCACCGAGATTTCCTCAGACTTGATGGCCCGTTTTAACGCCTCCCACGCATCCGGATATTTGAACAAATCGTGGGCGTTGAGGATAAGATAGCCGCCGTTGGCCCAATGCAGGCTGCCACATTTAATGTTGGTAAAATGGGTCGTTAGCAGTCCGTTCCGCATTTCATATTCCAGTCGTCCAAACAGATTGCTGTAGGTGGGGTTGGTTTCTACAATCACAGGTGCACTTTTTGTCTCGGCATTGTTGACCAGCAAATTCACTTCGTACCGGCTTAAATCAATCGCCTCAGGGCTGTCTACTGGCGATGTGAAATCGTCGATCTGGTTTAGCACGTCTGCCTCAACTTCATCCAGGTAAACGCACATTTCGTCTACCTGAGCGTAGTCGTTTTTTAGTGCTTCAAAATGGTGCTGAACGGCCGTTTGCGCCACGTCTCGGTCAATCTGCTTCATCTTTTGCCGTGCATCCAGCTCCATCTGGTGGATTTGGTAGACCACTTCCTCCAACTCAGCCGATAGCTTTTGTGCCTCTTGCTCCATTGCCTGCCGCGTCTCGATGGGCATCTGCTGCATTTGCTCTGGACTCATCTGCTGCCCGTCCTGGACGGGCACAATGGCAAAGCCGGAGGCCGTTTGCATCAGGCCAAAGTTGCTGGCGGCGGCTTTTTGTTGGATTGTTTGCAACAACGCCCCACGCTGCTGCTCGAACTCCGTTTTCATACGGTTAATCGTTTCGCGGTAAGAGTCGGTGTCAAATGCCTGAGGTAAATCCTGGCGTAAATCGGCAATGAGCCGCGACATGCGCGCCTTGAATTTGGCACCCTGCCCAGGGAGTAACTCAATGGCACGTGGTTGGTGCGGCACGGCAAAGTTGTGTACATAAATCCAGTCGCTGGGGACGGGGGTGTTGCGGGTTTGCTGCTGCAAAAAATGCTCGATAGCGGTGGCACGCCCGGTGCCATGTGCGCCGAGGGCATAGATGTTGTAGCCGTGGCTACCAATGCCGATACCAAAGGCAATGGACTGTGTGCCGCGTGGCTGACCAATGATTTGGGTTTCAGCTTCTAGCTCGGCTGTGTTGGCAAAGGTGAACCTTTTTGTGGGGCAGGTGAGGCGTAATTGATCGGGGGTAAGGGGGGAAACGGCCGTTGCTTTCTTTTTGGGCATGAAACTCTCCGCAGGTTAAGCAAATCACAAGAAGGTTTTTAATATAAGAGACCCTTCTTTGTTGTGATTTGCTCAAGTAAAAGCGGGAGAAATGGCTTTTCTCATTTTCAAAAACTTTCCCGCTTTTACATAGATGAAAAAAAGTGGCTGCATTATAGTGTAAAGCGGGGGGAATTGTCGATGTTGTGAGCTAGTAGCTGGTGGCTGGTTTGGTGCTAGCCGCCAGCTACTATTTCTACTCTTCCGGAAGTTTCATCGTTGCTACTAGCTCCGGCTCTCGTTCCATCAGCAGATTACCAGCCAAATGACAGCCGCCGTACAGCAAGGCAGCCCCCAAAACAAGGCTCACCAGTGCCGCCACGCCACCCAGCCAGGGTAAGTCGAAGTAGAAAGCCAGCCCCAGCAAAGCCCCAGCCGGCAAATTTACAACCGCGATGCCGATCGGGATAATGGTAATGGAGGCGCAGCCTGTTTTGAAATTGCCACCAGATTGGAACGCGCCTCGGGTACGTTTGGCTTCCAGATTGATGGGAATGGGGAAGAGGACAGAGGTAACGGCCGTTACTGAAATCGCTGCCAAAACCATTCCCAAACCGACAGGGATGGCCACGCTAGAAACCCAGCCGCCAACGAAAATGGCGACCAGGCCAGACACAATTAAATACGGTATGCCACTTAGGAAAAAGAAGACAATTCCTTTCGCCAAAAAGAGACGCCAGCGTGGGTGAGGCGTTAACAATAGCGATGGCAAGCCGCGACCTTCCCAAGCCAACATATTTTGCGAGTTGACCCAGCTCAAAAAGAGAGCGTAAATTGGCATCGTCAATGCAAACCAGCTAGGAATGGCCGATAGACCCCCCGAAACGTTGCCCCCAGAAAACAGGAATGGCCCCATCATAAAAAATGGCACCAGCACGCCTTGCAGCAAGCCCACGCGCCGCTGCGGCACGCGCCACACGGAGCGTGTCTCCTTGCCTACCAACACCGCCAAATCATGCGGCAGCACGTCTAAAATGGAGCCACGATTTGTTTTTTGCGCCGCTGGCTTCTCTTTTTCTGCCTGCGGCCGTCCGCCGATGAGGAAGCCGCCGCCAGTAGCTAGCCGATTGAGCAACTGAGACCAGACCCAGGTAAGTGCCGCCAATATGACGGCCGAATAAAGCAACCAGAGGACGGCCGTTCCCCAAGAACCGGCCAACGCCTGCTCAACCGCCCGCGCTGGCGCACCTGTGGGAAACCATTGCAAAATGTTCAGCGGCTGAAACGTAGCAAATGATTCAGCAAACGCCTCCTCCTGACCTGGCGAAAGCGAATCCATAAACCGCTCCATGCCGCTTTGGAAAGTCACGTTGATGAAGTAACAAGGGAGACCTAAAAGAGAAGCTAAAACGATGGCAATATCCCGAAAGCGGCGGCTCTGCAAAATGCCGCCAATCGCCACCGAGATGAATTGCCCAATAATTACCATATGTCCATAGCACAGCAAAATCGCCAAAATGACCACCGGAAACGCAATCGTAAACCCGAATCCAATGAACGCCGCTACAAATAGTGGCAGCATCAAGTAGGTAGGGTAATCAAACAGCGTGCCTAGCAGCGTGCTCAAAATGAGGTCGCGCCGGGAGATGGGGAAGACGAGCAGCCGGGTGATGTCGGCACTTTCGTTGATAGATGTGGCTACGATGGGGAAGCCAAGCCACAGCAGCCAGAGGGCCACCATGATACCGCCAAACAGAGCCGTCGGCCATTGCCCTTCCAAATTTCGGTAGCCAATAGCTGAACCCACAGCCGCGGCAATAATCATCGGGCCAAATATCAGGATGACCAAAATTGCGCCAATGATGCGCCCTCGCTCGCGGGAAAATTGGCGCACCGTCAGCTTGCCCCGAATGCGGAACAGCGTGCCTACCTGTGAGCGGGCGGGGGTGGGTTCGCCTAGCGCAGCCATGACAACCTACCTTCGGCGTGCAAATCGCTGGAGGCACCCACAGCACGCAAGAAAATCTCTTCCAGCGTCGTTTCATCCCCGGTTTCAGCCTGGTGGCGTAACTCGGCCATGCTGCCCTGAGCGACCAGACGGCCGTCATCAATCACCGCCACTCGCGTACACAACCGCTCCACCACTTCCAAAATGTGCGACGAGAAAAAGATAGTGGTGCCATGCTCGCGCAGCCGCCCCAGCACATCCCGAATGATCCGGCCGGAAATCGCGTCAATCCCCTCAAACGGTTCGTCCAAAAAGAGAACACGGGGTGCGTGGATAATCGCCGCCGCCAGTGCCGTCTTCTTCCGCATCCCGTGCGAATAATCCACAATCAGTTTGTTGGCGTCATCGGTAAGGGTGAGCAGGTCTAGCAGTTCGTCGGTGCGCTGCTCCACTTCGCCTTTGGGTACGCCATACATCGTGCCAGAGAAGCGCACGTACTCCCGCGCCGTCAGCCGCTGGTAAAGCTGCATTCCCTCCGGCAAAACGCCGATGCGCGCTTTAGCCGCCAAAGGGTCTTCCCACATATCAATGCCGTCAATAAGCGCCGTGCCGCTGGTGGGGCGCAGCAAACCCACCAGCATGTTGATGGTGGTGCTTTTACCCGCCCCATTTGGCCCCAAAAAGCCAAAAAACTCCCCCGTGTTTACTGTCAGATCAAGATTATCTACCGCTACTTTTTTATCAAAATGGCGGGTCAGCCCCCGCGTTTCAATGGCCCAATTCGTCATGTTTTCCCTTCGATAACCTCCCGGTGGTTTAAACCTCCGGGAGGTTGCTGCTTATGGCTAGATGCAGTGCCGATCATATCATATTTTATGGCAGCTTTACGCAAAAATGTGGGGATTGGTTACCAAAAATTAACGGTTGAGGGTGATGATTTGCCGTTCTAGGGCAACGGTTACGGCCGCTGTCCGATCAGCTACCCCCAGCTTATTGAAGATGTGAATGAGGTGGGTCTTGACGGTGGCGGTGCTGATGTGCAAACTCTTCCCAATTTCCCGGTTGCTAGCCCCTTTGGCGACCAGTTGCAGCACTTCAATCTCGCGGGCGCTCAGGTTTTCTTCGGCGGGGGCGCGCATGCGGGTCATGAGGCGGGCGGCAACGGCGGGAGCCAGCACGGATTCACCGTTGGCAGCGGCGCGAATGGCGCGGTACAGCTCTTCGCGGGGGGTGTCTTTAAGCAGGTAGCCGGTGGCCCCCGCTTCGATGGCGCGTAATATATCGGCGTCGCTATCGTAGGTGGTGAGGACGAGGATGTTGGCAGACGGCCGTTTCCCTTTAATCTCCCCAATGGCCGTCACCCCATCCATGCCCGGCATCCGCAAATCCATCAAGATCACGTCTGGCTGGTATTGGGCATCCAGCCGCACCGCTTCTGCTCCATCGGTAGCGGTGGCTATCACATCAAAATCGGCTTGCCCAGCCAGCATCCCCGCCAGCCCTTCCCGCACAACGGGGTGATCATCTACCAAAATTAAGCGTATTGTGTCCATAATTCTCCCGTCACAGGGAGATTGGAGACTGGAGATTAGAGATTGTTCAGTCTCCAATCTCTAATCTCTAATCTCCTTCAATTGGTATTTTCACTACCACCGTCGTCCCGCCGTCTGGGTCGCTTTCCAGCAGCAGCTCACCGCCAAACTGGGCGGCGCGTTCGCGCATCGCTTGCAGCCCAAAGCCACCGCCAAACGGGGATGGCTTCGCGCCGTTCAGCCCCACGCCGTCATCCTGCACGTCTAGCAGCACTGAATCCCCCATGTAAGAGAGCGTGACGCTGACTTGCTGTGCCTGAGCGTGTTTGTGAATATTGGCTAATGCTTCCTGCGTGGCCCGCAGCAGCGTCACGTCTACGTCGGGGTGCAGTGGCAGCGGCGTGCCGGTGGTTTGCATGGTGGCGGCAATGCTGTGGCGTTGGCTCCACCGCTGCACGGTGCGTTCGATGGCCGCAGGCAAGGAATTGTTTTCTAATGATTCGGGGCGCAGATCAGCGACGACACGGCGGGCTTGCTGCAAATTATGGCGGGCGGTTTCTTTGGCGTGCTGAATTTGGCGGGCAGCGTTGCTGTTGGGGTCGGTCAGGGCTTGTTCGGCCGTTTCCAAATTCATGATGATGCTAATAAAGCCCTGCGCCAACGTGTCGTGAATTTCGTGGGCCAGCCGCTGCCGCTCGGCCAATACCCCAGCAAGACGCTCAGATTGTGCCAATTCATTGCGTGTTGCCTGCAATTCTTCGGCCAACTGTTTGCGATCCTGGCTTTGGCGCATGATGGCATTGAGCCAGACACCCATGCCAATGCCAATGCCTGTGGGAATGGTATAAAACAGCATCAGCGTCCAGGAGAATGGCTGCCCATCCAAGACCGTTTGCAACAGCACAATGAGTATGGCTACTACAATTGAAAAAATCGCTGCAAAGAGCATAGGCAGCGTAAAGAACAGTTGGCTAAACACCCCCGCTAAACCAAAATAAAACGCCTCATCGACCTGAACCAGGGCTATCCAAAACAGAACCTGCCCGACAGTATATGGTATGGTTAATCGTAGGTCTTCGCGGAAATTTAGTTGGCGGCCAAAGCGCCACATCGCGCCCAAATGCCAGCCAATTACGCCAAGCGTCAGGGCGATAACCAGGGGCAGTTCCTCGGTACGGCCGTTCTCGAAAAAATAGACGCTAAAAGCCGCCACAAAGGACAGGACAAAAACCGTTGACCATAGCCAAACAGAACGAATCCATAATTCCCTATCGCTCATCGGTTGGGTTGCTAATTTCTCTTGACTCATTGCGGCTGCGCTCCTGTGGGGATGCTAACCATCAGCGTGGTGCCTTCGGCCGGGTCAGATTCAATCACCAACTCGCCCGCCAGTTCATCTATGCGCTGCCGCATGGCTACCAAACCAAACCCGCCGGACACGGCCTGTCCTGAGTGAGCCGAGGCTGCCGTTCCAGCCTGTCCATTTTCCGCCGCAAACCCGCGACCATCGTCCTGCACATCCAAAATGACCACGTCCCCCAGATATGAGAGCGTTACCTGCGTCTCGCTGGCCTGGGCATGTTTGCGCACGTTGGCCAACGCTTCCTGCGTGGCGCGTAACAGCGTCACTTCCACCTCCGGGTGCAGCGGCTGTACCTGCCCCGTCATCTTAAACGTGGCGAGAATGCCGCTATGCTGCGCCCATCGCTCTACAACCCGCTCGATGGCTTGGAACAGCGGCGCACTTTCCAGCACTTCCGGGCGCAAATCTTCCACCACGCGGCGGGCTTGGGTCAGGTTGTCTCGGGCCGTGCTTTTGGCCTGGGTGATGTGGCGGGTGAGGGTGTTAGGGTCGTCGGGCAGGGCTTGTTCGGCCGCTTCCAGGTGCATCACAATGCTGGTAAAGCCTTGCGCCAGCGTGTCGTGGATTTCTCGCGCCATGCGCTGACGTTCGCGCAGCACGGCCGTTTCCTTTGCCTGAGCCACCAAGCGTAAATTATCCAAAACCAGCGCCACTTGCGCGGCAATGGTCACAAAATCCTGCTCGCTGCTGCGCGAAAGGCCACCGCTGGCAGGGGAGGTGACGGTGAGCAGGCCAACCCAGCTTCCCGTGGGCGTTACCAGGGGAATGAGCAGGGCAGAGCGCGCGCCCAACGCTTCCCAGCTTCGCTTTTCGGTGTCCGGTAGCTCAATCGCTTTGATTTGCAGGCTGGATTCTGGTGAAAGGCGGGTGAGTGAATGGGTGGTGTCGGCGGTAAGCTGCAAGCCCGGCTGCCAGCTTTCATCTTGTTTGGCGGTCCAGGCGGCGAGGAGGGATACGGCCGTTGGGCGACCGCCGTCCCCTTGCAGCAAAATCTCCCACAAACCAATTTGGTTCACGTTGGCGGTGGCCAAATGCGTACCGATGGCATTTACAATCGCATTAGGGGTTGGAGCTTGGGCGATGGCCTGGCTGGTGAGGTAAAGACGCTGCTGCCCAGCCAGCACCTTCTGGCTGCGCCGTGCGCCAAGCCAACCTGCCAGCATGGGCACAGGCAAAAAGGTGAGAAGCGTAAAATCAAAGAGAAAGTGCAGCGGGACACCAGCAAATAGAGCTACCTGGAAGGCAGTGGCAATGCCGCTGACAATGCCGATAAGCAGCCCATACCAAAAAACGGCCGTTCCTTGTCGCTTGCACACCCAAAATGAAATAAGAATCGTAATGAAAAATTGGGATACCGGGGAGGCGTAGGTGCCAATAACGACGGCTCCGCTGCTCACTGCTTCGGCGGTCTGTTCGGGGGATTGCAGGTCTATGGAAACAATCGACGCGTAGATAGAAATGATAGTGCCAATGACCACCACGTTGATGAGAACAATAGCCAGCCCAGGAAAGGTAACCCAGGGCCACTTCACATCGCGCAGTTCGGCCAGCCAAGTTTTAAGGCGGTGGCTGTGGGGAGGTGCGGGGGTGGCAACGGCCGTTTCTTGGGTCATGGTGTGCATCATTATAACCTAATACCGTTTGCGGAGGTGACAGGCACTTTCAAAGTGCCTGTCACCTATCAACTACTCCCAGCGGAAAGTGCGTACAGACAGCGCACCAGCCAACAAAGTCATCCCTACAATGACGGCAATCGGTGTGATGTTCCAGGTGTTGCTGTACCAAACGTCCTTCAGCAAATCCACCACATGCGTAAGCGGCAGGAAGTTGCCAAACTTCACCAAATTGTCGGGCAAAATTTCGCGGGGCAGGCCAGCCCCGGACAAGAATAACATTGGATACAGCACGGCCATGCCAACGGCCGTTGCCGTATTCGCATTCGGCAGCACGCTGGCGAGCAAAAAGCCAACCGCCAAAAAGCCCACATTGCCCAGCAAAAAAGCCAGAATGACGGCCGGAACGTTCACTGGCAGCACCATATCGTATATCAGTACGCCAGCAGTGATTAAAATAGCAGACCCAATTACAGAAATAACTGTGTGGACGATAATACGTGCCCCTAGCAATGTTTGCGGACGCAGTGGCGTGGCTCGGTAGCGGCGCAGTACGCCCAATTCGCGGTAAGTGGCCAAGCCAATGGGCAGGCTCATCATGCCCGTGGTGGCAATTACCATGGCAATGTAGCCAGGCACCGAGTTATCTACGTTGCCCCGCCCGCCCAAAAATTCAGACGGCTCGTTGCCATAAATGCTGCCAAACAGGAATAAAATCAAAACTGGAAAAACCAGCGTAAAAAAGGTGGCAATTGGCTCACGCAAAGCCAGCTTAAATTCAACCCAGGTCATTTTTCGTAAAGCGTTCATTAGGTTTCCTCGTTAATAATGGTTAGTGGCAATAGTGGCTGGTGGTTAGTGGCTAGTCAATTACAGAAGCAACTAGCCACTAACAAACTAGCTACTCGCTCAATTTCTGATACTGCGGCCAGTGAGGGCCAAAAATACATCTTCCAGATCGGCCTGCTCCACGCGCAGGTCAGTGGGCGTGATGTCATGCTCCGCCAGGGCGGTGGCGACGTGCGCCAGCAACGCACCGTTGCCCTGCACAATCACCTGCTTACCCCGCTGCTCCACATCCGTGACGCCTGTAACGATGCGTAGCTGCTGCGGATCATACCCGTTGTAGTTGGTGAAGCGGACGCGGGTGTCTGCGTTCAAACTTTGAATAAGTGCGCTGGGTGTATCCAATGCGACAACATTGCCTTGGTCGATGATGGCAATGCGGTCGGCTAACTCTTCCGCCTCGTCCATGAAGTGTGTTACCAGCACCACCGTTTTGCCCTGGTCACGAATGGCGCGAACGGCATCCCAGGTGGCGCGACGGGCCTGCGGGTCTAGTCCGGTGGTCAGCTCATCCAAAAAGACGAGTTCGGGGTCATTTAGCAAGGCCAGGGCAATAAAGAGCCGCTGCTTTTGCCCACCAGATAGATTCTTGAAGTTGGTTGTGCGCTTTTCGGTGAGGCCCCAATCTTCTAGCAGTTTTTCCCAAGAGACGGTTTTGTCGTAGAAGGCACTGTATAAATTGAGGGCTTCCCACACCTTGAGCCGCTCCGGTAAGGCGGCTTGCTGTAGCTGAATGCCAATGCGCTGGCGTAGCTCATGCTCTTGTTTTTGTGGGTCTAAACCGAGAACGCGGATACGGCCGCTATCTGGCTGGCGCAGCCCCATGATCGATTCGACGGTGGTGCTTTTGCCTGCACCGTTTGGCCCCACAATGCAAAAGATTTCGCCTTGCGCCACATTAAAGGAGATGTTGTCTACGGCGATGGTGCTGCCATATTCTTTGCGTAAGTTTTGTACTTCAATAACGTTCATGTTAAACCTCTATGCAAAAGAGAAGTTCAACTTTTTCAAAAAGTTGAACTTCTGGGATTACTCAGTTACTTAGTGCTCTGTAAAGCAAATTTGTTAGTAAACATAGTTATCGAATAAACTTGTGGAATGGCAAAACATATAAAACTTCCACAAAATGAAAAAACTGAACTTGAACAATTGATAAAGTCGGGTGAACACAAAGCAAGGGTGATCAGTCGGGCAAGGGTGTTGCTTCTACTCAACCGCAGCGAAGGGGAGAAGAGAACCTTGGCTCAAGTCGCAGAAGCAACCATGCTATCCAATGTTACTGTCAGCCAAATCAAACGACGTTACTTTGAAAGTGGTGTGGACAGAGCGTTGTACGACCAACCACGATCAGGGCGGCCGGTGACAAAAATGACTGGAGATGTAGAAGCACAACTGATTGCCTTGACATGCAGCGAACCACCAGAGGGGTATGACCGGTGGACACTGAGATTATTGGCTGATGGGCTGGTAAAACTAGAGGTGGTTGATGAGATTAGTCACACCGCCATAGGAAATAAGCTAAAAAAAATGAACTCAAGCCTTGGCAAGTAAAATCGTGGTGTCTGCCCAAACCTGGGGCACGCTTTGTCGCCAAAATGGAAGATGTCCTCTCCGTTTATGAACGACCCTACGACCCGAAACGGCCGATGGTTTGCCTGGATGAAATTCAAAAAGCGTTGCGGTCAACACCAAGAGGTGAAATTCCGCTGCAACCAGGACAACCCGTTCGAGAAGACTATGAGTACCAACGACATGGGAAGTGTTCCCTTTTTCTGGCCGTCGAACCATTAGCCGGATTTCGCAAAACATGGATTTATCCACAACGCCGCAAGATTGAATTTGCACAGGTGTTGAAATCATTAGTCGACGAGGTTTATCCTGATGCAGAGACGATTGTCTTGGTTGTGGATAACTTGAACATTCACCATATCGCTTCTTTATATGAACGGTATGAACCAGCAGAAGCACGCCGGATTGCGGACAAACTTGAATGGCATTACACACCAGAGCATGGCAGTTGGCTCAATATTGCTGAATGTGAATTATCTGTTTTACGTCGTCAGGCATTGAAGCGACGGAAGGTGGATATTGACGAAGTTCGCAACCAAGTAGCAGCTTGGGAAACACAACGCAATAAACGCCAAGTGGGTGTTGATTGGCAATTTACTTGCACTGATGCTCGCATTAAACTGAAGCGACTTTATCCAATTGTTAACGTTCAGTAATTTGTTAACGCCTTATATTTCTAAATATACTTTGTTTACAAAGCACTTAGGAACGGCTGCCCAGAAACATGGACAGACCGGCAAAAATAAGACCAACAGGCCAGATCATACCCCAGGTGATGGCTTCAAATAGGAAGATTGAGGCAGCGAGGAGGATGGCCAGGCTGGTGATGATGGCTCCTGTGCTGGCGGAAGTGAGACGGCCGTTTGCCCGATAGTCGCTATAGATGTTCTGTGCAAACCCTGCCAGCGGGATGAGCATAAACAGTGCCCACCAGTTCTGGAACGAGAAATCTGTAACGTTGGCGACCATCAAAACTGCACCAATGACGATAAAAATAACAGCCATGATCGTGTTGTTGTTTTGTCCCTTTGCTTTATTTTTTAATTCTTGGTTATTCACGATTCCACTCCTTGTTGAACTTAAGTTGTTGCCGAATATGCTTAAATCTTACTGGGTAGGCAGGCGAAAGTAACCCATCAGGCGATGGAATTGTGGGTTGCATTTGGTGGATTGTGCAGTCAGTGGAATGGATACGGCCGTATCAACCGATCGGTTGATAAAGGACTGGCAGTCCTCACCTGTTTAGAGATGAGAAACGATACCTACAGGATTGCCAGTCCTGCGGAGGCTAATAATTTTCTTCGTCTAACGTTTCGTGTTCTTCGCGGAGGCGGAGGTAACTGTCATAGCGGGCGGGGTGGATACGGCCGTCTTTTACTGCTGCCAACACCGCACACCCCGGCTCATGCCGATGGCTGCAATCGCTAAACTGGCAGTCAGAAACCAGCGGCGCAATCTCGCGGAAGTACGCATCCAATTCGTATGGCTCCAAATCAAACAAGGCCAAACCGCGAATGCCGGGCGTGTCGGCCACGTAGCCGCCGTCGTCCAGTGGAAACAATTCCGCAAAGCGCGTGGTGTGCATCCCCTTGCCTGTGGCCCCGCTCACGTGGCTCACCTTCAGCCCCAGGCCAGGCTGAATTTCGTTGAGCAGGCTCGATTTGCCCACGCCCGACGAACCAGCCAGCACCGAAATCTTGCCGTGCAGCAGTTCCTTAAGTTCGGCAACGCCCTCGCCGGTTTGGGTGCTGGTGTGCAAAACTGGGTAGCCAATGTCAGCATACCGCTGGAATTGCGCCTGAACCTTTCCCTTTTTGTCCAGATCGATCTTGTTGAGGCAAATGACGGCGGGCAGTTCGTTCATTTCTGCCACCACCAAGAAGCGATCTAGCTTACGCAGATTAGAGGTGGGATTTTTTACGGCAAAGACAAAAATGACCTGATCCAGGTTGGCGACCAGCACCTGCTCTTGGTCAGCGGCCATTTTGCGGGTGGGCGCGGCCGTGGGGCGGCTGCGCGAGAGTACCGAGGTGCGCTCGGCCACGGCTTCTACCGTGCCAGTGCCGTCGGGATTGAGAGAAATCGTGACCCAATCCCCGGCAGCGACGAGGGTGCTGCTATGCCATTCCTGCTTGAGCCGCCCGGCAATCTGGGCCACAATTGGCTCCCGTCCCTCAATTTCTACGGTGTAAAAACCGCTAATGGCTTTGATGACCCGTCCTTCCAGTTTTTCTGTCATGTGAGAATTATATCGCAATCAAAACCAGAGCAACGAGCGCAATGCCCACGCCAAGCCATTGGCGCGGCCCCAGCCTTTCTTTGAGGATGAGGCGAGCTAGCAAAACGGTGGAGGCTGGATAAAGTGAAGACAAAACGGCCGCAATGTCCAGCCTCCCTGACTGTGTAGCCAGGGCAAAAAAGTAGTTGCCGCCACTATCTAAAATGCCAGAGAGGGCGACGATGGGCAGCACGGCCCGGTTGGGCAATTGCCATTGGGCCGCTTGCCACTGCCGACTCAGTAGAAATATGAGCAGCAGCGGCACGGAGGCAGCTCGCGCTGCCGTCAATGGCCAAAAAACAATGCCAGCACTGAGCTGATCAATAAAAACGAAGAAGAGGGAGAAGCCCAACCCGGCTAGCAATGCCAAACCAAGTTCGTCCCGGCGAATGCCATCGGCTTTGCCGCCACCAGAAAGGAGCCAAACGGCCGTTACCGCCAAACCAAAGCCTACCAGCACCAAACCCGGCGGAATCCCCTCTGTAACAATTCCCACCACCACGGGAATTGATGCAGAGAGAACGGCCGTTGTGGGGGCCACCACCCCCATCCGCCCCCGTGCCAGCCCTGCGTACAATGACAAAATACCAATCACGCCAGCCAGGCCAGCCAACGCGCCAAACAGCATGTTACGTGCCGAAGGCAGTGGCCCTTCCAGCAGCAGAGCCAGCGTCAGCAGACACACCAGTCCCGTCACCTGCGACAGCAGCACAACGGCATACACATTGCCTCGCTTGGCTGCAAAGCCGCCGCTAAAATCACCCGCTCCCCAAACGGCCGCAGACGCCAAGCCGTACGCGACGGCTAGCAGTTCTGGATTGTTTAAAAATAAATTCATGCAGTATGTTATAATCCGAATTGCAAAAGGCACAAAATGTGAGGAGCAAAAGTATGTCGATTTATTCAATTCGTCTTTATTTAGAGCCAAACGAGTCCGGTGTTTTCACTATAACTAGCCCAGATATTCCTGGACTGGTTACAGAAGGCACAACGCCCGAAGAAATTCAGGTTAATGTACAAGAGGCATTGGCAAGTTTAAGAGAAGCATGGCAGGAATTAGGTATGAACTTGCCCCCTGTTTTACGTCCAGCCTTGAAAGATCGACCGCAAACTGTTGACCTCCTCGTTTCGGCCTAATGCGTTACCGTGAAGTTGCTAAGCGACTGAAAAAATTGGGCTGTCGAGAATTACGACAGGGGAAAGGGAGTCATCGGATTTGGATAAACCTGGAGACAAATCAAATTGCCTCGGTACCGGATTGGGGTGGAAAAGATTTAGCACCAGGTACAGTAAGAGCCATCATCCGAGAGTTGGGAATTAGCCGCCAAGAGTTTGGAAAAATCGTTTAGAGTGGCTACAGCTCCCGTGCCAACAGCATGAGGGTGATGTCGTCAAACTGGGGAGCGTCTCCGACGAAATCGAGAACGGCCGTTACCACCTTGCTCTCAATAATATCCACCGACCGCTCCAAATTCGCCTCTGTCACCGCCTGCAGCCGCGCCTCGCCAAAGAACGCTTCTTCTTCATCCTCCGCTTCCGTCACGCCATCGGTGTACATCAGTAGCAAATCGCCTGGCTCCATCTGGATAGTGCCCTTTTCCCAAACCGTCTCTTCCAAAATGCCAACCGGAATGGCCGTGCGAGTGAGCTGCCGCATTCCGCCGCCGTTGCCAGAATACAAATAGGGGGGATTGTGTCCGGCGTTGCAATAAGTTAACAAGCCGCTGGCTGGGTCCAAAATGGCGTAAAAAACGGTCACAAACAGGTCGCTCGTGCTGTCCATGAGCACGCGCCGATTGGCGGCGCACAACGCTTGCTCTGGCTCGGTGTCAAAATCGGGTGCAAAGGTGCGGATGAGCGTGCGGCTGAGCGCCATGTACAGCGCAGACCCCATCCCTTTGTCTGCCACATCCGCAATGACGAGGCCGATACGGCCGTTTGGCAACTCAATAAAATCGTAAAAATCCCCAGACATTTCCCGCGCTGGTTCCAGCGTCACGGCCAATTGCCAACCCGCTATCTCTGGCACCTTGGGGGGCAAAAACGTGGCCTGCACCTTTTTGGCAATGGCCAGCTCCTGCGACACCTTGTCGTATTCCGCCATCATGGCCTGCACTTCCGCCTGGTACGCCTGCTCGTAAATTTCCTTCTCATACGCTTCTGCCTGGGTTGCCAAGGCCGCGTCTAGATGGGCCACCTGCTGCAAATTTGCTCCGATTTGTGCCGCCAGGGAACGGCCGTTCGCCGCCCAATCGCGCACGTCTAAACCAGACGGCCGTAGCAGATAAATCCCCCCAATGTTGTCTGCATCCGCCCCCTGAATGGGCACGACGAGTGCCGCGCTGCCAAAGCCCAACGCCGCTGCCTCTGGCAAACCGGGCACCACAACCGCCCGCTCCAAATCAGTTAACAGCTCAACCCATCGCTCATTACCCAGCGGAATCCACCCCTCGCCCTGGGCGAACAATACAGAATCTGGCAATAGCCGAATTTCTACCCAGCCATTGGAGAACAATTGGGGGACATGGCGTTTCAGCAACGCAGGAAGGTCGCCGTTTTCCAGTGGTTCGCGCAGTAGCTCTACTGCCAGCCTTTCTAGCTGCTTTCGCTCAGAAACTTGTTGCTGGCTGTGTAGCGTCCGCCGATGCAGCAAGCGGATCAGCAGCAGAGTGCCTAGCCCGCCCAGCAGTGCCGACCCAAGCAAAAACCACCAGCCCACCGTGCGCTCGCTGCTGCCCACCACAAACCAGATGAGAGCAACGGCCGTTGGCAACAATAACACGCCAAACAGCAAAACCAGCCTTTTACTTCCTCGGGTCAACCATTTTTCTACCACATTAGAATGATAAAGCAGATTTTGGGAAGGGCAACGGCCGTTTTTGAGAGGGGGTGAGGGAGTGACTGCGTTCTGCGAACGCTTAGTGAAGGAGAACCCGGCAAAACGTAGCGCGGCAGGAGGTTAGATCAATAATTCGAGTGCAAAAACAAGATGTAGTGTGTATCATAAAGTCGCTCTGTGAAACACGGCCGTTTCAAAAGAAACATCAATTAGGAGGGTAAATTAAGTGATATCCCAAGAAGCTGCATTAGTAGAATATCAAGCCTTACGTCAGGAGATCAATATTCTGTGGGACAGGCGTAGTTCAAGAATGTCTTTGGTTTGGGCAACAATATCCGCTTTGGTCGCCGCATCAGCACTGGTCGAGCTACCAGAGTTATGTATATTGGCTCTTATTTTGGTTAATGCTGGCTGGTCGGATGAATTAAGATGGTTTGACAGCATGCACAGAATCGGTGCTTATATTCATCAGATATTGGAGCCTCAAATTGATGGGCTTCAATGGGAAAATGTGCAAGAAGCAATTAATCGTCGCTCACCGAGAAAATATCATTGGCTGTCAAACCTCAAGTCTACATATGGTCTCTTCGCACTTTCTAGCCTAAGTGCATCCGTTTTTCTTTATTCAATCTTTTATCCAGACGAACTTTTTCGACACATAATATTTTGGGGTTTTGCAATGATTGGTGTTGTTTTTACAGCGAGCAACATCCGAAAAGGTATTAAAAGGCAGATTCGTCGTATGCGTTGGGAAGAAGAATTCTCAGCGGTGGCTAAAGAATTTCAGTTCGTGAATAATGTTGAAACTGGTGTGGATGTGATAGAAACTGACGTTTCGGCTCCTGACCCCGCGTAGCTTAAAGAAACGTCAAAATTCTATGCGCTGCTCCGGCGCGGTCTTCGGCAAGCGAGAAACCTCACCCGGCTGCGGCACGGCGTCCCGCCGCGCCGCCTACTTCGCACGCTTGCCCTCGAATTTTAGCATAAGTTGGGTGGCAAACGGCCGTCCCCAACAACCAATGGCAAGGAATAGAGGACACAGCCGTTTTGCATTCCAGAATAATGGCAGATGCAGAAAGTGGCACGGTGAGGACACCGGCCACAGCAGAGCTACTAGGAGGGAAAACGGCCGTTTCGCACAAAAAAAGCTGGCAGATTCCGCGATTGCTCATCGCTAACCTGCCAGCTCTACTGATTACCGTTTACGGATAACCCTTTACCGTCTAAAGTCTCTTCTTAAACTCCGCCGTCAGCGCGGGCAGCACCTTAAACAGGTCGCCCACGATGCCGTACTGCGCCAGCTTGAAGATGGGCGCGTCGGCATCTTTGTTGATGGCGACGATGATCTTGGAGGTGCGCATACCGGCCTGGTGCTGGATGGCACCGCTGATGCCGGACGCGATGTACAGATCGGGGCTAACCACCTTACCCGTCTGCCCAACCTGATGCTCATACGGAATCCAACCAGCGTCAACGGCCGCACGAGAAGCACCCATGGCTGCACCCAGCGTGTCTGCCAACGCTTGCACTGGCTCGAACCCTTCCGGGCCACCCACGCCGCGCCCACCAGAAACGATGATGCTGGCGTCGGTCAAGCTCACGGTGCCTTCCTTGCCTTCAAAGCCGACAACCTTGGTGGGGATGTCATCTTCGGCAACGGCCGCATCTACCCAGGTGGCAGACCCACTTTTGCCCGTAGACTCTGCCTGCGGGAAGGCGCGGCTGCGCAGCGTGATAACCTGCGTGCTGCTGGTGGCAAATACGTTGCTCATTAGCTTGCCTGCGTACACAGGGCGAGTGACTTTGACGTTACCGCCATCTACAGCCAGGTTCACGCCGTCAGATACCAAGCCGACTTCCAAATCGGCAGCAACCCAGGCAGCCAAATCACGGCCCCGGCTGGTGGCACTCGCCATAATGACGCTGGGACTATGTTCTTGCGCTAACTTTGTAACGATTGGCCCTACTGCCTCAACGCGGAAGTGGCCCAAGGTAGCATCGTCAGCACCCAAAACGGCATCAACGCCCAAATCGAAGGCGGCATCAGCCACGCCAGAGACGTTTTCACCAAAGACCAAACCAGTTAGTTCTTGTCCTAGCCCGTCGGCTACGGTGCGGGCAGCACTCACTGCCTCGCGGGAGCCGGTAACAATCTTGCCATCTTTATTTTCTAAAAATACCCATACGCCGCTCATATTACCTTCTCCTCAAACAGTTTGTCGGCCAGGATTTTGGCTTGTTCTTCAACCGAATCTGCTTCAATCATTTCTACGCTGCCCTCACGCGGGGGGATGGCATAAACGTTAGACCAATCCACATTGCTGGTGCCAGCACCATCAGCCAGCCCCAAATCGGCCGCCGACCAGGTGGGGATATTGGCCCGGTTGGCTTTGCGGATGCCCATGAGGGAGGGGTAGCGTGGTTCGTTGATCTCTTTCACGGTGGTGATAACCACGGGCAAGCTGGCGGTGACGGTCTCTTTACCGTCGTCCAGCAGCCGCTCAACCGTAATTTTGCCGTCGCTAATCTCTTTGATGGCAGAGACAAAGGTGAGTGGCGTCCAGCCCAGCTTACGGGCAACCTGCACGGGGGTTTGCCCGGTGTCACCGTCGATGGCTTGACGGCCGAATATGGCAACCTGCACATCCCCAGCTTTTTGGATGGCGGCGGCCAGAGTGCGGGCTGTGCCTAAGCTGTCTAGCCCTTGCAGAGCCGGGTCGGTGACCAGAATTGCCTCGGTGCAGCCCATTGCCAGACAGGTTTTGAGGGCATCTTGGCTTTCTTCGCTGCCTACGGTGAGGGCGATGACGTCGGTGGCGCCGTGATTTTCTTTGAGGCGGACGCCTTCTTCTACGGTGTACTCATCCCACGGGTTGAGAACGTTGGGCTTGCCACCCGGATCATCCCAGCTAACATTGCCGCCGCCATCTACGACGAGAACGGCCGTTGTGCTGGGCGTTTGTTTGATGCTTACTACAACTTTCATGCAAAAACCTCCAATTGGTGATTGTTCACAAATAATTTTATTTTTCAAAAGGGGATTAGAGATTGGAGATTAAAAAAACCTCTAATCTCTAATCTCAAATCTCCATCAGGCGTGGCGCGTTTAGCTCAGTGAAGCGGTCGGCAAAGAGATCGTTTTCAAAGGCAAAGGTGGTGGCGCGCCAGCTAAACGCTTCGATGGCCACCGCCTGGCGAATTGCCTGTTTTTCGGGCAGGGCCGCGTTGGCAATCGGTTTGCGAAAGCCCCATAGAACCGCTGCTACCAATCCGCCACTCACCAGTAAAGCAATGAGCAGCCTTAACCCAAACGAGAGTGTGGCGGGGGTGAGCAGCAAGGCAATGGCCAAACCAAGCAGAAGCAGAACAGTGCTTACCAGCCAGCTAATCTTTTGCAGCCGCTCTTCATCAGCAGAGCGACGGTTAAGCTCAGCCGCGCAACGGCCGCACAGCGGCACATCGATCAGGCGGGTGATACGGCCGTATCGCTGGCGCAGCGTCATTGTTTCCGGGGCGGGTTGGCTGCAATGGACGCAAATGCCAGGAAACGGTATCGTTTGTTGGGGGCGAACCTTAATTTTGATTCGTCTGCTCATGGGAAATTTATTTTGCCACCAATTTTGCCTGGTGCAAGCTGAACGCAGGCACCGTGCCTTTAACTCAGCAGATTATAACGGTGGCAGACAGGTTTATAAAGTGACATTTTGCAGGTGTGATTTCGTAAAATAGCAGGTACAAACCACGGTTGTGCCGCACTGCGTTATAGAATAGCACAGAAATAAGGATTAGCGCAATTGGAAAGATTAAAACGAAGATGGTTCGGGACAGTTATCGGTTGGGGAACGGCCGTTGCTCTCTCGTATATTTGGCTGCGGCAGGTATGGCAACCTGAATTTGCCAATCGCTGGTTGTGGCTCACCCTGCCCCCGCTCCTATACTGTTTGTGGGTTCTGGGTCGGTATTTAGCGGAGAATAAACGTGCTGGGGAAACGGTCGTGCTCACCACGTTTGGCTGGGGGAATCGGCTGACGCTGCTGCGCGGGTTGGCCATCAGCATGGTGGCGGGCTTTTTGTTCAGCCCCTGGCCTGAAGGCTGGCTAGCCTGGCTGCCCATGCTGCTCTACACTGCCGCCGACATCGCCGACTATTTGGATGGCTACCTGGCCCGCATCACTAACCACGCCACCGCCTTAGGCGAGAGACTGGACATGGAGTACGATGGCCTGGGCATGCTCATCGTGAGCCTGCTGGCGGTTTGGTATGGGCAGCTGCCGTGGTGGTATCTGGTTTTGGGATTGGCGCGATACTTGTTTGTGTTTGGATTGTGGCTGCGAGCGCGGCGCGGCTTGCCCAGCTACGATCTGGCTCCCAGCGTGCATCGCCGCGTCTTTGCCGGCTTCCAGATGGGCTTCATGAGCGCGGTGCTGTGGCCGATTATGCCCCCTGAATTTGCCACCATTGCTGGCACGACGTTTGCCATCCCCACGGCTCTTGGCTTTTTGCGCGACTGGCTCCTGGTAACTGGCCAATTGGATCCGCACAATGCCCGTTACCGGCAAGTGCAGCAGTGGCTTTACCAGATGACTACCTACTGGTTGCCGCCTCTGCTTCGTCTGGCGTTGGCGAGCTGCGTCTCTGCCATCTTTTTGGCACTGCGACAGGCGTGGCCGCCACCCACCTGGGTGGATTTATTTACAAGCTGGGGATTGCCCCTGCCCGCTTTTTTGGCCGTCGTAGCCATGATATTGTTGCTGCTGGGTGGCGCGTTGGTTTTGCTAGGCGCGATGGGGCGTTTGGCGGCGTTCTGGCTGGTGTTTCCGCTGGGTTTCGACATGGTGACGCGGGGGTTGGATTGGGCCAATGGGCTTGGTCTGGTAACGGCCGTTTGCCTGATGCTGCTGGGTACGGGGCCACTCTCTCGCTGGAAGCCGGAGGAGCGGTTTTTATTGCGACGGGCGGGGGAGGGGTGAGACGGTGACAAGGTGAAGGGGTGACCAGTAATCAGCGTTCGGTAATCCGTGAACGGTCACCGTTTACCGATAACTGCTAACGGGTTTGGAATGAAGAAACGATTTGGCAAGGCATTTATTTGGGGCGTGGCGTTTCTTGTGCTGTGGCTGGTGGTGCGGCAGGTGCCGCTGGCTGAGGTGTGGCGCGTTTTGGCAGGGCTGCGTGGCTGGCAGATTGGGCTGTTGGTTGTGCTGAATGGGCTGGTGCTGCTGGGGCTGAACGGCCGTTGGTGGCTGCTGCTTCATGGGCTAGGGTACAGGCTGCCTTTTGGCTCGCTGTTGGGGCACCGTCTGGCGGCGTTTGGCGTGAGCTACTTTACGCCAGGGCCGCACTTTGGTGGGGAGCCGGTGCAGGTGCTGCTGGTAGAGCGGCAGCATGGGGTACCGCGCTCCGGAGCGATTGCGGCCGTTTCGCTAGACAAAACGGTGGAACTGCTGCTGAACTTTGGCTTTCTGGCGTTTGGCGTGTTCCTGGTAATGCAGACAGGATTGCTGGGAACGGCAGTTGGCGGGCAAACGGCCGTCTGGGCCATGTTGCTTCTCTTACCGCCACTGCTTTATTTGTGGCGCATCTGGCGCGGGGGCCAGCCCATCACCCGGCTGCTGCGAACTGTGAAATTGGGCCGATGGGAAACGGCCGTTGCCACCAGCGAAGCCCAAATGCACCTCCTTTGCCAGCAAAATCCCGGTGCGCTGCTGGGCGCAATCGGCATTTCTGCGCTGACCTGGGTGCTGATGATTATTGAATTTTATGCGATGGCTTCTTTTTTAGGCGTGTCGCTGTCGCTAATGCAGCTCATTGCTTTGCTAACGGCGATGCGCGTCGCTTACCTGCTGCCGCTGCCGGGCGGGCTGGGGTCGCTGGAAGCCAGCCAGGTGTGGGCGTTGGGGCTCATGGGGTTTAACCCGGCAGTTGGACTGGGGTTGAGCTTACTCATTCGCCTGCGGGATGTGCTGCTGGGGCTGCTGGGCTTGTGGTGGTTGGGGCAGCGGCTGAGGGTAGCGTGGGAACGGCCGTAACCTGGCCACCCGTTTGGGGGTTGTATGAGCAAGTAAACATCAAACCTTGAGCTGGAGGTAAACATATGGACACGTTTTCAAATTTAGCAAGTCGGCAAAAGGGAATTGTAGGGCTGGCGGTGACAACGGCCGTTATTCACATCATTTTAGCATTACTCAATAGCGACGATATGATGTTCTTGGTTTTGTTTTTACTCAACGGGCTAGGCTATTTGGTACTTATCGCCGGGCTTTACTTTTTGCCTCAACTGGCCTCGCAACGGTCGTTAGTGCGCTGGGGGCTGTTGGCGTTTACGGCCGTTACCTTCATTCTCTACTTTGTCTTCAACTGGCCAAATATCTGGGGGCCAATCGGCATTGTGGACAAATTAATTGAGCTAGCACTCATGATCCTGCTCTGGCAAGACAAGTAACCAGATTTTTCAGGCATTCTTCCAACAATTGAGCAATTGAGGCTTGTTTCATGTTTCGTTGGCTGCGGAATAGTATCAGAACCATTTGGGGATTCATTCTCTTTGCCACCATTATTGTCGTTGGATACTGGTTGATGATGGGGGGCTTATGGATCGTGCGCCATCCCCAAACCCAAGCAGTTGTACAAGGCTCTGCTGAAGCAGTTGCGCTGTTGGGACGGTTTGAAACGGCCGTAAAATTGGTGGGGGGCCTGTTTTTATTCACCTGGGTGCTTCGCTTTCTGGATCGGTACTTTTTACGAGAAGCATTGAGCAGGCAACTTGGGTTTGTTGCCCGTGGGCCATTGAGCCTCTTCCGCATGTTCTTTTCTAACTTTTTGCATGGCAATATGGATCATCTCGTTGGCAATACGCGCCCTCTGCTTGGCTTTACGGCCGTTACCGTTTTACTGCTCCCCAGGCTAGACCTGTTGCTCCCTTTGTTTATTTTTATGGTAGTGGTGCAAAGTGTCGGCGTCTGGATTTTTGGGCGGCGGCTTACACCACACATTGGCGCCAGTGGGCTAGTGTTAGGTCTTTTTAGCTTCGACGTGACGCACGGTATTTTTGCAGGCGGCTGGAAAACGGCCGTTGCCTTTATCTTGCTGATTGTCTCCGGTAAAATGGCCTACCGTGCCTTGATAAGTCGCGGAGCCGTTCCGGGCGGGGGCGGGGCTCAGATTTCTGTAGTAGGGCATGTGTGGGGCTTCCTCAGCGGCATCTTTGCTGCTTATCTTATCTCACCATTTGGCCCCTTGTTTGAGCTTGCTTACTAACTCATGTACGCAATGTAGATTTCAAAAGTCTTGTTTCTCTCTGATGATAAACGAGTTGCCTTGAAGACTTTTGAAATCTTTCCCAGGCCAGCGCCCCACAAAATCAAGCTGGTGGGCAATGTAAACCAGCTCCCCCGCTTCAATTTGCGCCTGCCGCTGGCGTATCCAATCCTCGAATTGAGCATTGTCCAACGCAGGATGCTCTGCCAAGGCGCGGTGCATCGTCTCCACAATGAATTGCAAGAAATATTTCTCGTCCGCCGGGTAGCCTGCCGGATGAATATCCGGCTTGGCAAACACCACCCAGTCGGAGCCGCCAGCGGCTAGTATGTGGGCACCCGCCTGCCGCAAATGCGTAAACAGATGTCTTCCGCTGCGGCTGTCGCCAGACGGCCGTCCACCCGTCAGCCGCTCGTCCATTGTTTGGTGGTATAGCTGCTCAATCTGGGCGTCCAAAATTGGGTCAATGGTGGGTTCCAGGGTTGTCACGCCATCGAAGTTGATGCTGAAGTAAAACAAGCCGCCCGGCTTGAGCCGCGAAAATAGTAGCGGCAGCGTAGCGGGGATGTCCATTAAATCTAAAAAGGCATGGGCGATAAGCAAGTCGTACGGCCGTTGCCCCTGCTCCCGTTCAATAAATGCAAACAGATCAATCGCTTCCAGCGTGAGGTGGATACCTGAGGGCAAATGGGTTAGCCGCTGCCGGGCAGTGGCAATATTCTCTGCTTGGTTGTCGATGGCGGTGTAGCTTGCCGATGTGATGAACCGTTGTTCAATTAGTCGTTCAACCATTGTGCCAATACCTGCACCAATTTCCAGGATGGCGGGCTGGGGTGGCAAATGTTGCCGCAGCGTTTGCCAGACGTGGGCGTTCAGGGCGCGGTCATCAACCGTTTTTTTGGCAGCGAGGTAGCGGGGAAAGTCGTAAATCATGATGAATTGTGAATGGTGGATTGTGAATTTTTAATGGTGAAGTGGAGGAAGTTGCGGATGCGGGACATGGATTGTTGCCAGGTGGGGTGCGCAGCGAATCGCTTTTGGGCGGCAAGGCCCATTTGGCTAAGTTGGGCGCGGTTGTGGTGCAGGGCGTGAATCTGCTGGTGCAACGTCGCCACATCATCTGCAAGAAAGCCATCCACGCCGTCGGTGATGATTTCGTGGGCCGCGCCGCCGCGCCCGGCGATGGCGGGCAGGCCAAAGCCCATGCCTTCGAGGTAGACAATGCCAAACCCTTCATAGCTGGAAGGCACAGCCAGCACATGACTGTACGCCATTTTGGCTGCCAACGCTGCCCCATCAAGGGCACCGTGGAGAGCGACGTTCTTTGCCAGACCATGCTGGATGATTTGCTGCTGAATTTGGCGGGTGGTGTAAGGGGATACGGCCGTATCTCCCACAACATTCAGCGTCCAATCCGATTTTGGTAATCCTGCCACCGCTTCCAGCAAAACATGCAGTCCCTTGCGCGGAATCAGGTTGCCCACAAACAGCAGGCGCAGCGGACCCGGCTGCTGGGCGCGTTCCTCAATTTGCTGCGGCGTGATGGTGGGTTGGAAGCGGTCGCCAGCGGGCGAAGCCACCACATTCGGCGGTAAATTGCCCAGCAGCGACTGCACAACTTGGCGCGTTGTTTGGCTGTTGAACACAAAGCCATCCACCGAGGCCAGATAGCGACGTTCCACCTGTCGATACAGCCAATTTTGCCAGCTTGGGCGCAGTTCGCTGCACCGCAAATGATGAACGATGCTTACAATTGGGTAGCTGACTTGCTGACGCAGCCGCTGGTTGAGCCAGAAGAGGGAGGGATGGTTGAGTTCATCTTGCAGCAGCAGATCAAAGTCGGCCAGGCGCAGCTGCTCTGCCAGGGCAAACCAGAAGTTGTGGAGGAGGGAACTGCCGTATCCCTCCCAGGGCAGTGAGATGATGGCCACCTCGTCCCCGGCCGCCTCTAAATGCTCAACCAGCTTGCGATCGTACAGGTAGCCGCCGGAGATTGTGTCGAGACGGCCGTAGATGATCAGCCCAATTTTCATGGTAAACCGCTTACGGATTACTGTTCACGGATAACCGAAAAGCCGCCCACGCAATCTCATTTTCCCACACCTTCACCGTGAGGTGACTGAGCGTGTCTGCCTGAATGCGCTCGGCAAGTTGGGTGGCCAAAATGCGGGCAAAATGCTCAATGCTGGGGTTCAGCCCGGCAAATTCGGGCAGATCGTTGAGCGTTTTGTCTTTGTAGTACGCCACCAATGCTTCCAAATTGGCCTCGATGTCTACAATATCCACAAGATAGCCATGCTGGTCTAGCGTAGGGCCAGATAGCTGAAGCTCAACAACATAATGATGGGAATGCCACTCATTTTCTGCTCCCCAATCTCCTCCGATGAGGAAATGCTGGGCCACAAAATCACGTTTAACGGCAACAGTGTACATAGATTCTCCAGTTTTAGTAGCTAGTGGCTGGTGGCTACTGGCTTGCACTTGCAACTAGCCGCTAACAACCAGCCACTAAAATGTAAAAATGACCTGCACGGCCGTTTCCGGCCGCCGATCAATCAATTCATACGCCTGGGCAGCTTGGGTTAGCGGAAAACGATGGGTGATTAGCCGCTGGGGCTGAATTTTTTGTAGCATCTGCCAAGCGACGGCCAGCCGCCGCGCCTTGCTCCATCGCCCCTGCCAGCGCGGTGCTAGATGACTTACCTGGCTGCTGATGAGCTGAATCTGGCTGCGGTGAAACTTACCCCCCAGGTTCAGGTTGGCTCGCTTGCTGCCATACCAGGAACCGATGAGAATACGGCCGTTAAACCCCATCGCCTCAATCGCCACATCCAAAGCCGCTGGGTTGCCCGACAGTTCAAAAGCCAAATCGAGGCCGGGGTGGTGGCTGGCGTGGGGCAAGGCCATCTGCATTTGATTCGCCAAATCGGGGGCTGACGGGTCCAGGCTGGCGGTGGCACCCAGCTTGCGCGACCAGTCGCGGCGCAGCGGGTAGCCATCCAGCGTGAGCAGGCAGGCGAGCGGCAGTTGGGCCAGCAGGCTGGTAGTGAGCAGCCCCACAATGCCCTGACCAAACACGGCCACCTGCTCACCGATCCCCGGCTGCGCGTCCATGACGAAGGAGACGGCCGTTTCCATGTTGGGCAGGAAAACGGCCGTTTCTGGCAGTATTCCGCCCGGCAAGGGCAGCACCTCATCTGGCTGGGCGATGAAGTGGGTTTGGTGGGGCTGGAAAGCGAAAATGAGCCGATCCCGCCACGATTTTTCTACAGAGTTGCCAATTTCAACTACGCGCCCCACGGCGGCATAGCCATATTTTTGCGGATAGCCGCCCTCGCCCAACGCAGTAATGGTGGCATCGGCCATTAGCTCTGCTGGCATTTGGCCGCGATACAGCAACATCTCCGTACCGGGGCTGATAGCAGAGAGCACCGTTTGTACCAGCAGACTGTCGTCCGGCAGCGGCGACAGCGGCTCCTCGCGAAGTTCTAGCTGGTACGGAGCGGTAAAAAAGAGGGCTTGTCGTTGCATAAATTGGTTTGTAGGGGCGTAACCCCGTGTGCGCCCGCTTCGGGGCAAATATTGTGGGCAGACACGGGGGTCTGCCCCTACCGCCTGATCATTGTCGCGGTCATGATGGCGCATCGTTTGCGTGCGCCGGTTTTGTCTTCGCCAAACAGTTCGCCCTGGCAGACGGTGAGCGTACGGCCAGGACGCACTACCCGTCCGACGGCGATCATCTTCACGCCGAGTGCGGGTGCCAGCAGATTCAGCTTAAACTCCACGGTGACGACCTCACTGCCGGGCGGTTGCAGGGTGAGGGCGGCATAGCCGCAGGCTGAATCGACTACGGCCGTTGTCGCCCCGGCGTGTACAAAACCGTGTTGTTGGGACAGGTTAGCTGAGACAGGTAATTCGATAATTATTTCTCCGGGGGAAACGGCCGTTAGCTGCGCCCCCAAAAATGCCATGAATCCCTGCTTGGCAAAGCTCGCCCGTACCGTCTGTTCGTACTCTGGGTTCTGCACATCAAATCGGGTCATCCACCCTTCCTTCATTTTTGAGCCGCGGATTGCACGGATTTTTAGGATTAAAGAATAGAATCTGTGTCAATCCGCGAAATCCGTGGCTACTGTTTTTCTGGCCAGCTTACGTCGCCGGAGAGGATCATATCTTTGCCCAGCCAGCGCGTTTGCGGATTTTGCAGCCGGGGCAGGCCGTGGCCGTTCAGGTTGCCCACGGCGTTCAATCCCCCTACCAGCAGCGGGGCGACAGTGATCACCATGCGATCTACCAACTGGGCTGCTAAAAAGCTAGTGATGATGCCTGCGCCCCCCTCTACCATGAGGCGACGAATGTTGAATTGGGGCAAATGTGCCAGCAGTGCGGGCAAACTGACTTGGCCGCTGGCAGTAGCGGGCAAGCGCACAACCGTTGCCCCCAAATCCAGCAAAGCATGTTCTTTGGCAGAAGCGGCCGTTTCCGTCGTTGCTACGATTGGTTTGTGCGGATGCTGGGTAAGCAGCTTGGCCGTGAGCGGCAGCCGCAGTTGGCTATCTACGATGACGGGTTGTGGAGCGGAGCCAGCGGCGAGGCGCACCGTTAGGCGGGGGTCGTCGGCCAGTACCGTGCCAATGCCCACCAGGATGGCATCGTGGCTGGCGCGCAGCTGGTGGGTGAGCGTGAGCGATTCTTGCCCGCTCAGCGGCATTGGCTGGCCGCGCTGTCGCGTAATCGAGCCATCCACGCTTTGGGCATAGCTAAGGGTGACAAAGGGACGGCCGTTTGGCATCGGTTTGGGCGGCGGTGTGTAGGGGGAACGGCCGTTCAAATTCAGCAAATGGCGCATCCGTTCCACCTTGGTGGCCAGGTAGGCAGCATTTTCCACGTTGAGCGCAGCGGGCATTGGCACCCGCTCGGCCACAGAAATGCCTAGCTGCTCCAAACTTTCTATCTTGCTGGGATTGTTGGTGAGCAGCCGCACCGACGATATGCCCAGATCGTCCAAAATGCGGGCGGCGATGGTGTAATCACGGGCATCTGCCTGGTGGCCCAGCATCAAATTGGCTTCAACCGTGTCGTACCCTTCATCTTGCAAATTGTAAGCATGCAACTTGTCTAGCAGGCCAATGCCCCGCCCTTCCTGCCGCAAATAGATGATGATGCCCGCCCCCGCTTGGGCAATCTGTGCCATCGCCTGGTTTAGCTGCGGGCCGCAGTCGCAGCGCAATGAGCCAAGTACATCACCGGTAAAACATTCGGAATGGATGCGCACCAGGGTTGGTTGCTGCCCTGCAATGTCCCCTAAAACGAGGGCAAGATGCTCTTTTTGATCTTGATTATTTTGATAGTAGCAAAGTTGGTATTCGCCCACTTCGGTGGGAATTCGCGCAGACGTTTTGCGCTCGACGGCAAGGTTTTTCATTTTGTACACACTCCAACACACCTTTTCTTCACAGGCCAGTTGCTAAACTAAATTATACGCAACTCTGGCAGGAATGGATCGTTGGTCTAAGGTCTAAATGGTACGTTCATAAAGCTGGTATGTTTGCTGGGGAATGGCCCGGTGATGATGCAGAAAGGGTACGGCCGTTCCCTCCTTCCATACTGGCCCAATGGTTAGCTTTTGCCAACCAGCTGCCTGTGCCGACTGGATGGTTTGCCGCCACAGCTGCCGCCCAATGCCCTGACCGCGCCACGCTGGCAGCACACCCCCCAGCAAAACTCTGCCTGTGGGTACGGGACGATGGCGAACGGCCGTTAAGCCCAACCACCACAGCCCACGACCACCGCGATACCGGCGCAGCCGCGCTGCCAAATCGGGCAGGAGCAGCACCAAACCAACCGGCTGTTCCTCGATCCAGGCAACCCAGCCGTGTAGCTGCGGCCCCAGCCACTGTTGCCAAAATTGGGCCTCCAAAGCGTCTGGCGGGGAGAACCCCACCGGGTTTTGGCAAAGCGCAGCTAGCAGCGGCAGCAAGTTGCCACCAAGCTGGGCGGAGTCTAGCGGACGCAGCTTGACGGGGGAAGCTGGCACGCTTGCTGAGTTCGGGGGAATGTCAAAGGTGTACAGAATGGTTTCGGCGATTGGCTGCATTCGTCGTGCTAGAACTTCAGGCAAATAGGGTGGATTGTAGGGCGTGTGCTGTGGCGGTGGGAGCTGCCAATGGCTGGTGAGCGCACCGCTGCCGAGGTGTGGCAGCAAGCTCACGGGGCCAAACAGCCGCCGGATACCCCGGTTAACCAGGTCTTCAATAATGCTATCTTGGTAGGCTAAAAAAGCTGCTTTGCTGTTGGCGCAGTGCAGGTGCGCCAGGTAAGCAGTGCGATCGTCGCGGCGCGGATCGTGCAGCAGCATGTTGGCTACCAGCGGCGTCTCGAAGCTGGCGAGGGCAGGCGTGGCGGTCAGTGACTGCTGCTGCTTGCGGCGTAAGCCATCAAAGTAATGAAACACGGGTTGCAGCCGCGCCAGATGCGGCTGCTTAGCGGGATTGAGCAGGATGCGAATTTGGCGGCTATCGGGTGGCGTCCAGCGATGATCTCTTTCATAGAGTTGCCGACTATAACGAAGAAAGGTGCGGCGATCCCAGTAAGAAACGGCCGTATGCAACTGGTAGTTAAAATAATCGCTCATGTTTTTTAGCCACAGAGAGCATAGAGGAATAAGAGCATGGTCTATTCTCAAAACTCTCTGTGCCCTCTGTGGCAAAATATTTAAAGTTCTGCCGAGGGGCAAATGTCGTTGAGTGGACAATTTGGGCAGTCTGGGCGGCGGGCAATGCAAATGCGACGGCCGTGGAAGATGAGCAGGTGCGAAATGTCGATCCAATGTTCATGGGGGATGATGGCCATTAGTTCACGCTCTACTTTTACCGGGTCTTTGTTGCTGCTGGTAAGGCCCAACTTGTGAGCAATTCGCTTAACGTGGGTATCTACGGTGACGCCCTCTGCCTTGCCGTAAATTTCACCCAGTACCACGTTGGCCGTTTTGCGGGCCACCCCCTTTAGCTGTGTCAGTTCGTTCATTTTGTCTGGGACTTCGCTGCCGTAATTTTGTATAAGGGCAACGGCCGTAGATTGAATAAAATCCGCCTTTTGCCGAAAAAACCCTGTTGGGCGAATTATTTCTTCCAATTCTGTGCGATTGGCCGCTGCCAGAGTCGTGACATCTGGATATTTGGCAAAGAGCGTGGGTGTCACCTGGTTCACACGCACGTCTGTACATTGGGCTGAGAGAATCGTGGCAACCAGAAGTTGTAGGGGCGTCTGGTAGTTTAGCTCACAGTGGGCATCTGGGTGCGTTTCTTGCAGCCGCTGCAAAACAGTTTGCACATAATCTGGAGATGGTTTTTTGTAAGTCATATATGTTTCTGCTCAATGCTGGTCAATCTGCCAAAGGAGGGCTTCATTTCACTGTGTAACTCTAGCGTTATCAGATTCGGCGTGCAAGTGTATAATTGGCGAGGAGATTTTTTTTGTGTTCTGGTGTTTACGTGTTCAGGTTCTCAACTTTTTACCTTAGCACTTGAGCACTTACACACTTTTACATGCGATAGGAGCATCTGTGTGCTAATTGACTTTGGACGCGAACTGTGTGGCGATTTGGCAACGGCCGAATCAAGAGAATGGCTGGTAACAAATGGCATTGGTGGCTATGCCTCTGGCACCGTAGCGGGGACGCTGACGCGCCGTTATCATGGCCTGCTGATGGCAGCTTTGGAGCCACCGCTGGGCCGGACGCTGCTGCTGGCCAAGCTGGATGAGACGGTGGAGTATGAAGGGATTTACCCCAGAAGCGGCCGTTTCTACCCGCTTTATGTCAACCGCTGGGCCAACGGCGTGGTTGATGGGAATGGTCACCAGACGATCAACCGCTTTCACTTGGAAGGCACAACACCTGTTTGGACTTACGCCTTTGGCAATGCTCTGCTAGAAAAACGCATTTGGATGCAGTCAGGGGCAAACACAACCTACATTCAATACAAACTCGTCCGAGCCACCGGGCCGCTTACCATGGAAGCCAAAGCGTTTGTCAACTACCGTGACTATCACAGCACCACCATTGTGAATGATTGGGAACCGGAAATTGACGAAGTTAAAAATGGTCTCTGCCTGAAAATTCATGAAGCCGCCACACCGTTCTACCTTTTAAGCCAAAAAATGCGGATGACGCCACAGTTTGATTGGTATGAAGATTTTTACCTGAGCATCGAAGAATATCGTGGACAAAACGATGTACAGGAAGACCACATCTACGCGGCGCAGCTGCGCAAGGTGCTGCGCCCCGGTGAATCGTTAACGCTGGTAGCTAGTACCGACCCAGATGCCAACCTGGATGGGGATGCGGCATATGCTGAACGACAGGCATATGAAGATAAGCTGCTGGTTCGCGCTCGCAGAGTGCATCCAGTTAAACTACCGCCAGAGCTTGACCAGTTGGTGTTGGCAGCCGACCAGTTTGTGGTGAAACGGCCGACTGCGCGAGATGAAAACGGTCGGTCCATTATTGCTGGCTATCCCTGGTTTAGCGACTGGGGGCGCGACACGATGATTGCCTTACCCGGCTTGACCCTGACAACGGGACGGCCAGAAGTCGCCGCCTCAATTTTACGCACGTATGCCCAATTCGTAGACCAGGGGATGTTGCCCAACCGCTTCCCAGACGAAGGCCAACATCCCGAATACAATACGGTAGACGCTACGCTTTGGTACTTTGAAGCAATTCGCGCTTACCATGCAGCCACCGAGGACGATGGCCTGGTGCAAGAGCTGTTCCCGGTGCTGCAAGAGATCATCATGTGGCATAAGCGGGGCACCCGCTACAACATCCATATGGATGAAGAAGATGGCCTGCTGTTTGCTGGCGAAGAGGGCGTTCAGCTCACCTGGATGGATGCCAAGGTGGACAGTTGGGTTGTGACTTCGCGCATCGGCAAGCCAGTAGAAATTAACGCCCTTTGGTACAACGCCCTCTGCACTATGGCTGGTTTTGCCAGGCTTTTGGGCGAAGATGCCAACGAATACGATGCCATGATCAAACAAGTGAAGCAAGGCTTTAGCCGCTTCTGGAACGAAGAGATGGGATATTGCTACGATGTCATTGACGGGCCGGATGCGGATGGCCTTGACGGCAGCTTGCGACCTAACCAGCTCTTTGCCATCTCCTTACCGCACAGCCCGCTAACGCCAGAGCAGCAGCGTTCTGCACTGGACGCGTGCGGCCGTCATTTGGTAACTGCTCACGGCTTGCGCAGCCTCTCCTCTGATGACACGGCCTACATTGGCCATTACGGCGGCGACCGCCAAAAGCGGGATGGGGCTTACCATCAGGGGACGGCATGGGGATGGCTCATTGGGGCGTTCGTAAGTGCCCATTTGCGTATCTACAGCGACAAGGAGGATGCCCGTTCTTATTTGACTTCCCTGCTTATCCACCAAATAAGAGCCCACGCCATTGGCAGCCTCAGTGAAATTTTTGATGGTGATGCACCATTCACCCCACGCGGTTGCCCGGCTCAGGCGTGGAGCGTGGCTGAACTGTTGCGCACCTGGCAAGAAACGAGCTGATTTCATAGGTTTTGGACGTTGACGCTCATGCAAAAAGTGTGCCTTGTAATGTTTTGGCTTCTGAGAGCATCTGTCCGAGTGGAGGTACGATTATGAAATTAGCAATGATTGGTTTAGGCAAGATGGGCGGGAATATGGCTCGTCGGCTGATTGGTGATGGTCATGATGTGGTGGGCTACAACTTGCATTCGGCCGTTACCGACAGCCTTGCAGATGAAGTGGGACTCATCCCAACGTATTCACTGGCTGAAGCCGTAGGCAAGCTAACGGCTCCGCGTGTGGCGTGGGTGATGGTTCCCGCAGGAAAGCCGACCGAAAGCGTTATCAGTGAGCTGGGTACGCTGCTAAGTGAAGGCGATTTGGTAGTAGACGGTGGCAACAGTAACTATAAAGAGACCATGCGTCGAGGCAATGAGTTGGCTGAAAAGGGGATTGACTTTATAGACGTCGGCACCAGCGGCGGCGTGTGGGGCTTAAAAGAAGGATACAGCATGATGGTTGGCGGGTCAGAAACGGCCGTTGCCACCCTTACACCCGCACTCAAGACCCTGGCACCGGGCACAGACAAGGGCTGGGGGCACGTTGGCCCCAGCGGGGCTGGCCATTTTGTGAAGATGGTACACAACGGCATTGAGTATGGCTTGATGCAAGCGTATGCCGAAGGGTTTGAAATTATGAAGGCCAAGGAGGATTTTGGCCTCGATTTGCATCAAATTTCTGAAATTTGGCGTTTTGGCAGCGTGGTGCGCTCTTGGCTGCTGGATTTAACGGCAATTGCATTGTCAGAAGATGCCAACTTGAGCGATATTAAAGGGTACGTGCCCGACAGCGGTGAAGGTCGCTGGACGGTACAGGAAGCGATCGATCTGGATATTCCGGCACCCATCATTACTCATTCGCTGTTTGCCCGCTTTGTCAGTCGCCAGGAAGAAAGTTTTGGGGCCAAGATGCTGGCAGCGATGCGCAATCAGTTTGGCGGCCATGCCGTCGTGAAAGCAGAAGATTAAATATTGCCACAGAGAGCACAGAGGAAAAAGAGAAAATAAATCTCTTAACCCTCTGTGCTCTCTGTGGCCAAAAGTTTAACAGGCAGATTCGATGTTTGAGAATAAACCAAAATTTGGGCCTGAGCAGTTTCCCGCAGGCGCAGACATTATTCGGCAGGGGGATGTGCCCGATAAGTTTTACATCATTACGCGGGGGCGCGTGGCGGTGCTGCTGCAACCGCCAGATGGCCTGGATGCGGTGCTGAACTATTTGGGGCCGGGCGACTTTTTTGGCGAGGTGGGGCTGCTGCGACAAAGTCGGCGAATGGCGACGGTGCGGGCAGAAACGGCCGTTGACGTGATGACAATGGATTATCCGACCTTCAAAACCTGGATTGATGGCTCATCGCTGATTGCCCAGGAAATCAAGGCACTGGCGGCAGAACGCACCCGCGATACCGGCCCACTAGAGCCAGCTCCGCCGCCAAACATGCCTTCAATGCCGAATGATTTTGTACAAACGACCGTTGAATCCGCCGAACAGTACGAGGCAGAAACGGTAATTGTCTGGCAGGGTGAGCAGCCAGACCGCTTTTACATCATTATCGAAGGGTTTGTCTCGGTGACCCATGAGGATGAACATGGCAAGCAGCATCAGGTGGCTTACCTGACGGCTGGCGACTATTTTGGTGAGATTGGCCTGTTGGAAGGAAGTGAACGGATTGCCACGGTAACGGCCGTTACCCGCGTAAAAGTGGTTTCCTTCGATCGCCAAACCTTCCGCCGCTGGATGGTTCACTCCCCCCGTAGCCAGGACGACATTGCCGAAACGGCCGCCCGCCGCCGCAAAGATACGGGGATGCTGTCGTTACCGGATGACCAATAGACCGTAATCGGTGGGCTGTAAACGGTAATCGGTGGGTAGTAATCAGTATTCAGTGACCAATCACCAACCGCTTGCAAACCTGCATACTTGCATACTCTTGAGGCGTTCATGATAGTAAACATCACAGAACTGAAGCGGCAAGCGGCCGAAAAAGCGGTCGAGCTTGTTCAGTCGGGCATGGTGATTGGTTTGGGGACGGGCAGTACGGCCGTACACGCCGTGCGCGCCATTGGACGATTGTTGAAAAGTGGTGAGCTGCAAAACATTGTTGCCATCCCCACCTCTGAGGTAACCGCCCGCGAAGCAGAGTCGCTGCAAATTCCGTTGGTTACATTTGACAGCCACCCAGAAATTGACATAACGATTGACGGGGCTGATGAAGTCGCGTCGAATTTGGATGTGATCAAGGGCTTGGGTGGGGCATTGCTGCGCGAAAAAATTGTAGCGGCCGCTTCCAAACGGTTTGTTATTGTGGCCGACCATACCAAGCGCGTGACCCAGTTGGCCAGCAAAGCCCCTGTGCCGGTGGAGGTGATTTCCTTTGCCGAGCGGCCTGTAGCTGATTATTTGGCATCGTTGGGGGCACTTGTCGTGAAGCGGCTGGATGGGAAACGGCCGTTTCGTACCGATGAAAACAACATCATCCTGGATTGTCATCTTCCCCCCCTCACCAACCCCCAACAAATGGCAGAAGCCATCTTGAAGCAACCTGGCGTGGTGGAGCACGGCCTCTTCCTCAACATGGCCACCGATGCTATCTTGGCCACGCCGGACGGCATCGAGCATCTTGGCCGCGAGTAACCAACCCACAACGCCTCTGTAATAATTCTGTAAGCAGTTTTCGCTAAAGTAAAATCGTCTAACTGGGTAAGTGAATAAAATGTCACTTCTCACTATGAATCTATCCAAAAAAGCCACAGGCTTGTACAGAAAGAGCCTTCACCTCAAAAACCTCTGTGACCTCTGTGGCCAATATTTGAACAGATTGTAAATTCTTTCCGTCTCAGGAGAAATTATGCTTAGAAAACTTTCTTTCGGTGCTTTGGTTGGCTTGTTGTTGACGGTGGCGTTAACGGCCGTTCACTATTTGGTGTCGCAGCTTGTCGGCACGGCTTTTCTTCCCTTTGACTTTTTCAACTGGATGACCCGCGTCCTGCCCGGCGATCTTATCACCTTTGGTATTGATATGATGATCGACACGATGCTGGCATTGGGCTTGAGCGTGGTCGATTTAGCTAAAACGGCCGAACGCGCTTCCGCCGTGCTGCAATTTGTGGGCATGACGTTGGTCTTGGGCGCAATCATCTTTGGCATTTGGCATCTGCTGAAGCTGCGCCGCTCCCGCCTGGCCGGGCTGATTGTGGGCGCGATTGTGGGGCTGCCGCTGCTGACCATCAGTCAGTCGGTGGCGCAACTGGATGTGCCTCCTTTGGTGAACGGGCTATGGTTGTTTGGCAGCTTTTTGCTGTGGGGCTGGCTGCTGGGCGTTGCCTACGGCCGTCTCTTCCCCACCGCCACCTCAGACCCCGAATCCGCCCCGTCCGCTGCGCCTGCCAATGATGTGCAGGCGCTCGATCGGCGTCGCTTTTTAATACAGTTGGGGGCAAGTACGGCCGTTCTTACCGTCGCTGGCACGGGCATTGGGGCCACGCTGGCCCGCGCCGAACGCGCCCGCATCTCCGCTGGCGGTGCCAGCATCGGCTCCGGCGACATCATCTTCCCCAACGCCAACGACCCAATCATCCCCGCCCCCGGCACCCGGCTAGAATACACCCCTGTTTCCGAACATTACCAAGTTTTCTTGCAAACCGAACCCACTATCATCGAAGAGGATGATTGGGATCTGCCCATCACCGGGCTAGTGGATAACCCGCGTATCTTTACCCTGCAGCAGTTCCGCGACGAGTTTGAATCGTTTGACCAGTTCGTGACCCTCACCTGCATTTCTGGGCGCGTGGGAACCGGACTCATCAGCACCACCAAATGGACGGGCGTCAGTGCCCAGGACGTGCTGGAAGCCGTCGGCGTGCAGCCAGAAGCCAAATATCTCTACATCACTTCCGGCGATGGTTTTTATGAAACGGTTGATTTGGAGTTGATTCGCAACGATCGGCGCATCATGTTCTGCTATGCCTGGGATGATAAGCTGCTACCCAAAGACCACGGCTTTCCGCTCCGCATCTGGATTCCCGACCGGTACGGCATGAAGCAACCCAAATGGATTGTGGGCGTCGAAGTGACAGATGAATACCAACCGGGCTACTGGGTAGAGCGCAACTGGAGCAAAGAAGCCATCGTCAGAACCACCTCCGTCATCGACACGGTGGCGGTAGACAGCGTAGGCGCGGTTGATGGCCAGCAGGTTATTCCCATAGGCGGCATTGCCTACTCAGGCGCACGCGGCATTGGTGGCGTAGAAGTGCGCGTAGACGGCGGCGACTGGCAACCTGCCCAGCTACGCACCCCGCTTTCGGAAACGACCTGGGTCATTTGGCGGTACGATTGGGCCTTCACCGAGGGTGACCATCTGTTTGAGGTGCGCTGCACCGAGGCAGACGGCACCTCGCAAATAGAGGAAAGTAATCCAAATCGCCCCGATGGTTCCACGGGCATTCATAGCTTTGAGCAAACCGTGTAAATAAGCGAGTCAATCGCTAAATTGAGTGAAAAATTATGAGTAAGAATAGCAAACTTTTGATAGGTGTTTTGATGGCGGCCGTTGTTTTGGCAGCTAGTTGGTACTTAGCTTCTCCACTTTTTATTACCAACAGCGTTGATGAAGCCTTTCCCTTTGAGATTCCAGACGCCACGACGCTGGCCAACATGGATACGGCAGAGATGGCGGCTCTTGAAGATGAGTTTATGTCGGCTGTACCCGATGAAGCGACCATTGAGCAACTGTCTGATGAAGATCGGGCAATGGTAGAAGATCAGGTGATGGAAGCGGCCGCTGCCGTCATGGCCGACAAGGAAATGGACGACGCCATGCCTGCCGCTGAGTGGACAGTCGCAGCCTCTGGTACCTTTTTGGGTGCAGATGCTTTTCATGAGGGTGAGGGAACGGCCGTTATCTTCCAACAAGGGGAGCAGCGCGTGCTGCGTCTTGAAGATTTCCGCGTCACCAACGGCCCGGACCTGCACGTCATCCTCAGCAAAAGCACCGACCCGCTTGGCAGTGGCATTGGTGAAGATTACCTCGATTTGGGTCAATTAAAAGGCAACGTGGGCAACCAAAACTACGAACTGCCCGCCGATTTAGATTTGAGTGAATACCAAAGCGTGGTTATTTACTGTATGCCGTTCCACGTCCTGTTTTCCGCCGCCAGCTTGAGTGGCTAGCCTCACAACAAAACGTCATCATTCGGTATAATAGAATGGCTTCTGGCAATTGCTGGAAGCCATTTTTTATTTGTTTGGAGAAAAATGTTGCGCTTGAAGCGACTCCCTATTCTCATTGCTACGTTTCTGGTCATGCTTGGAGCTGGCTGGCTGTATTGGCCCACCGTCTGGCTACCGCTTATTTACGACACGCTGCTGCACATTCGCATTGTGGGCGGGCTTGATTTTGGCACTGTTTGGCTGCCCACCGAAGCGTTTGGCTTTTATCGGCCCATGACGTTCTTCCCGATGCTGATCATTGAAGCGTTGTTTGGTGGCTATCCGGCTTGGCTGCTGCACGGCAACAATGTGGTACAGCACGCGGCCAACGCGGGCTTGCTGGCGTGGTTAAGCTGGCGGCTGTGGCCCGATTGGCGACGGGCGTTTGCCGCTGGTGCCATTTTTGCCACATTCCCCTTTGCTTACCAAGCAGTGGCAGTGTACGGTCACAATGTGCATCCTGCAATGACAGGGTTGGTGCTGCTGGGGCTGCATAGCTACCTGACGGCCGTTTCTTCCAAAGAGGGAACACAGAGTTTCACAGAGGAACCACAAAGAACTATAGAGAAAAAATCTTCTAAATCTGCTGATAAAAAAACACACAAATGGCAGTTCATTACCTGGGTACTTTTTGGCTTGATGGTGCTGACGAATGAAACGGTCGTTCTCTTCGGTGGCTTTGCTGCTTTAGTCCACATTTGCACCCAACCAGAACTGCTCACCCAACCGCGCCAGCTTTTGCGCCAGCCGTGGCGTTGGTTTTTGCTGGCGGGGCTGGTTTATTTGGTTGTCTACCAATTTTTGCCCATTAGTCGTGCACCCCAGGCAGCGGCCGTTGGGCAGGATTTGTGGCTGAATGGACTGTATTTGCTGCAAGCGGCCGTTTTCCCCCTTGCCTGGTTTGCCCACCTGCTACCCAACGTGAGTGGCCAACTGATTACGCTGGTTGGTGCGGCATTGGTTTTGGCGGCAGCGGGTTGGCTGGCGTGGCAAAAACCAGCCTGGCGCGCGCCGCTGCTGCTGGCTGGCGGCTGGTGGGCGGCTACCAGCTTGCTCCTGGCCATCACCCTCCCCACCGATTATTTACTGCGTGGCCCGCGCCTGCTTTATTTGGGCAGCGTGGGGGTGGCGCTGCTGTGGGCACATTTGCTAGCGGGCGTGCGGAACGGCCGTTTTACAAAAACAACCACAGGCAAAGAGGATAACTCAAAAATCTCTGTGTCCTCTGTGGTAAGTTTTCGATGGTTAGTGTGGACGGCCGTTCTCACCTTCATCCTCCTCACCAGCATCCAATTTGTCCGCACCAAGCTCACCCAATACGAACAGCTCACTGAACCGGTGCGCGTCTCACAATCCACAGAAGATGTGCATATCCCAAACTCGGAGATTGTTTACGTAAACTTGCCCCGATGGCTGGATGTGCCCCCCAATACTTATGCTATTGGTGTGGAATTTGTGGCTATGTTGGGCGATTATCTGTTTGTGGAGGAGCTTACTAATGCCAACAATATCGGCAAGGGAGAAGCCTGGGCTGTAGAACTGCCAGAATTACAAAGTCAAACAGAGTATGCTTATGGCATTCATGCCCAGCACAGTTGGCCCCCGTTAACTGATAAACCGCGCGTGCTGCTTATCACGGAATATGCTGCTGAGCAGCCGCAAACACAGTTAACAGGTTCGTTAGCCTATCTGCCAATGACCGAAGAACCTGCCTACATTACCGCTCAATTTGATACCCATCAACTGAGCCTCGGTGATCCAGATGAATATGGTGCTAGAAAGATGGCAGTGGCTTGTGGCAATGTTGTAAATGTGAGGCTGATCTGGCGGCAGCGTTATACAAACATTCCCGACACGACCTCGGTTTTTGTACAGGTGCTGGATGCAGACGGCCGTCTCCTCGCCCAATCAGACGGCCCTCCGCTAGGAATTCGCCCTAGCTTACTGGGAGCCACACCAGATTGGACATTGTTTGATTTGCGCGAAATACCGCTAGAAGAAGGGCAAACGCCCCACACCTTGCTCGTGGGCGTTTACGATTTTGCAACTGGCGAGCGCAGCCCCGCTACCGACAACTACGGCCAAACATTGCCCGATAACGCCTGGCGCGAGCCCATTAGCACTTGCTCCAAAACTGAGTAATTCGTCGGGTCACATGTTATAATTTAGCAATCCTCACGATTCACTCAGTCGCTCCGGTCGCTTTCCTGGCAGAGTGAGTCAATTGGCATTGAGGGACACTGGCAATATTGAATTACTATTATAAATCCTGACCAATTTTGGCCGAGGGAGGTAAGCGTGTTAGAGCAAATGCAAGCCCGTTTGGGGAATTTGTTAAAGGGTGGCGAAGGTCACGAACACGACGGAAAATTTGGCACCTTCCCTGGTGTGTTTACCCCCACTGTTTTAACCATCCTGGGTGCAATTATGTATTTGCGTCTGGGGCAAGTCGTGGGGAATACGGGCTTGTTGGGAGCCATTCTCATCATTTTGCTGGCGCATGTCATTACTGTTTCCACCGGACTGGCCGTCTCCTCCGTAGTGACGAATACGCGGGTGGGGGCTGGCGGCGCGTTTGCCATCATCTCGCAATCGCTGGGCTTGGAAGTGGGGGGCAGCGTGGGGATTCCGCTGTTTATTGCTCAGGGCATTTCAGTAGCCCTCTATGTGCTGGCCTTTGCCGAGGCGTGGTTACGCATCTTCCCTTCGCACTCCATCTTTGTGGTTTCTGTTTTGACCTTTGCTATTGTGTTTGGCATTGCCTATGTCAGTGCCCAATTTGCGGCACGGATTCAATATCTCATTTTGGGTATCGTTGGTTTTTCATTAATTTCGGTCCTGCTGGCGAGTTTCCCCATTGCGGGACGAGCGGGATTGACAGAAACGGCCGTTCTCTGGGGACCATTTTCTACCTGGAGCTTCTGGGAGGCATTTGCCATCTTCTTCCCTGCCGTCACGGGAATTATGGTAGGTATTAGTCTCAGTGGGTCACTCAAAGAACCACGCCGCAGCATCCCCCAGGGAACCATGAGTGCCATCGGGCTGACAATGATTATCTACCTGCTGCTGACTTATTGGTTGGCGCATATTGCCCCAGCGGATGAACTGCGGCGTGAAAGTACCATCATGGTGGACAAGGCATTTTGGGGGTGGGCCATCCTGGCTGGAATGCTGGGGGCCACTTTCTCATCTGCACTTGGCTCCTTAGTGGCGGCACCCCGCGTGATGCAGGCTTTGGCGCTGCACAGTATCTTGCCCTTCAGTGAAATTTTGGCGCGGGAAACAGACCGCAATGAACCCCGCCCAGCACTCTACGCCACTGGCGTCATTGGGTTGGTTACTTTACTGATTGCTCTGGCGAGCGGCGGACTAAATGCAGTAGCTAGCATCATCACGATGTTCTTTTTAATTACCTATGGTATGCTCAATTTGGTTGTGTTGATCGAGCAGATGTTGAGCACTGTCAGCTTTCGCCCCACGTTTCGGGTACCGCGCATTGTGCCATTTATTGGTCTTGTTGGTTGTGTTTTCGTGATGGTTCTCATCAATCCGGTGTTTAGTCTGGTGGCAGTGGTGGTAGTGGGTTTGGTGTACAGCTACCTGCTGCGGCGCAATTTGGAATTTTTGCCCAGCGACGTACGGAGCGGCATGTTTTTGTCGCTGGCAGAATGGGCGGCTACGCGGGTGAGTCGCTTGCCCCCGGCGGTAAAGCGCACCTGGAAGCCGTCGGTGCTAGCACCCATTGTACAAACCCAGGAGCTAACCGGTAGCTACCGCTTTTTGCGAGCGTTAGCAGCACCGCAGGGGGCGGTTCATGCCCTGGGCATTTACCCTGAAGGGGATGATTCGGCATTGAAGGGGTTGCCTGCTCTGACTGATGCGCTAGCTGACGAGGGGATTTTTGCCCGCACCACGCTGTTAGAGGAAGCGGATGTAGTAAACGGGGTGCGCTCGGCGACACAAATTTTGCGGGGTACCTTTTTCCGGCCTAATCTGCTGTTTTTGAATTTGCGGAAAGAGTCAAATCTGGATGAGTTGCAGGAGTTGGTGGATAAAACGGCCGCTTATAATATGGGCATCGTTTTGCTAGCGCGACATCCGGTACGTGCCCTGGGGCGGCAGCATTTGGTTAACGTTTGGATTTCACACCGAGGGGATGATTGGCAAGTTGATTTGCGTTGGAGCAACTCTGACTTGGCACTGTTGCTTGCCTACCAACTTACCAAGAATTGGTCTGGTAAAATTAATTTGTGTATGGCAGTTGCTACCGAAAGAGAAGTGCCAGCCGCCAACGACTACTTACAATCGCTGGTTGATCTGGCCAGATTGCCCAAAAATAGTGGCGTGACGGTCGTACAGGCTTCTTTTTCCGAAGGATTGCACCTGGTTCCCCGTGCCGATTTGGCCATTTTTGGGCTGCCGAATCCGGCACGGCTCACATTTTGTCAGGGAATTGTGACGGCTGTGGATGGTTCTTGTTTATTTGTACGCGACTCTGGCGAAGAAAGTGCTTTGGCCTAAATTTCGAGATCAGAAACGTAAGATTGGTGCTGCATTCGCCCCAATTTTTATGAAGGAGCAAACAATGAGTGAAAAGATTGATATTAATGTGGCTGACGCGGAAACATTGGCAACCATTTCTGGTATTGGCCAGATTCTGGCTGAGCGAATCATTGAATATCGGCAGACGGTCCATCCCTTCGAAGAGGTGATTGAGCTAGCGGCCGTTCCCGGCATTTCTGAAAAGATGGTGCGTGGCTTTGGGGATTTGGTGACGGTGCAGCCGGTTTCGCGAACGACGGTCGTTCCTCTGGACCTTGATGCCGAAGAAGAGCTACCCTTGCTAGACGCGCCAGAGGCGATGGAGATGTTAGACGCACCTCCCCAGCCAGACGGCTTGCTGACGGCCGAAGTGCCCGCCCCGGCTGTGTCCGACGATGAGATCGCTGAAGTTGAAGAAATCGTTGTCGATGAACTGGAAAGCATGGCGGAAGAAGAGGAAGTTGAAGAATCTGCTGAGGTGGAAGAACTTGCTGAATCAGAGGCATTTCCCGAACTGGATGAACTGGATGAGCCAATGGATGCCGCGGAAGAAGATGATGAGCCGGAAGCTGCTGTGGAGGATGTAGTAGACGAACTGGAAACGGCCGTTTCCCCACCACCTGCTCCGGAAATTGAGGATTTGCCGCTGGCCGAACCTGTCGTTGAGACAATGCCTGAACCCGAGGCCATGCCGCCCACACAAAATGCAGAGTTAGAAGCGGCTGCCCAGCGGCGCGGTTGCGTCACGACCTTGCTGGGAGCCACGTTTGGGGCCGTTTTGGGCGCGGTACTCACCTTGCTGTTGCTGGCCTCGCTCAATCAGGGCAGCCTCAACTTTGCCGCCACCGACACCGAAATTCAGCAGCGACTCGATACAGAAATTATCTCTCGCACCAATGAGCTGAACCAGCTCTCTACCCGCGTGAGCGTGGTGGCCACGCAAGAAGCGGCCAGTAACCAGAGCTTGCAAGATGAGCTAACGGCAGCCAACGAAGCCCTTACGGAAGAGATCGCCGATAACGAAGAGATTATTAGCTATTTGGCCACGCGCTCTGGTGATTTAGAGTTGCGTTTGCAAGAGGTGGCCGGTGCCGCTGACACATTTACCAGCTTTTTGGATGGGTTGCGCATGCTGCTAGGCGATTTGGAGGAGGGCAACGCAACGCCCACGCCTGCACCTGCGGATGAAACCATCACGCCGACGCCTACCCCATTTAGCACGAATACGCCGACGGCAGAAGCATCTGCAACAACGGCCGTTTCACCAACAGGTGAACCAACTCGCACACCACAGCCCACCGCCACCCAATTCCCATTCCCAACCAACACGCCTGCACCGCAACCGTGAGCGACGCCATGCGTACCAATTATTTTGGAGATTAGGAATTGGAAATTAACACAATCTCTAATCTCCAGTCTCCAATCTCAAAGGTTTTTTCATGACCACAAACGAGGAGTTAAAAATGACAACCGATCAACCACGCAGCTTTGGCAGCCGCCTCTGGTGGATAATTCGTTCCGTGCTGCTGATTTTTATTGTCCTGGCCTTGGCAGCCGCCTTGCTAGGTGGCTTAGGGTATGCAGGTTACTTGGGGGTGCAAGAAATTCAACGCTCCAACGACAGTTTGCTCATGCGCATTGAAGCCAATGAGCAGAACCTAAACTCGCTGCGCGATTTGGTGAATGCAGAATTTGCTGAAGGTGATCCTGAGCAGCAGATGCAAATTAACCAACTGCAAAACGAAGTTGAAGCACTCACCCGCCAGCTTGAGGCGTTGCAAACAGTGCAAAGCGAAGACACGGCCGTTCAAACTGACCAAATTGATGACCTAGAAGCCAATCTGGCAACGGCCGTTGCCCAAAATGGCGATCTGGCAGGTGAGTTAGAAATGGTTCAATCTGCCCTGGTTGCGCTGCAAAGTGATCTCAACAGCACCGGGGGGCGCATTGACGAGCTGGGAGGGGGTTTAGACACCTTGCGTCTGCGCCTGGCCGATTTGGATGAGAGCTTGGTTGCTTTAACGACCGAGACAATCGCCGCACGGGATAGCGAAGCCGCCGCCGTTCAGCAAAACTTGATTCAGCTTCAGCTATGGGGGCTGCTCACCCATGCCCGGCTGGCTTTGGTGGATGGCGATATTAGTGCGGCAGAAACGGCCGTTGCTCAAGCCATTCCCTTTGCCAACAGCCTCACTGCTGAACCAGACAGCTTCGCTGCCCAAGCCTTGCTCCGGCTGCAGACCCGCCTTACGCTGGCTGCTGACGGCTTTGCCACAGACCTGCCAATGGTTGCTGAGGATTTGGAAGCGGCTAGCCGCGAGCTAACGCTGCTTATTGTTGGCCCACCGCCAGAAGCAGAGATTGTGGAAGAGACCTCACCGGCAACAGAAACGGCAGTTGAGGCCACTCCCGCCCCAACTGCGAGTTCAGTTTCAGAAGAAACCGCCACACCAGAGCCAACGGCCGTTCCAGCGGAGACGCCGCTGCCTTCTCCAACACCCACAGCAACCCCGTAGAGGAACAAGGCATCAAAAGTCTCTAAAGACTATTGATGTCTAACTGTTACAAAATAAAACAGGGGCTGGTTGCAACCAGCCCCTGCTCTTTTCTAACCTAAGTTAGCGTTTGGCGGTTTTACCCACCGTTTTGCTGACTTACGGCCGTGTCATACCAGAAACATCAGCTCCCATTTCTGCCAGCGAATCATACAAGATTTGAATGACGTACTGGGCATTGTGAGCATATGCGCCTGGGTCTTTTTGGGCATACTGGTAGTTGTAAGCAGCCCGCAACAAGCTAGGCGTCCAAGTTGCGTACCGTTCGTCTGCATCATTGAAGAAGTACGGGTAAGCGTGAGAGTTGTACACAATCAGATCTGCACCAACACCGGTCGAATATTCCTGCATCGCCGTGTAAAGCATTTCCGTCATGGTAGCAATTTCGCCAGCAATCCCTTCGGTCACGTCGCCGTCACCGTCGTAATCCACTTCGCTTACACGAATATCAAGCAAATCTGCGGCCGTTTCCACATTCTCATGACATTCCGTACATTCAGCTACTTTCACTTCTAACCTGTGTGTGCTGTGGCATTCTGTACAGTCGTCAAATGCGCCAACGTGCTCGTTCTTGCCTACATACTCATTACCAGCAAACTCGTACGCCCCCTGCACTTCCGTGCCAAAGAGCGTCGCGCCAGCCGCAAAGTAATGGATGTTCTGGAAGCGCAAATTATCTGAGATTTCGTCATCACCCAGATCGCCAATCGAACTGTTCATGGAAACGGTTGAAGAACGACCCTGATGACAGTTGATACACGTATTGGCCGATTCGCCTTCACCAAAGGAAACCGGCGCCCCACTGGGGAAGGTTACCGAGTCAAATACGTAAATATCATACGTTTCTAGATCGTTGTGGCAGGTGGCGCAGTTCAGGCCGTTGGCCGTTGGTTGAGTAATAGATACCCCTTCCGTGGCAAACAGCGGCAGCCCTGCGGCCGAATGACATTTGCTACATCTGCCAGGTACCGCTCCATCTTCGTCCCAATGCCGGAATGCTTCTTCAGAACCAGCAAAGTGACCGTGGTCAATACGGCGTAACGTTGTCATGTCCACTGGCGTAGCGATAGCCTCGTTGAGGTCAGCAATTGAATCGTAGAGAAGCTGGATCATGTACTTGCCACCATGCGCATACCGGCCAGGGTCTTTCAACGAGGCCTGGTAGTTGTAGGCAGCTTTGGCCAGACGCGGTGTCCACCCATTGTAGGCATTGGGGAATGCTGCTTCGCCTTCGCTTACTTCGCCATTGCCATCACTATCAATGAAGAAGTAGGGGTAGCTGTGATCGTCGTAAACGATCGGGGTGCCGCTTACCTCTGCGGCATATGCCTGCATGGATGTAAACAAAATCGCGCGCAAATCTTCAATTTCAAAGAAGATGCCTTCGCTCATGTCGCCATCGCCGTCGTAATCTACCAATGAACCGGGCATACGGATGTTCACCAGGTCATCTGTGCTGGCGGCGTCCGTGTGGCAAACGGTACATTCGTCGAACTGTACTTCCAGCGTGTGCGGATCGTGGCAGCTTACGCAGGTGTCATACCCTTCCACGTGGTCAAACTTGGAATCATACGACTGGCCTTCGTATTCGTAGCCACCCATTGCCCAGGTGCCAAACTGCGTGGCCGCAGCCGCGTAGTAATGGATGTTGGTGAAGCCCAAATCTTCGCTAACGGTATCTGGGTCTGCGACCGGATCGAGGCCAGCTTCAACGATGGAATTGTTCACAGACACAGTGGAAGCCCGCCCTTGATGACACTGCATACAGCGCGCTTCTGGCCCTAAACCAGTGATTTCTGCCCCTGATGGGAAGACGATGCTGGCCAGATCGGCCGTTACGCTATTATGGCAGGCTTCACATTCAACGGTGGTGCCAAGCGGTGCTGCGGCGTCTACAGTGCCAAAATCAGAGCCGTCTGCTCCTAGGAAATCCAAAATACCTGGTGTGCTGTGGCATTTGGCGCAACGAGCAGGAATCTCGGCTGGATCGTCTTCGTCCCAATGGACAAAGGCTTCGGCGCTAGCATCAGCGTGGCCAGAGGCGGCCCACTGTGCTTCGAAGGGAATGGTGGAAATCGCCGTTTCTGGCTCAATCATCACCTCAACCACGCGCGTTACCTCAACCTCTACTGGAACTTCAACAGTCTCAGTTTGGGCCTCGCCAGGCACCTCAACGATCCTTGTTACTTCCACCGTTTCTGGTTCTTGGCTACAGGCAACAACAGCCAGGCACAAAAACAGCAAAAGCCCGAGAATAACGTAAACGCTTTTATACTTCGGGTAATACATAAAAACCTCCTTTGCAACGAATTTTTGGGAAAATGTGAGAGAAGCAACCTACACACATTTCGCCAAAATGGTTCAAAGGCAGTTGCCAGGCTAGAACCAAACACTGCCTTCTAAAAACATAACCAGCCAACCAGGCAAATGGCTAACTAGCTATGGTGATGGTGTACTTAGAGGCACAAACACCTCACGGGTAACTCGCGGGATTGTTTCAATAGCAGTTTGCTCAAATGTAAACGCCCAAATCAGACCGACCAACAGCAGGCTTCCTACAACCACGCTAACGGCAAAGAAAATTCGCTGCCGTCGGCGGCGTACCGGTAAGGCCAGGCCTGGCCAAGGCTCACCGCCTTGTTCCAGCCGCTCCAGCTCCAGGGCATGTTCTTCTTCCATCTGGCTGTGGGGCAGCTTGCCCGTAAATATGCTGGGATTGAAATGCTTAATGTGCACGTTGTACATATGCCAGACCAGAATGCTGAGAACAGCTAATAAAGCTTCGCCGCCGTGAGCGGCCTTGGCTGCGGGAATAAATTGACCTGGCAAGAAAACCGTAGAGGCAATAGGGTTCCAAAGCACAAAACCGGTGATAATCATGATGGCTGTACCCCACACCACTGCCCAATATTCAATCTTTTCGCCAAAATTAAATTTGGTCATTTTGGGCGGATTCTCGGCCAAGCCCAGGTTGTATTTGACTGTTTGAATTAAATCAAATAAATCCTGCTTTCTGAGCATGATCCGCATACGCTCATGCTTGACAAAAAGGCGGTAAGCCGAGGTAAAGAGATGATAAATGGAACCAACCACCAGCAAAATGGCCGACCAGCGGTGAATAATCCGGGTCAACTCAATGCCGCCCATCGCGTTGATCATCCACTCTGCCCAATTTTCCAGCGCATATTTTTGGGGCAGGCCGGTAATGGCCAAAATGGTGAAACTCACCATCAAAATAAAATGCTCAATCCGGGCCATTGTCCGAAAGCGAGGATATTGTTTTTCTTCATGAGTTTCTTGTTGAGTTGTGCTAGTCATCTACTATCCTCTCAGTCGCAGGCGTACGCGCCGGTAAATGTCAGTGGCAACCAGAAAGCCAAAAAATCCAATTGTTGCTGGTATCACAATTTGGTAAAAGAGATTTACCAGATAGACAAGGGGGTTGTTTTGTAACGATGGCTTGAAATGGCTGGTCCAGCTATTTGGGAAATTTGCTGTGGCGTCGGGATGACATTGTTGGCAGGTTTCAAGCAGGTTGGCTTTAATGCCTGCCTCCGGGTCATCGGGGGATTTAATATTATGGACGCCGTGGCAGTCGTAGCAGACGGCCTTGTTGGTTTCTGCATTTGGGTCCTGGTGCTCAAATAGCGTCACGGTGGTGCCGTGGAAATCAGCCACGTAGGTGTCAAACACATCGGTGGAAATTTCGTACTCGGCCATTAGATCCACATCGGCGTGACATTCGGCACAGAGTTGCGGAGAGCGTAGGCGGAAGAGGGCTGTAGTAGGGTCCGATATGTTGTGGACACCGTGGCAGTTGATGCAGGTAGGCACATCTGGATTGCTTTCGGCAAGCAGGGCATCACCGTGTATGCTGCTGGCGTATTCTTCATAGATGGTGCTGTGGCACTGCTCACAGGTGTATGAGATACGCTGACGAGGCTCGTCGGGGATGGGGGTATCGTGTGCGCCGTGACAATCTGTACATACGGCCGCTTCCACTTCACCTTCTGCAATGGCCGCACCATGCACATCATCTAATACGTGGTCATAGTTAGTTTCGTGGCAACGGCCGCATAGAGGATATTGTTGCAAATTATATTCCCTTTCACTTGCGGCCGTGATTGGTTCGTGTGGGAAGCGCGCATCTTCGTGGCAATCGGTACAGGCCAGCGGCTGCCATTCATTTCCCTCACCATGCACAGAGTCGTGCAGTGCGTTGGCGTCAATCGTCAGGTTGAGCGTGTCGCCATTGGGGAAGGTGTAGGTTAACCCCTCTTGGCTGTGGCAGGCCAGACAGTAGTCGTTGTCCACCTTCTGGGCAAACAGACCAGCCTGGATGATTTCCGTAAGCTGGCTGGAATCTACAATGGGAATATCCTGCTCAACGTGGCAATCAGTACACGCTTCAGTGCCCGCACCTGCTTGCCATTCGTCTACCGTTAGAACGTCGTGCGAACCGTGGCAGTCGGTACACCCCACCGGATTTTCTGATTCGGGGCCGGGGTGGCTACTGATGTGGGGCTGTACGTGGCACGTCTCGCAGTTGGCAGACTGCATCAACTCGTACTCGCGCAACGTATCGGCGGCTACTGGCGTGTGGGGCTGCTGGTAGTTGTTGATAGGCTGATGGCAGCTTGAACATGCCAGTGGGTCAGCAGCCGCATCACCGTGGGCTGAATTGGCTAGCGTGGCCAGGCCTACCTGGGCCGAAATCGTTTCACCAGACGGGAAAACAACTTCGCCTTCGGTATCTTGGTGACAGAGGCGGCAGGCGGTGTCGTCTGCAATTTGGGGATGGGGCAGGGCAGAAACGGCCGTTTCCATCTGTTCCATCCCCGTAATGGACGGATGCGATTGGATAACGGCCGTTATATCCTGTTTGGGCGCGGCTTGCGTTGGCAAAACATAAACAGCCACCAGGCAAGCCAGTAGGGCACTCACGGTGCCCCAAATCAGGCGACTTTTTTTGTTAAATTGAATCAATGAAGCCTCCGAAAATATTGCCCAAACGGGAGAAGCTGACGGCCGCACTAACAAATTAAGGTTAGTGCGGCTCATCAGGTCAAACGGTTATTCTTGGGGTGTTTCTGTGGTTTCTTCCGCTGGTTCTGGTGGTGGTTCCGTGTGATACTCAACGGCAACGGCAATCAGTTCCTCGTCGGTCAAAGCGGGTGCCAGGCCATCTGCATAATGACAGCTGCGGCAGGCAAAGTCTAGCCCTAGCTCTGAAAGAGCCACCGTGCCGTCCTCTGAAAATTGTCCAATTTGGAGCGGGTTAATGAGCATCAGGTGAGTACGAATGTCACCCGTAAAGCGTTCCGGGTCTCCCAGAGCCGTTTTGGTAACGCGCGGCATGTGGCAATCAATGCAATCGACGTTGATGCGGTCATGACCTGCTTCAAATTTTGCATCGGCCTGATGACAGTTTTCGCAGGTTGTCCGAGTTGTTTGGGCACCATCTCGGCGTAACTGAATGACCCCCGCATGCGGATCGTGACACACCACACAGTCGAGGGTGATGTGCTTGCTCTGAAACAGCTCTTCATATTGTTCATGATGCTGGATGAAGCCGTTTTTAGCATTTACCTGCTCTGAGCCACCCCGCACATGGCAATTGCCACATGATTCTGAATCGCGATCCATAATCGGCCGTACCGTGATGGGATTTTCGGCATGAACACTGCCTGCGCCGTGGCACTCTTCGCAGTGGATGCCACCAGCTGCCCAGGTGCCAATCATGCCCGGCAGACCGTCTTGATTACCGACCGGACTGTAGCCAGTTGTGTGGCAGGTGCCGCAATTATATGGTTTTTCTTCGCCTGCGTGGTAGGCAACCCAGTTGTTGCCTAAATCAATTTCAGGATTGTAGAAGTTATACTGTGTAGTCGCATTTTCATCCCCGGTAATGATATAGCCTTCCTGGTCGATAAAGCGTGCCTTCCAGTTGTAACCACCAATCACATAGCTGATGTCATCCCAGGTATAGCCTTCTGGTGGGCTGGGAACTTCGGTGAAAGGATATTCGGGTGGCTGACCATCCACAACGCGGTTTAGCTTGTAGGGGTGACCGCTACGCATGAAAACATCATAGATTTCCTCATGACATTCAGCACACGCCTCACTGCCGATAAACTCTGGCGGCGTGTAGCTTAAGCCATCAACGCCGGGCGCACCAGGCAAGCCTTGTGCGCCGTCGGCACCCGCCGGGCCAGGAGGCCCTTGGGGGCCTATGGGCCCTTGTGGTCCTTCTGGGCCTGTTTCTCCCGCACAGGCCGCTAGCAATAGTGCAAAAACTGTAAGGAACAAAATCATCAAAAACCGTCGCCTGCGTTCCATTTTTCAAGCCTCCTTTGCCCGTTCCATCCGGGCAATTGCTACCGGAATTTGCAAGCTGTTCTTATCTTTGATTAATGTGCGAGCTTATTGTACAGGGCAGTTTGTCTTAATCGTAATGACAAATGTCATTCACACTAGATGACAGACGTTGCGAAATAGGGTGTGCCTCTGGGGAAAATAAGCGTTCCTTATGTGTCAGAAGGTGTACAAACGGTAAAAAGGTTTGATGGTCAAAAAACGGTTGTAAAAATGTGAATGCGAGATGTATGAACAATGTCACCAATAATGCCGCAAGGCGGCATTTTTTGCAACCGTCAAATTTCGATAAATCCCCCAAAATAAGGTATAATTGAGGTTGGTTCTGTAACATAAAAAAGGAATATTTTGCCACCCTTAGCGCGGTGGTTTTTTGTTTGTTCAGAGCTTATGCCAACATTCCAAAAACAGTATAGAAATCCTCTGTGGAGGTTCCATTTTGGACGAGAACAATATCGGAACAGTGAACCATATTGACATTAACCAGGAGATGCGCAGCTCTTACCTGGATTACGCCATGAGCGTGATTGTGGCGCGCGCCTTACCCGATGCACGTGACGGCCTAAAGCCCGTTCATCGCCGCATTTTGTACGCCATGTGGGATATGGGCATTCGTGCTTCATCCCCGCACCGCAAGAGTGCCCGTATCGTGGGTGAAGTACTTGGTAAATATCATCCGCATAGCGATACGGCCGTATACGACGCCATGGTGCGTATGGCCCAATACTTCTCCATGCGCTACATGCTGGTTGATGGGCAGGGCAACTTCGGCAGCGTCGATGGCGACAGTGCTGCCGCCATGCGCTACACCGAAGCCCGACTAGCCCGCATTGCCCACGAACTACTCGAAGATATCGACAAAAACACGGTTGATTTCACCCCAAACTTTGATGATAGCCTCGTAGAGCCAGACTTGCTGCCAGCACGTTTGCCCAACCTGCTGCTAAATGGTGCAACCGGTATTGCTGTGGGCATGGCCACCAACATTCCACCGCACAACCTCACCGAACTGTGTGAGGCCATTGCCTTCCTCATTGAGCGGTACGACGACATTGACAACGTGACGCTAGATGAGCTGATGAACTTGGTAAAAGGACCAGACTTCTCGACAGGTGGTCTTATTATTGGCAACGAAGGTATTCGCAGTGCCTATGCCACCGGGCGTGGCCGCGTGGTTATGCGGGCCAAAGCAGAAATTGAACCGCTGCCGCGCAATCCCGATCGGCAGCGTATCAACATCACCGAGATTCCCTTCCAGGTGAACAAAGCGATGCTCATTGAGCGGATGGCAGAACTGGTGAACAAAGGTGTTATCACCGACATCAGCGACCTGCGGGACGAATCTGACAAGCGAGGCATCTCCATCATTGTGGAGCTAAAGCGCAACACCCAGCCGCTTAAAGTGCTGAATCAACTATACAAACATACCGCCCTACAAACCACCTTTGGCGTGCAGATGCTGGCGTTGGTAGACAAGCAACCACGCTTGCTCTCACTCAAGCGCGCCTTGCAGATTCATATTGAGCATCGCATTGAGGTCATTACCCGGCGCACCCAGTTTGACCTGGATAAAGCTCTGAAGCGACAGCACATTTTGGCTGGCTTGCTTATTGCCCTGGGGCATTTGGATGATGTGATTGAAACCATTCGTCGCTCGCCGGATGCCGATACAGCCCGGGCGCAGCTCATGGAGCGGTTTGGCTTGTCTGAAGCGCAGGCAACCGCCATTTTGGATATGCAACTGCGCCGTCTGGCTGCTCTGGAACGGCAGAAGATCGAAGATGAGCATCGGGACGTCACTGCCCACATTGAATATCTTGAAGGCATTCTGGCCGATAAAAAGAAGATTTTGGGTCTGATTCTTGAGGACATCAACGAAATCAAAGAAAAGTACGGCGATGAGCGAGCGTCTGAGATTTTGCCGGGGATGGATGCAGACATAAATATGGAAGATTTAATTCCAGACGAGGATGTGCTGATCTCCATTACCCGGCGCGGCTTCATTAAGCGTACCCCGGTAGCAGCTTACCGCAAGCAGGCGCGGGGCGGCAAGGGGCTTATTGGCATGGGCCGCCGCGACGAAGACCAGTTAGAGCATCTGTTTGCTGCTGGCTCGCTCAACACCATTTTGTTCTTCTCGGATCGGGGCAAGGTATATGCAGACAAGGCGTACAACATTCCAGAATTGGATCGCACGGCCAAGGGTACCTCGCTGATGAATGTGTTGCCATTGATGCCGGAGGAAAACATTACGGCCGCTTTGCCTGTGCATAGCTTTGAAGATGCAGAATACCTTACTATGATCACCCTCAAGGGGCGCATTAAGCGCGTAGAAGTAAATGTGTTTGAAAACGTGCGCCCCAGTGGTCTTATTGCCATTAATTTGGACGACGATGACCGTTTGAGCTGGGTGAAGCTAACGGCAGGTGAGCAAGACCTCATCATCGTGAGCGAGCAAGGTAAGGGGATTCGGTTCAGCGAAGAAGATGTGCGCCCGATGGGCCGCAACGCGGCAGGCGTCAATGCGATTCGGCTAGATAGCTGGGATCGTGTGGCCGGGGCTGATGTGGTGCTGCCAGATGACGATTTGCTGGTAATTACAGAAAAAGGATATGGTAAGCGAACCCCGTTGGCTGAGTACCGACAGCAAAATCGGTATGGTCAGGGTGTGCGGGCCATGGTGCTGGCGCCGGAGCGCACGGGCAAGATTGTTAGTGCGCGGGTGGTTGTGCCTGGCGATGAAGTAACCTGTATTTCTGCCAATGGCATCATTTTGCGTACCGCGACAGATGTGATTTCTCAGCAGGGACGCTCGACGCAGGGGGTGCGCGTGATGGAGCTGCGTGAAGGTGATACGATTGCTTCTGTTGCCGTCATTCGGGAGGGGCGTTTGTCGCAGGTGAATGGGGATGAAGAGGCAGAAGAGTTGGTGGAAAGCGAGGCAGCGACAGCGCAAAATGGTGCTGCCCCTAGCGTAACAGTTGGAGATGCTTCTGGTTAACGTTTTCCTGCTTGCGATTGATTTTGTGAAAGAGCATCGAATTTTCGGTGCTCTTTTTTTGATCTATGGGAAGGATGGGTGAGGTGGCGACGGCCGTTTCCCGCCTATTTCCTATGTTTTTCTCCAAATTGGCTCCTTATACTTCAACATGTATGTGCGATGGCTGGCCGCTGAAGCCAGTTGTACGTAATTAAAAATTGCAAGTCCCAACGCTGAACCTTCTCCCCTACACGGTTGCGGACTCATGGCAAAACGGCTTTCTGCATCAACTGACGCCAACTTGCTGCACAGGTAAAAACATGTCAACAGACAAACTAATGAAGCTTCTGGCACCCGTCATGAAGCTGGACAATTTGGGAATTCCCACAGGTCTTATACAAGACATTATTTTTCGCTTGCTTTTTAACGAAAGCGATGTGAGCATTGCCCGCTTTGCTGAAGTTTTGGGCATTCATCCCAGCTTGGTCGATGAGCTGCTGGCCCGCATGAAGCAAGAGCATTTGGTAGAGGTAAAACGGGCTGGCGGGCTGGGCAGCCTGAGCTTTATTTATGGGCTTACCGAGGCTGGCACCAAGCGGGCACGCGATGCGTTTGAACGAAGTCAGTACGTTGGGCGCGTTCCCATTTCATTGGAAAAATATACCGAAGCCATCTTGCTACAATCCAAGCGAGAGGCACGCATTACACCCACGCAAATGAAACAGGCTCTGGGCTTTTTGATCTTGCCAGAAAATTTTGATCGCCGACTGGGGCCAGCCGTTAATGCCGGCACCTCACTCTTTTTGTATGGTCCGCCAGGAAACGGCAAAACCACCATCGCCCAGGCCATTGCCAAACTGATTGGGCGTGATTCCCCCATCTGGCTGCCAGATGCCATCACTGTTGGTGGGCAAATCATCCGGGTGTTTGATCCGTTGGTGCATACGCCGATCGAGGAAAAGGAGATGATTGTGCATGCGGCCGATTTTGCGAACGGCCGTTCCGACAAATTAAAATTCGATCATCGTTGGCGGTTATTTGAGCGGCCTGCCGTGATGGTGGGGGGTGAATTAACAATGGATTCGCTAGACCTGCGCTACGAACCCATTGCCAAAGTATACGAAGCCCCCCTTCAGCTCAAAGCCAACGGCGGCATGTTCCTCATTGATGACTTTGGCCGTCAGCAAATTAGCCCGCAAGAGCTGCTCAACCGTTGGATTGTGCCCCTGGAGAGCGGCATTGATTTTCTGCGCCTGCAATCTGGGCAAAGCCTGGAAGTCCCTTTCCGGCAGCTCATTGTCTTCTCCACGAACCTGGACCCGATGCAGTTGGTTGATGGCGCGTTCTTGCGACGCATTCAGATGAAAGTGGAAGTAGGCGGCCCCAGCGAGAAACTTTTCTACCAAATCTTTGTAGAGTCTTGTAAATCGTTCAATGTTCCTTTCGACAAAAAGGCGTTTGTCCACCTGCTGCAAAAATGGTACCGTGCGCCAAACCGTGTCATGCAAGCTGTGCATCCTCGCGACATTGTGAAAACGGTCATCTCCATTTGCAATTACGACAACACGGCCCCGCGCCTGACGCCAGACTTGGTGGATGAAGCGTGTGAAAGTTACTTTGTCGATGGAAACATGGCGGCAACTTTAGCAGATCAGTAACCGGTATTCCGTAAACCGTATTTGCGGATTGACAGATACTTTCCGCGCAAAAAGGTAAATAAAAAGCCTCTCGTCAAAATGGCGAGAGGCTTTTTAAGTTAACCGTTTTCGCATGAATGCGATATTGGTTTAGGCAGCAAAGTAAACGACGCCCAATGCTTTGGGACCCACATGTGCCCCCACCACCGGACTCAGTTCAACAATATGCGTTTCTTCCGGGTTTAGGATTTGGCCCAGTTGGTCATGCAGCTTCTCAGCGTCAGCAGCGGCGGCGGCGTGGATTACGGCCGTTTTCACCCCAGATTTACCCGCCATTTCCTCCTGGGCCACGTTTAGCAGGTGGGCAATGGCCTTTTTCTTGGTCCGCACTGAGGCCAGCGGCTCAATTTTGCCATCTACCAGGTGCAGGATTGGCTTGATAGAGAGCATGGAGCCAATGAGGCGTTGGGCACCGCCAATGCGGCCCCCGCGATGCAAAAATTCCAGCGTGTCTACCACAAACAGCACCCGCATGTTGCTGACGATGGCACGGGCGGCTTCGGCTGCTTCTTTATAATCTGCACCATTTTCAATGGCACGGGCGGCGGCAAGAGCCATATAGCCCAAGCCCATTGCAGCAGATTGTGAATCTACAATCTCAATCGGATAATCTTCCATCATGCTGGCAGCCGCCTGGGCCGAAGCCTGCGTGCCGCTGAGCGATTTTGAGATGAGAATGGCCACGATAGATTCGGCCGTTTCTGCAACTTTGCTGAAAAATTCGTGGAACTCACCTGCCGAAGGTTGTGAGGTAGTGGGCATCTCTTTGGCTGTGGCCAGCCGACTATAAAAAGCATCTGGCTTAATATCTACATCATCCCGCAAGCTGCTGCCTTCCCAATTTAGAATCTGAGGAATAACGTGGATGTTGTATTGGGTAACCAGGGCCGGGGGTATGTATGCCGTGCTGTCTACAACCACGGCAACTCTTGCTTTGCTCATAAGTGGGTCTCCTCTATTTGCTCTTCCAAAAATTTCTCTCGTTTTACCACATTGTGCGGGATTGGGAAACGGCCGTTTCCCAATCCCGCACTAACTAATTGTAACCCTCTGTACACCAATCCGTTTTGCAAAAAATGAAAAACAGTATGGTAAAGCCAAATGTGTGCCCAACCGAATGCAAAAATCTTTTTGGCTTTTGCAATTTTAGGGTGATTGTAAAAAAATTGATACAATAATCTACCAACCCAGCTTTGTCTGGTAAGTCCAATAATTAGGAAGAGAGACACAAATGAATCGAGAATATCATCGTTGGTACAGCCCAGCGCTGGAACGAGACATGGAACTGCTGGTTTTTGGCCACGCCGGTGCTCGTGTGCTGGTGTTTCCCACCTCCAAAGGGCGTTTTTATGAGTGGGAAGACCGGGGCATGATGAACCTACTAGGCCATCACATTCACCAGGGCTGGCTACAGCTTTACTGCGTCGATAGCGTGGATGCTGAGAGTTGGTACGCTCACTGGAAGCATCCTGGGGCGCGCGCCTGGCGGCAGGTTCAGTATGAAAACTACTTGGTAAACGAAGTGCTGCCCCTATCCTGGCTCAAAAACCAGAACCCATTTTTGATTACCGTGGGAGCCAGCTTTGGAGCGTACCATGCGGTTAACCTGGCTCTGCGCCGTCCAGATTTGGTAAGCCGCACCATTGGTCTCAGCGGTATCTATGACATTAGCCGCTGGGCCAGTGGGCATAGCGATGGCCATATCTACGCCAATAATCCTTGTGCTTACATACCCAATGAGCATGACCATCATCGGCTGGAGCTGCTGCGGAAACTGGATATTATTCTAGTGGTTGGGCAAGATGATGGGCTGCGTGCCAACAATGAATTTCTTTCTGCGGCGCTATGGCAAAAAGATATTGGCAACGCGCTACGCATTTGGGATGGCTGGAGCCACGATTGGCCATATTGGGAGAAGATGCTGTTATCTTACATTGGTGGACATGATTAGAGAATGTGGCTGGTGGTTAGCGGCTAGTTTCAAAATAATGCCAACTAGCCACCAATCGCTAGCAAACTAAGACAAGGAGAAGGTCGCATGACAAAGAAGATTGGTTTGATGGTTGGGATGGAATGGTCGTGGCCACCAGCGTTTATTGAGGAGGTGAACGGCCGTAATCAAGACGTTACCGCCGAATATGTATCTATTGGTGGCACACAGATGAATGAGGCGTCTGAGTATGCCGTTATTGTAGACCGCATTTCGCATGAGGTGCCTTACTATCGCTCGTATCTTAAAAATGCGATGCTGCAAGGCACTTACGTTATCAACAATCCATTCATGTGGACGGCCGATGATAAATTTTTCGGTGCCTCGCTCATTACCAAACTTGGCCTGGCCAGCCCCAAAACGGCCGCTCTCCCCAACAAAGATTACATCCCAGGTATTGACCATAGTAAAAGCCTGCGCAATTTGGCATTCCCAATGCCATGGCAAGATTTAGTAGAGTACATTGGTGGCTTCCCCTGTGTGCTAAAAGATGCGCACGGCGGCGGCTGGAAAGAAGTGTATATCTGTCACGACATGGAAGAGCTGTACCGCAGTTACGACCAATCTGGCTTGCTGACAATGGTACTGCAAGAGTTCATCGAGTGGGAAGATTACATCCGCTGCATGGTGCTGGGGCAAGAGAAGGTGCTGGTCATGCGGTATGATCCCAACACCCGCCAATATAGCCATCCCGAAGGCTTGTCACAAGAAATGTACGACCGCATCGTGGCTGATTGCCAAACGCTGTGCCGCGCCTTTGGCTACGACATGAACACCTGTGAATTTGCCATCCGTGATGGCGTACCATATGCCATCGACTTCATGAATCCGGCACCAGACATGGATGTCAACTCGCTGGGGTATGAATTCCATCGCTGGTGTGTGGAAGGCATGGCTGATCTGTGCATTGGTCTGGCCCAGCAAGCAGGGGCGCAAGTGAGCAAGATGCGCTGGAGCGACTTGTTCTGAACGGGTGAAGGGGGGATTGGGGCGACGAGGTGACTGATTGACGGAGGAGAAAGTGGCATTGAAGGAAGCAATACGAACCTACCATGATTTATTGACCGATGAGCTGGCGGCAGAGTCGCAGGGGCAGCTAACAGAACAGATGCAGCAGCGAGGCCTGTTTTTCGGCAAACGGCCGTTGTGTACCGTATTGCGCCCTCGCTTTTTGACCCCGGAACAATATCTTTTCTTGCGTAAATCAATACGGCCGTTGCTGCGCGCCTTCGAGAAAATCTCAGAACTGGCGGTGCAGGATGCGGAGTTTTGTGCCCAGTTCGGCCTGTCAGATTGGGAAAAAGAGCTGATCAAACATGAGCCGAAGTACAGAGGGCACACGCCGCTCACTCGGCTTGATGCGTTTTACGTTACCGAGAATAGCGAGCTGAAATTTACGGAATACAATGCGGAAGTTCCTGCCGCTTCTGCCTACAACGACGTCCTAAACGAGGTGTTTTACGGTCTGCCGGTGATGGGTGAATATTTGCGCCATTATGCGGTACGGCCGTTGCCCACGCGCCACAGCGTCCTTCATGTGTTGCTAGATTCGTATCGGCAAGGCGGCGGCACTGGTCGCCCCCAAATTGGCATTCTGGATTGGCACGACGTGCCCACGCGCAGCGAATTCGAGCTGTTCACCCAATATTTTGGTTCGCAAGGCTTTAAAGCCAAGATTGTAGACCCGCGCAATGTGATGTATGAAAACGGCCGTCTGCACCATGAAGGGTTCGCGATTGATATTATTTACAAGCGCGTGCTCATTACCGAATTGATTGAGCGCGGCGGGATGGATCAGCCGGTGGTGCGGGCTGTGCGCGATGGCAATGTGACCATGGTAAATCCGTTTCGCTGCAAGCTGCTGTACAAAAAGATGAGCCTCTCTGTGCTCAGCGATGAGCGAAATGCCCACCTATTTAATAAAAAGGAAGCGGCCGTCATCCACAACCACATTCCCTGGACGCGCACCGTGGAGGAGCGCAAAACCACCTACGGCGGTCTGCCCATAGACCTGATTCCCTTTATGCATAAATACAAAGACCAGCTGGTGCTAAAGCCAAACGACGATTATGGTGGACACGGCATTGTGCTGGGCTGGCAAACCAACGCCAGCGGTTGGGAACAGGCAGTAGAGCAAGCCCTGGCAGAGCCGTACATCGTGCAGGAACGGGTGGTCATTCCTGAGGAGCCGTATCCGAGCATTATTGACGGCCGTTTGCAAATCTACAACCGCATGCTGGACACCGCCCCCTTCATCTTCCACGGCGACTACGTAGACGGTTGCCTCACTCGCCTTTCCACCGACCCGCTGCTCAACGTCTCCGCCGGGGGTGGCTCCACCGTGCCCACCTTCGTTGTTGAGAAAAGATAGTGGTTAGTGGCTGGTTTTGTGGAAATTCAGGTAAATTCGCTGCTAAAATAGTGAGATGATTGAAACCCCCGTTACCCGCGAACTCGACCAGAAGCAAATCCCCTATACTCTCTTCACCCACGATGGCCCGGTGCGCTCTTTGGAGCAAGCTGCTGCCGAGCGTAACCAGCAGCCAGAGCAGGTGGTGCGCAGCCTGCTTTTTCGCCTGGCAAAGGGTGAGTTCCTGATGGTGCTCGTCGCTGGGCCGCAGCAGATCGACTGGAAGCAGCTACGCCGCACGCTGGGGCTCTCTCGCCTGACGATGGCCAAGCCAGACGAGCTGCGGCGCGTGACCGGCTACGAAATTGGCGCGGTGGCACCCTTTGGCCTGCCAATGCCTTTGCATATTCTTGTTGATCAATCGGTGCTTAACCAAACGGAGATTTCGCTGGGGTCTGGGGTAAGAGGAACGGCCGTCCTCATGAGAACGGCCGATCTGCTCACAGCGTTGGGAGACGCTGTTGAAACTGTTTCGCTTTAATCAAGCGAGTCAGTTTATTCGGTTGCCATTATGATATGGCTGCACGGCTCGCCGCAGTCGGAAACGGCCGTAAAAATGTCATCAATCGCTGGTTCAACCGTTTTAATGAGACGGCCGTCTACCAACGTCAGCGTCACGTCCAGGCTGTGAGTTTGGAAGATTTCAACCACGTCGCCACTATTCAGGATGGATACGGCCGTTTCCCAATCCACAACTTCTTCAGCTGCTGCTGCTTCACTTGCTACAAAAATCAGCAGCCCGCCTTCGTAATGCAACCTTAGCTGCTCTTCGGCCAACGTGTAGCTGGTAACTTGCCCCAATGCTGCCAGATAATCAGCTTCTTGCTGGGAGATGCCGTCATCTACACAAGCCATCAGCGTACTGCCAATCAGCCCCACCGCGAGGCTACCATCTTCACCAACCGTGACCTCTGCAAAATAGCTGTTGCAGCCAGCCGAACCGTTGATTTGTTCGCCATCAAAGTTGAGCGTGAGTTCCGTGTCTGGCAAGACGGCCGTTTGGTTGTCATTAGGCCCAAAGGATAGTAACACCCAACTGCTCCCAATCAGCTCATTAACTTCTGGTAGCTGGGTGGGGACGGCCGTTTTGCTTACAATCTCCACCAAAGCCACCTCAAGCGAGGAACCATCCGCTGGCGGATTTTCGATTTCGGTTTCCGTAACGCGCAGTTCATATTCAAAGCCGGGTTCAAACGTAAACCCAACAATCTGGTCATAGAACAGCGTCCATTCACCATCCAGGCTGTCTTTCACCTGCATACATTGTTGTGGAGCAACGCCTACGCAATCTACCAATTCGGAGCCCACAAACAAAGTTTTGGCATTTTCCGCGGCCTCATCATTTGCTTCTTCAGGTGTACCAGCGGTAAACAATAAAATGCCATCTTCATATTGCAGCGTCAATTGATCATCTTCCAAAGTAAAAGAATTTACGGTTCCCAGAGCTGCCAGATAGGCATTTTCTTGCTGCATGATGGCTTCCGGACAGGCCATTCGGGTAGAGCCAATAGCACCAAAATTAAGTGCGTTATCTGACTGCGTGGCCTCGCCAAAGTAGTTATTGCAGCCAGCCGAGCCATTCGCGCCGCCGTCGGCAAAGTTCAGGGTGATGGATGTGTTGGGCAGTACGGCCGTTTCCTCACCTTCTGGGCCAAACTTGTCTAACACCCAATCCGTATTGTCCAGGCTTGGCGTGGCATCGAGATCGGGTTCAAGATCGCCCCCGGAACCTGCGGGGCTACAGGCAATGATTGTGAATAAAATCAGCAAACTCAAAGTGAACATTTTTGCAAACTTGATATGAAACTTCATTTCTAAATTTCTCCTCGAAACAAATTTTTTAGTTTATGTGGCTTGTGAATCATTTCTCAAGCCTTCCACAACATAAACGCCAAACTTGTTGCACAAGTTCCATCCAGTTTGCAGGCAACAAAAAAGACACCCGGTTGGGTGCCTTTTCTTAACTTCAAAACTGTGCTTAAAACTTTAGACGGCCGTTACGTTAGCAGCTGCCGGGCCTTTGGGGCCAGCTTCAATGCTAAACTCGACGCGTTGACCTTCGTACAAAGTTCTACGGCCGGAACCATTAATTGCTGAATAATGAACGAATACATCATCGCCATCATCTACAGCAATAAAGCCAAAGCCTTTTGAATCGTTGAACCATTTGACAGTTCCGGTTGTTATATCTGACATCGAAAAAAATCTCCTTGTGGTTCTATGTAAACGGCCGTTTTGTAACCACATCTATTTTTCTAAATTTGGCCGTTCACCGTGCGATTTTGCCATAAAAAAAGCGCTTCCCGACTTTTTGAGTCCGGGTAACGCTTATGAATTCCAGGACAATCTCGCGAAATCTACCCCAGAAGCGTACACGATTCTCAATTTCTCGTCAATAAAATTTTTATTTTTGCTCCTGAGCTTCAAATTGCCCTACCTTTTTTCGGGCACACAGCATGGATATTGAGCAATTTGTTCAATATTTACAAAAAGGGTTGACAAAATTCAGGCAAATGTGGTAATGTATAGACGTATATACAACTGTACGAGTTATTCAAATACCTCCTAAGTGACACATATGATCAATACCACAGGCCTACCGCGCTACATTCAAGCTAGAAATGCACTTAATGCCCAAATTCAGGCGGGCGAATTGCAACCGGGCAACAAACTGCCATCAGAAGATCAACTGGCCGTCCAGTTTGGCGTCAGCCGTATGACCATTCGCAAGAGTCTTGATGATTTAATTGCAATGGGCCTAATCTACCGTCGGCATGGCGTCGGCACGTTTGTCAGCCAATCAACTGTGCAACGTGATCATACAAAGCTGACAGATTTCTTTGAGAGCTGTCGCCGTAGCGGCCGTACACCAGAAGCGCGCTTGCTGAAAAAGGAAATTATTGCTGCAGATGAAGAAATGGCAGAAGCACTTGGTTTACGAGTGGGAGATTTATTAATTCGTTTGGCTACCTTGCGGCTGGTGGACGGCACGCCAATTACGTACCACGATGCTTATTTACCGGTGCAACTGTTCCCCAGTTTAGTTGAAGCAGATGAAGCCTCTTTGCATTTAGAATCTCAGCATGTTTGGCAAATGATTGAAAAAATGGGCTTTCCGGTGGCGAATGTGGTCGAGAGACTTGAGGCCCAGATTGCAGACGCGCATATTTCTTCTGTTCTTGCCTTGTCAGAGGGGAACCCCATCCTGTACGGTGAGCGCGTGCTTTATTCAGATGATGGAACCCCACTAAAATATGCAGATTGCTACAATCGGGGCGACCGATTTTCGTTGACAATCGTTTTAGAACGTTAAGTTGCTTTTTGAAGATGAGGAAGAGGGTTAACGGCCGTTACCTGTACCTACCATAATTATTTACACAAGAGAATTTTGATTTCTGTTCAATAGAAAAGCCAGACATTTCTGTCTGGCTCGGGATTGAGAAAACGTACCTGCCAGCCATTTTGCGGCAACAAAATGGTTGACATTCAAAAGCGAGCCTCTTCAGGTTATCGCGAATGGTGCGCTTGCTCTTTCAAATTATACCCACCTTGAGGGCTTGCATCAATGGAAGGAGGCACAGCGACAATTTACCGCAACATAATTTGAATTCGAGAGATTAATGAAAACGAACCTTCTTTAAGAAGAAATAGGAGAAATTAAGATGGATTTGGTAAGTATTTTCATTGCATTTGCAGGTGGGATTTTTGGTGCAGCAATTGGCGCACTGCAGGCTTTTGTCATTTTGGGTTTCCTCATTCTCGTCGGCGTTGCTGCTCAGGCAACGGGGGCTGACCTAATGAGCATTCCCTTAGGTACAGCCTTTGGCCCGCATGTTGGTGGTTTTGCTGCCGGGGTAGCTGCCGCTGCTTACGCAAGCAGAAAAGGCAAAATTGAAAGTGGGCGCGATATTGTTTCTGCCCTGATGGGCACAAACAGCCCAGATGTCCTTTTGATTGGTGGTATTTTCAGTGTAGGTGCCTACATTTTGAATTGGGCATTCAATCTCGTTCCGTTTGCTTGGACAGATACCGTCGCACTGTCAGTTGTTGTATCTGCTATTGTGGCTCGCCTTTTGTGGGGGAATGGTGTTTTTGGTCAGGTAAAAGCTGGGCAAGCGCGTTATGCCCCAGGGCCAGACACTCAATGGTTACCCTGGCAAAGCACTGTTGCGCAACGTTTGATGATTGGCTTGGGTGCTGGGGTACTGTCGGCTCATATCGCCCTCCTAATTGGGGCAGAAAATGGTGGTGTTGTGATGGGATTCGCCATTTCAGCAATTAGTTTGTCACTTTTGGGCCTGGGCGTGCAGGTGCCAGTTACGCATCACATTACGCTGGTGGCCGCAGTGGCCGCTACTGCCAGCGGCAGCTTGATTTGGGGTGCCGTCTTTGGCATGGGTGCTGGCATTGTTGGCGAATATATGGCAAATACATTCTTGGTTCATGGTGATACCCACATCGACCCTCCTGCCTGCACCATTGTTGTATTAACCAGCCTTTCGATACTCTTGCAGGCGGTTGGGGTGTACGGGGCCTTTAGTGAAACGATTGCTATTGTTATTTTGGTCGTCTTGGTACTTTATGGAGCCTTTGCCATGATGCGGCAATCCAGTGTCGGCGTCGTAGAGCAAGCTTCAGCTTAGGCAACATACGAACTTACCTACTATAAAGAGTGAATTAAATTAGGAGTTTACTCATGACAGAGAAATATATCTTGGTTATTGATGAGGGGACCACCGGTACACGCGCTTTAATTATTGACCGAGAAAGCCAGGTTAAAGCCCAGGCTTACACAGAATTTGAACAACATCATCCCGCTCCAGACCGCGTGGAACATGATGCAATGGAAATCTGGGAAAAGTCCGTGGAGATGATTAAGCAGGCTTTGGCAGAAGGTGGCGTTGCCCCAACTGATCTAGCGGCAGTGGGCATCACCAACCAACGAGCGACGACGGTTGCCTGGGACAAAGCGACGGGCCAACCTGTGACGCGCGCTATCGTGTGGCAAGACACGCGTACGGCCGATTTTGTGGAAGAGATTCGTGATGAGTGGGCAGAGAAGGTTTACGGCCGTACCGGCTGGGCACTTGCTCCTGTTTACTCATCACTCAGCTTGCACTGGATGATGAACAATGTGCCTGGATTCAAAACCCGCGCCGAAGCAGGCGAAATCGCCTTCGGTACGATTGACTCCTGGCTCATTTACAAGCTCACCGGTGGCCAGACACATGCCATTGGTGCATCCAACGCATCTGTAACCGGGTCTTATGACCTGATAAATGATGAATGGTACAGTGAATGGCTCGACTTCTTGGGCTTGCCAATGAGCCTGTTCCCCACCGTTTGCCCTGACTCTTGCGAGTTTGGCGTGACTGACCCAGACATCTTTGGTGTAGCCGTGCCGATTACAGGAGCTATTGCCGACCAGCACGCGGCATTGTTTGCCCAAGGCTGTGTTGAACCTGGCAACGTTAAAGTAACGCACGGCACCGGCACCTTCTTGGACATGAACATTGGACCAGAAGCCAAAATCTCCCAAAACGGTTTGACGACATTGATTGCTTGGCGCATGAATGGCGAAACGACGTATGGGCTGGAAGGGTATGCGGCCGTTACTGGCTCTGCCGTGCAGTGGCTGCGTGATGGCGCGGAAATGATTGCCAATTCGGCTGAATCGGAAGCGGTAGCAACCAGCGTGCCGGATAACGGTGGCGTTTACTTTGTGCCTGCTTTGGCTGGTTTGTCTGCACCTTATTGGGATTCCTACGCACGCGGCCTGATTATTGGCATTACGCGCGGCACCAAGCGGGCGCATCTGGTACGCGCCACGCTGGAAGGCATTGTGTATTCGATGAAGGATTTCATTGAGACAATGCGCAAAGATTCTGGCGTAAATATCCAAACCATTAACGCAGATGGTGGCGCATCGCAAAATGATTTCCTGATGCAGTTCCAGGCAGATATGCTGGATGTAGAGGTTGTACGGCCGTCTGTGGCAGAAGCGACCAGCTTGGGTGCAGCTTATATGGCTGGGTTGGCCGTTGGCTACTGGCGCAGTCCAGAAGCGTGCTTTGCTGGCCAATCTGTAGACAAGGTTTTCAAACCGAAGATGACCCAGGACGAACGAGAGAAGCTCTATGCTGAGTGGACGAAAGCAGTTCAACGCAGCATGGCGTGGGCCAAATAGCCTGAATGAGATTGGCAGTAACGGCCGTAACTAGACGGCCGTTACTGCTTAAAAGGAGCCTGGCCATGAGACGTACAACATTGGCTGAGTTTACTGAACAAACTTATGATATTTTGATTATTGGAGGGGGCATTACAGGAGCAGCAGCGTTGCGTGATGCAGCCTTGCGCGGCTTAAAAGTGGCGCTCATTGAAAAGAATGATTTTGCCTGGGGAACCAGCAGTCGCTCAACAAAGTTGTTGCATGGTGGGTTGCGTTATTTAGAACGTTTTGAGTTCAAGATGGTGCGGGAAGCGTGCCGAGAACGGGAGTTGATGTTGCAGCTAGCCCCACATCTGGCACATCCACGGCCGTTTCTTTACTTGCAGTATCAAGGGTATCCAGAGGGGATGCTCAAATTGCGCGCTGGTTTAACCATTTACGATCTGTTTTCCGGCAACCCCGGCGAACGTCGGCATAAAATGTTGAACCGTGACAAATTGCTGGCCATCGAACCCCATCTAAATCCAGATGGCTTAAAAGGCTGTGGTTACTACTTCGACTTTCTAACGGATGATGCACGGCTGACGATTGAAACGATGAAGGGGGGCTGTGAAGCAGGTGCTCACGTGGCAAACTATATGGAAGCGGTTGGATTTGTGATGGAAAACGGCCGTGTTGCGGGCGCACAGGTTCACGACCATATTACCAACCAGACGGGTGAAATCCGAGCGCGGCAACTGATTAATTGTGGCGGGCCGTGGGTAGACAAGGTGCGCTTCATGGAAGACGGGGTGCAGGGCAAACGTCTGCGCCCCACTAAGGGAGTCCACATCGTGTTGAGCAAAAAGGATTTTCCGCTCAACCACGCCGTATTCCTCCGTTCCCCCAGCGATAATCGGGTCGTTTGGCCTATCCCCGCATTGGATAGTGACCTGGTTTACGTGGGCACGACTGATACCGATTATGATGGTCCGCTCGACAACGTGGTTGCGACTGAAGAAGATATTGATTATTTATTGGAAGTGGCCAACCATACCATCCCTGGACGCAATTTGGGCCGGGAGCATATCATTGGCACCTGGGCTGGCTTGCGCCCGCTCATTTCGCCGGAAGATGCCCGCAACGCCAGTGCCGTCTCTCGGGAGCATGAAATATTCACCAGCCCCAACGGATTGCTCACCATCGGTGGCGGTAAGCTAACGACGGCTCGCGTCATGGGGCAGCAGGTGGTAGATAAAGCGGTTGAATTGCTAAGTAGCTTGTTTAGCATGACGGGCATTCACCCGAGCAACAGCCAGCATGTGCCAGTCAGTGGTGGCAGTCAGCAGCAGATGGCGGAAGCCCAGCAAAAACTGGCTGAATTGCGTTTGGAAACGGCCGTTCAAAAACGTCTGGTGGCACTTTACGGTGGCAACGCCTTAAAAATTGCCGCTATGATTGAAACTGATCCCGAAGCAGCTGCCAGCATGGGTGGACACAACATCATTGCGGCTGAGGTGCAGTATGCTGTGAAGGAAGAGATGGCACAAACCATCACAGACTTCTTCACGCGCCGCGCCTCCTTGTTTTACTGGTTGCGGGATGGTGGCCTGGGCATTGCGGACGCAGTTGGCGCAGAAATGGGTCGGCTGCTTGACTGGGATGCGATGACACAAATGGAGCAAAATAATAATTATCGTGATTGGGTAGCTGAGAATCGTTTTGAACCAGCTTTGCAACATGGATAGGAGCTAAAAATGGATAAGCAACTGACGAACTTAAAAGAATATGTAGAAAGCGCGTTTTCCAACGGGCATGAACCTGTCGATTTAAGTTGGATCGAAGAATTAAAAAGCGTTATTGGCGAAGATGCCGTCCTGGTTGATGAGGAAACAATTGACCTGCACAGCTATGATGCGTGGCCAGTGGCGGCAAAGTGGAAAAATCAAGGGAAACGGCCGTTTGCCCCTGATGTTGTTGTCAAAGCCCACAGCACCGAACAGGTTAGTAAATTACTAAAATGGGCCAACGAGAAAAACATCCCCGTCACCCCGTGGGGTGGAGGCTCCAGCGTTACCGGGCAAGGCCTGCCCTCGAAAGGTGGCATTGTGCTAGACACCATGAGCATGAACCGCATCATTGCCCTCTCCGATGAATCACTGGTTGTCAAAGTACAGGCGGGTAAATATGGACATCGGTTAGAAGAAGCATTAAATGCGCGCGGGTTTACCCTCAACCATTCCCCCCAATCACTGGATCGGTCCACAGTGGGTGGCTGGGTGGCAACGCGCGCAATGGGTCAGTTTTCATCCCGCTACGGTGGCATTGAAGATTTGGTTGTCTGTTTCACTGTTGTGTTACCTACAGGCGAAGTGGTCGAAACAATGAACGTTCCCCGTGCGGCCGTAGGCCCAGACTTACGGCACATCTTTATGGGTGCCGAAGGCACGATGGGCGTCATTACAGATGTGACACTCAAGATTTTCCCCCTTGCAGAATACAGGCTATTTGAGGCTGTAACCTTTGACAGCGTAGAAGCCGGTGTCACCGTCATGCGGCAAATAATGCGGCTGGGGCTTAAGCCGTTTTTGGTGCGCTTTTACGACTTTGTAGAGGCACGCCACGCCATGCAAGACAAAACCTTTGATAAATGCGTTATGTTCCTGGGCTTTGAAGGTGTGCAGACTGTTGCCCTGGCCGAGTATGGTGCCGTTATGGATTTATGTGTTGCAGAGGGTGGCGAAAAGATTGGCCCGTCTGCAGTTGAAGCATGGATGCGCCGACGGTTTGACTTCTCTACGGTGGAAAATTTATTGGCGGAAACGGGTGGTTTGGCCGAAACGATTGAAATTGCCCACTTCTGGGATGGTATTTTAGAAACGTATTACGAACTTAAAGAAGCATTAGCCCCGTACGCAGCCGAAGTGCTAGGACATTTCTCACACGTTTATCCACAAGGCACCTCACTGTATGTTATCTTGTTGGGCCAAGATGTGGATGATGCTTCGGCAGAAGCCAATCTTTTGGAAGTTTGGGATGTGGCGATGCATATCTGTGTGAAGAACGGTGCAGCCATTTCTCATCATCATGGCTCTGGTTTAGCCCGGCTACCTTACGTGACTGACGCATTAGGCAGCAGCATGCCTGTCCTGAAAAAGATCAAAACTGCACTTGATCCGAAAGGAATCATGAATCCCGAGAAACTTGGTTTGTAACCGTTTTTATCTTCTTAATGTGCTTCGGTATCAGGTTGTTCAAATATTGCCTGATACCGAAGTTTTTAAGATCAAATGTAATGACTCGCTTGGAAATTTGCTAAATTTGGCCAATATGTCCTCAGGCTGCCCCACTTACAGAATTGTGAGAAGATACAGCTTCTTTGTAATCAACAGGCAGGGAGGCGCGAAATGAAAGTAACAGTTTGCCAAATCGATTCAAGAGAGGGCGTACTTGATCAATATCTTGCTTTGCTTGCCAGCCATATAAAAGCAGAGGGCAGCAATTTTGTGCTTCTGCCAGAAATGGGCTTTTCTGAATGGCTTGCAGCCGACAAAACCCCGGATGCCATCCGTTGGGAAAAAGCGGCGGACAACCATACCCGCTACATCGACAATCTTAATAGGCTGGGGGTAAGTACAGTTGTGGGTACCCGTCCCATCATCAAACCTAGCGGCAGCCGCCGAAACGAAGCATACATCTGGACTAAAGCGAGCAATAAGGCCATCGGTTTCCATGAAAAATATTATTTACCGGATGAAGAAGGATATTGGGAACACAGTTGGTACGATCGTGGGCCAAAATCGTTTGATACGGTTCGTTTTGGTGACGTGCGAATCGGTGTACAAATTTGTACCGAAATGTGGTTCTTTGAGTGGGCACGCCATTATGCCGCAGCCAAAGTAGATATTTTATGCGTCCCTCGCGCCACACCACACGCAACCAACGACAAATGGCTCGCAGGGGGTCGCGCTTCGGCCGTTTGTGCCGGAGCTTACAACCTCTCCTCAAACCTCTGGTATCCCAAAGGGAGCAAAGCAGATTGCGGCGGTTTGTCGTGGATTATCGATCCGGACGGCACGGTACTGGCCACAACAAACGCAGAAACCCCCTTCGCCACTGTAGAAATTGACCTCACTTTTGCCCAAACAAGCAAAAGGACCTATCCACGATATGTCCCAGAATAACGCAAACACCACGGCACCTAGCCGCATGGCAGAAGCAGCCGCCGCAGCCCGTGCGATGCACCAATGCCATGAACAAGCCGCCATTTTTGAAGATCGCTTACGCCAACACCCATGTTGATCCGCGAGATCAGCCAGCAACCGAATTTCCGACTTACGGCCGATTTCCGTCGCGTGGATTGCACATCTACAATTAAAATGATGCAGTTGTTAAGCAGATTAGAATCCTATCAACCCTTTTCCCCACCTAGCCCATACGAGGTACAGCTAACCCCAATGAATTAACAGTGTAATCCGGGAAAATGGCGGGTAGCAAGGGGTTGTTGAGCCGCTTTTGGATGATTTCGCCCAGCACGTCGCGGTAGTCGGTGGTGACGGCGAGGTCGCCGGGGCCAACGAGCTGCTCATCGTGCAGGCCGGGCCATCGGGCAAAGACTTGACCGCCGTTGATGCCGCCGCCCAGCACCATCATCATGTTGCCGTGGCCGTGGTCGGTGCCCAGGCCACCATTTTCCTGCGCCCGCCGCCCAAATTCGGACATGACCACGACAGTTACGCTGCCCATCTGTGCCTGTAAATCTTCGTAAAACGCCATCAGGCCGTCAGAAAGCTCTTGCAGGATGCCTGCCATTGTGCCCACGGTGCCGCCTTGAGCCACGTGTGTGTCCCAGCCGCCGACGTCTATGCAGGCGACTTCTACGCCTACATCGGCCTTGATGAGCTGGGCGACCATGCGCATTGCCTGGCCGAACTCATTTTCTTGGTAAGGACGGCCGTTCCCCACGTACCCTTCCGTATCAATCTTGCTAAGAACCTCGATGGAGGCGAACGTTTGCCGCGCCGCCGCCGTGAGCATATCTTCATTTTGACTGTACAGCGTTTGCAGCAAGTTGGTCATCTGCCCTAGTTGCTCTGGCCTGCCCCCCAGATGGTAGTCGGCAATAGATTGCAGGGCAGTGGATGAGACAGCCCCGGTAAGCGACGCAGGCAGCATGTCGCCAATGCCCACGGCGCGGAGCGCGGAGCTGTTGCCGCTGTCCAGCGTAGCCAGATGGCGTGCCAGCCAGCCCGTGTAGTCGCCGTTTTCCGTGGCGCCACGCTCCATCAAATCCATCGCTTCAAAGTGGGAGCGGGATTCATCTGGGGAGCCAGTGGCGTGGATGAAGGTCATATCTCCTGCGGCGTAAATCTCTTGCAGGGAACCAAGCGCGGGGTGCAGGCCAAAAAAGCCATCGAGATCAACGGTACGGCCGTCGCTGGCACCATTATCATCTGGCCGGGGAATGCCGATGAGGGGGCGGTGACTGTAATAGTCGTCGTCGCCGTGCGGCACGACCATGTTTAGGCCATCGGCTCCGCCACGTAAAAAGACGCAAACCAGCGTGTCGCCCGCTGGCCCTACATGCGGGTCTGCCAGGCTGATGCGCGGCATCCAGGTGGGCAGCGCCACCAGCTTGTTGCCAAACATTAGCGCGGCGGCAGACTGTACGCCTCGGCTCATAAAGGTTCGGCGGCTAACCGTTTCATACTCTTGGCAATGGGTCATTGTTTGTTTGCTCATTTTTTACGCTCCTTCAAAAATAAATTTGCCACAGAGGCCACAGAGAAAAGAAAGAGGGAAATCTGTGGACTCCTTAACGTTACGAATCTGATTCTGCACAGGTTGGCTGAAGTTCGACAGCCATGTTGGGGATGGGCTGACCAGCGGCATCGCTCACGGGCAGCCGAACGGCCGTTTCCGGGTTATAAAAGCCCACCAAAAGCTGATAATCGGCTAGATTGGCACAGGTGAAATCGCCTACCAGCCAATGAGTGTCGGGAACAATAATGTCTGTCGCCCACCAGGATGTAGGGAAATTGCCATTGCGCGGTAGGCCATCTCCCTGAACAGCCAGTTCGCCATTTTCATCAACCAAATGGACAAATACCGTCCAATCTGCGGCTGGCTCAGCCAGGGATTCCCAAAAGAGGGTCAGTTTCAGGCCGACCTCATTTGTAGCTGGTTCGATGGTGTATCCGTTGAGCCGAATTTGCTCATTGAAGTTGTATTCAGTAGCTATGGCTGGGGTAGCCACGGCCGTTTCCTGCAAAAATCCAGCTTCCTGAGCATAGATTGGCACGGGGCCAATTCGCAATAGTGCCTCTGACAACGGCCGTTCCTGCCAAACAATGGGCAAACGGCTCTGGCTAGCTTCATCCAGCAGCACCAGATCAAACCAGTATAAACTGGGAGCTGGCGTATCTGTCGTTAGGGCAATTTGGTACGTTTGCCGGATGGTTTCCACTGCTTGCCAAAAAGGTGCTGGGTAGCGCGACGAGCCTAAAAGCTGGGAAGCAGCGGCAACCTGTGCCTCTGGGTTTAGGGGGGCAACCTGGACAACTGCCTCGATTTGGTTGGGGGCAGCCGAAGGGGCTGCAAGTTGCCACATCAATGTCAGTTCGACCGTATCGCCAGCTTGCATGGTGGGCGGACTGAGCGTGTAACCTAGCAGGTGGAATTGGCTGCCAAAGATGGCATTCAGCGGCACAAACTCGCCTGTTTCAGTGGCGGCCAGTGTGACGGGTGCAAAGGCAGGTTGCAGGTAGCGTGTGGGTGAGGCAATTGCCAGCACGGCTAAAGGCACAGCAATCCCCAACTGTCCCACAGCCGCTGGCCAGCGCAGCCGCGCTAGCCACTGTTGCCAGCCCAGCACCAGCAGGCAGCTTGTGGGCACAATGGCCGGGAAGAGAAGACGGCCGTAAGGCGCGGCCGTGCGCCACAGCCAAACCAGCAACAGACCGCCATTTAGCAGCACAGGCAGCCACAGCAATTGGTGACGTTTGCGTGACGGCCGTTTCCACAACCAGCCCGTTATCCCCAAGCCTGTTAGCCCCATAAAATACGCGTACCAAACTGGTTCCACAAAAATTGTGGCCCAGCCAAAGGCAGCCCAATAACTTTTGAACGCACCCCAGTTTTGCGCCAGCGTAAACTGCAAATGTTCAGCCATGTTGCCGATTGGTGGAAGCGCATTATGGCTTTCCAATGCCAGCGGATCGCCATAGGTGATGCTGTTATATAGATACCACCAGCCGCCAACGGCCGTAATCACCAACGCCCCCGCGCCCAATACAGTCAGCAGCCGCCCAGGTGCCCATTGCTGCCGCTGAGCTTTGTGGAGCATCACCAACAAGGCAGGCGGCAGTAGGATGAAGCCAGTTTGCTTGGTGAGGATGGCGCAGCCCAGCAGCAAGGCCAGCAGCCATTCCCGCCAGCCAATTTTGGCGTACCCTGGCTGTAGCAGCAGGCTGCCCATTAGCACAAAGCTCCAACTGCTTACCGCAATCAGCAGCGGATCATTGGTAACGCCATTGCTTACATAAAGAAACGTCGGGTTAAACAGAATGAGGGAAACGGCCGTTGCCTGCCAACGCCAACTGTTAGGCCAAAGCTGCTGCGCCAATGCCCAGCCTCCCAATACGGTTAAGCTACCTAACAGAAGCGAAAACAGGCGAACGCGCCGCATCGAGACAGCCCAGCTTGCCAGATTCGGCGGTGTTTGGGCGGCCGTATGCACGTACATATTTTTATTGTCTGCACCAGCCCCTAAATTGATGCCAATGCCCCGTTCAAAGTTGGGGTTTGGCACAACCGACCGGGCAAATTCGGCCGTTTCGGCCGGGTCAATGAGCCAGGAGGCCAACCAGTAGTAAAGTGGCGGTGCATAATAAAACGGCACGTCGTCAGAAACGGTGGGGGCTGGCCCCGTGCGCGTTTCAATGGGGCGGGGCGGCAGGCTGCCATTTTGGGCGATGTAATTGGCAACAGCAAAGTGGCTTGGCTCATCCGGCGTCTCTAGCAAAGGCGTTTGCTGCTGATAGGCACCGCCGATGAGTATAAAAACCAAGATGGTTGTGGCTGGCACCAAAATGCCGGTATGACGAGACAACGCACGCAACAAACGACTAAACATGACTCCCTTTTTTGCTAGCAATAACTGATTTCCATTGTCTGTGAGGCTGACGCAAAGGACATACCCTGCCGCGCCTGAAACAGCTGGCAAGGGGATAATGAACCAATCAGGTACTTTGACGTTCTTATTGGCTGCGGTGTGTTTTACGGAGCCCAGAAAACTGGGGTGGCTTGGCGGACTGGCGTTGACTTTAGTATAAAAGTTCCTGCCGCTTTGCCGAACGGCCGTCTTAAACTTCAGAGGGGAGCGCATGAGCCTTCTCATTTAAATCTTAGGTCCACTGAAATTCAGGGCTGGCTAGCATGAGGGCGACGCAATCGCGCAGCCGCAGCCGCCCTTCCCGGTTGTTGCTGGGCTGGCTGCCTACGTAGTCGGTGAACAGTGCCAGTTCGTTTGGTTGCAGGGAACGGCCGTATACCAATCCCCCAAACAGTTGCAGCATGTCAACGGCCGTTTCTGCCCCGCCCGCCGCCACAATATCTTCCAGCGGCACGGTGGCTCCCGGAATCTCGTTGTGCAGCAGTGCCAGGGCAAAGTTCCAGCGGGGCAGCAGATTGGCCGTCCACGCCGACGAGATGTCAGGATATCCATCCGGCGGGGGCCAGTGGAACAGCGGTTGCCCCATCATTTGCATCCAGTCAGCGATGGCGCGCCCTCGTCTCAGGCCGAAATCCACATGCAGGGTGCGCAGCACGGAGACCATGTAGGTGTGCGGCCGTTTCAGCTTGGCAGGGGCAGTTGCAAATTGCTCACTCAGGAAGATCGCACGCAGCATCGGCTTGATTTCACCGCCGCTTTGCAGGAATGTATCCGCCACCTGGTTCACCAACTCGGCGGGTGGCTCGTCGGCCACAAAACGGCGCACTAGCTTGGTGGCCAAAAAGTTGGCCGTGGACGGGTGCAACGCCAGCAAATCGAGCAGCTCTTCCACTTCCGCCTCGCCTCGTCCAGCAGGGAAAGTTTTGCCCAGCACCACCTTTTCGCCAAAGTCATGAATCGCTTCATCAAAGATGAATTGCCCACGCAAACGGCCGCGTCGTGCCACCGTCCAACCAGTCAACATCCGGGCGACCTCCTGCACATCTTGTTGGCTGTAGCCACCGTTCACACCCAGCGTGTGCAGTTCCAGCAGTTCGCGGGCGTAATTTTCGTTGGGGTGGCTCTTTTCGTTGTGGATATTGTCCAGGTAGAGCAGCATAGCGGGGCTTTTGGCCGAGGCTGCCAGTAAATCGCGGAAGTTGCCCAGGGCAAACGGCCGTATCACGTCCCGGTCATCCACAATTTTGGCCAGAGGCATCACCTGCTCTTTGCGTAGGTAAATGTTGAAATGATCCGACCAAAACTCAACCATCGCTTCATAAAGCTGCCGCTTGGAGTAGATGGCACGCATAAAAGTGGACCCAATTAACTCGATGGTGGCATCTTTCGGCTCTTGCTCCACCAGCACGCTGGCATCCATCTCGTACAATGTTTGGTGTCGGGCAATGAGATCGCCTGCTAAATCGGCGATGCCATCGGGATTGAGCTGCGCTTCCAAATAATCTGCTAATCCAAGCTGATTGACGCGCGCAACTTCGCCGGGCCTGGGGCCGTACCCGGCTCTGTTCAGCAACCGCCGTGCCGGATCGATGGCCAAGGTAGGCAGCGCGGTTGCGGCTTGGGTGAGGGGTGCCGTGCCGGGAACGGCCGTTGGCACCTCCAACGTTTCTGGCAGCTCATTTTGTGAGAGTTGCCTGCCCACTGCACTGCATCCGGCGGTTCCGGCCGCAACGGCCGTTAAGCCACCAAGTCGTAAGAAATCGCGCCTGGTTAGTCTCATGTCAGATTCCTTCGCCAATTAGTAATCAGTTCACCGATTACTGATTACTGTTGACTCGCCACAACTACTTGCTCGCTCACCGACGGTCGCGGCAGCCAACCAAGCAGGCCGAAAACGGCCGCACCTATCACCGTAATGCCCACAACGGGCGCAAACAAAAACCAGCCCACGATGGGAAACAGGCAAGCCAGCTCATACATTACTGCGCCGCGCAGCAAACTCAATGCCTCAGAACTGGAACTTACCAACACCTGAACTCGTTTGGCCAGCAGCCGAGACATGCCCGCTGCGCCCAACGTGCCCAGCCCCATGCCCACAAAAGCAGCCAAAAAGGCACTTCCTTGCCCAAGGCCGGGGATGTTGGCAGTAATGGCGATCCAGAGAAGGAAAGCGGCTGTTACCGGCACGCCCAGCACAAAACTTTTACCTGGCGTTTTTTCCAGGCGCGTTTCGATGCGCTGAGTAATTTTGGGCATCAGCAAATTTAGGGCCAGCAGCAGCGCAGGCAAACAGATCAGAATACCAAGCAGGGTATAAACAACGATATACACGTCAACCATGAGAATGTCTCCTTAGGTTTGGTGGCTAGTTGCTGGTAGCTGGTTGATAGCTTTTTGAACTTGCCACTGTCCGTTACTGGTTATAGATACCGGAGAGATTCCTGAAAGTTGCAATGCGTTTGTAAATTGTTTGTAAAGTGGGGAAAGGCTATCCAACAATATCAAAACAAATAGGACACAGATTTACACTGTTTTACACAGATAAGAACCAGAAGCAGTGTGAACCTGTGTTGATCAGGACACTGATCAATTTGTGATATGTTCTCAAGAAAGGAGAGATTGAGTCTTTGGGGAAGGTTCCTGTTCAAAGGTTTCTTGGATAATTTGCTGGCACGCCGCTAGTTGAGCTTCTGCTTCGGTACGCTGACCATTCTGCAAATGTAGCTGAATCAGCCAGCGGTGCCACCCTTCATGATGGGGTTCAATGGCAAGGATCTGTTGGGCAAAGTAGATGGCTCTCTCCAGCTCGCCAGCCGCTTCATATTTTTTTATGAGCTGTAACAGGGTTTCTAGGGCCAGCAACCGATGTTCTTCGCGCTCCAGCGCGGCCCATTCCACAAACCTGTTGGCATCTTGCACTTGTACAGTTTCCAAGAAATCACCTTTATAAAGCTCTATAGCTGCTTCCGGTTGTTGAGCGATGGTTTGCTGAAAAACGGCCGTATCCAACCAAACCTCATACGCTGGATTCAGCCGCACCGTTTGCCGTGTGATGAGTACACTGTCCTCGCAAACGCGGCGCAGGCGAGACAGCAGAACCCGCAAATTGCTGTTGGCCTGTCTACGTGATTGGGCATTGAATAGCAATGAGGCCAGCGCATCGCGCAGGTGTGGGTAAGGATGGCACACCAAATAGGCAAGCAACGCTTCAACTTTATTAGACGATGTGTCGGCGATTGGCTGCCCGTTAATGAAAAAAGATGGTGAACCAAATAAATAAATCTTCAATCCTGTCGAAGATTCGACCATCTTATCATGCTCGATAAATGTTTTTTGCTCTAATGACTGCATAGTTCTCTTGGATGCGAAGCAAATTGTTGATAGTCAGGGTATCCTAAAGGGGCAAAGTTAACGTTTAGCTTACGTGCCAAATTGGCGGGGAAATGGGAAAGCAGACAAAAAGAAACGGCCGTCTCCCACAAACGGCCGTTTCTTTTTGTAAATCACAATAAGTGTCTTGATAAAAACGAGCCGCGATATTGTGAGTTACTCAAGTAAAAGCGTGAGGAACGGCTCTGTCTAAATCAAAATACTTTCCCGCTTTTACATACCAAGGAGTGAATGGAAGAATTAAGGTGCTTTAGTGTGCTGGTACAGGTGCATCATCAAACTGCGCTTCTTCGGTAGACCCCTTTAGGGCAGCGGTAGACGCTTCACCACCGGAAACCGTCAGTTGAACCTCATCAAAGTAGCCAGCTCCCACAAAGCTTTGGTGCTTAATAGCGCGGTAGCCATCGCTGGCTTCCAGATCAAACTCATGCTGCTGCAACCGTGAGTAGCCAGCCATGCCATCCTGCTTGTAAGCCAGTGCCAGCTCAAACATGCTGGTGTTTAGCGCATGGAATCCGGCCAGGGTAACAAATTGGAACTTGTACCCCATATTGCCCAGCTCTACCTGGAACTTAGCGATTGTGTCCTCGTCCAGGTTGCGTCGCCAGTTGAACGATGGTGAACAGTTGTAAGCCAGCATCTTGCCGGGGAATTTCTCATGAATGGCGTCAGCAAACTCTTTGGCTTCACCCAGGTCTGGCGTAGAGGTTTCGCACCAAATCACGTCGGCATACGGAGCGTAAGAGAGGCCGCGAGCAATGGCACTTTCCAGGCCACCCTTCACATTGTAGAACCCTTCAGAGGTGCGCTCGCCCGTGATGAACGGCTGATCCCGTTCGTCAATATCGCTGGTGATCAGTTGGGCTGAGTCGGCATCGGTGCGGGCGATGAGTACGGTTGGTACGCCCATCACGTCGGCGGCCAACCGTGCCGACACCAGTTTTTGGATGAATTCACGGGTAGGAACGAGTACCTTGCCGCCCATGTGGCCACATTTCTTGGCAGAAGAGAGTTGGTCTTCAAAGTGAACACCCGCCACGCCCGCTTCAATCATCATCTTCATTAGCTCGAAAGCGTTAAGCGAGCCGCCAAAGCCAGATTCGGCGTCGGCAACGATGGGGGCAAACCAGTAAACGCCGTTTTGGTTGTTCATGTGGTAAATCTGGTCGGCGCGCATGAGGGCGTTGTTGATGCGCTTGGCTAATTTTGGTGCGCTATCGGCCGGGTAGAGGCTTTGGTCTGGGTAGGTGTGCCCGACGCCATTGGCATCGGCGGCAACTTGCCAACCACTGAGATAGATGGCTTTGAGGCCAGCCTGCACCATCTGCACAGCCTGGTTGCCAGAAAGCGCACCCAGTGCATTGACATAATCTTCTTTGTGCATTAACCGCCAGAGACGTTCGGCTCCCATCCGGGCCAGGGTGTGCTCAATTTGGATGGTTCCCCGCAAACGGCAAACATCATGGCTGGTGTACGGCCGTTTAATGCCCTGCCACCGCTTATCAAACTTCCAGCTATTTTCCATTTGCGATACGTCATACTGTTTTAACATGCTCACTCCTCCAAGTTTTGATTAAGAAACACAATTGTTAAAAAAATATGCGGCGATTATTTTGACTTGTGCCGCGAAAACACTAAATCTTTTTTAGCCACAGAGTTTTTAGAGGGGTTAAATCTTTTCTCTGATTTCTCTTTTTCCTCTGTGGCTTTTACAGTTTCTAATTGAGACGCTCGTATGCAGGCAATGTCAGAAATTCGGTGAACTCTTTACCGATGATGATTTCCTCGAAAAGCTGGCTAGCATCTTTGTATTTGCCGTGTTCAAATCGCTCTGAGCCAACGGCCGTTTCTATTTGTTTCATCACTGCGGGCATCAATTCGTGCAAGAGTTCTGGGGTGATGGAACGGCCGTCCGCCAGCTTGGTGCCGGGGTTGTGCAACCATTGCCACACTTGGGCGCGTGAGATTTCGGCCGTGGCGGCATCTTCCATCAGGTTGTAGATGGGTACGCAGCCGCTGCCATCCAGCCAGGAGGCCATGTATTGAATGCCCACATCCATGTTGGTACGCAGCCCGGCTTCGGTAATGCTGCCCTGCGGCACTGTGAGCAAATCTTCAGAAGTGATGTTGACATCTTCCCGCAGCCGCTCAATTTGGTTGGGGCCAGGCATCACCTTGTCGAACTCTTCTTTGGCAATGGCCACCAGTGCAGGATGAGCCACCCAGGTGCCATCATGCCCGTCTTCGGCTTCACGTTTCTTATCGGCGCGCACTTTGCCTAGAGCGTTTTCGTTTGCTTCGGGATTGTTTTTAATCGGAATTTGAGCCGCCATGCCGCCCATGGCGTGAATGCCACGCCGATGGCACGTTTTGATAAGTAGCAGCGAGTAGGAACGCATCATATGCGTCGTCATCGTCACTTCGGCGCGGTCTGGCAGTACAAAGCTAGGGTGCTTACGGAATTTGCGGATGGCACTGAAGATGTAATCCCAGCGGCCGCAGTTTAAGCCAGCGGAATGGTCGCGCAGTTCGTACAAAATCTCATCCATCTCAAAAGCGGCCAAAATATTTTCGATGAGAACGGTGGCTCGAATGCTGCCTTGCGGCACGCCGAGCATATCCTGTGCCATCACAAACACATCGTTCCACAAGCGGGCTTCCAGGTGGCTTTCTAATTTAGGCAGGTAAAAGTAGGGGCCGCTGCCTTTGTCCAACAATTTTTTGGCGTTGTGGAAAAAGAAAAGGCCAAAATCAAAGAGGGAGGCAGAGACGGAACGGCCGTTCAGCAGCATATGCTTCTCGTCCAGGTGCCAACCACGGGGGCGTACCAGCAGCGTCGCAATCGTTTCATTTAGTTGGTAGAACTTGCCGTTGGGGTTGGTGAAGGTAATTGAGCCGTCGATGGCATCGCTCAGGTTAATTTGCCCCTGAACCGTGTCGAACCAGGTGGGAGAATGAGAATCTTCAAAGTCGGCCATGTACATATTGGCGCCAGAGTTCAGCGCGTTGATGACCATTTTGCGATCCACGGGGCCGGTGATTTCCACACGGCGATCCATCAAGTCGGCGGGGATGGGTGCCACTTTCCAATCAGACTCGCGAATTACGGCCGTTTCCGGCAAAAAGTCAGGCATCTCCCCCGCATCTAAACGTGCCTGGCGCACGTCCCGCTGCTTCAGCAAAGTGTGCCGCCGCTCATAAAAAGCATCATCAAGGGCAGCAACAAAATTCAATGCTTCTTCGGTAAGAATGCGTTCAAAACCGGGGTGGATGTCGCCAGTAAGCTGGAACTTGTGGATCATGTGGGAGGCTCCTTGCTATTTTCTATCTTCGCTTTTTGTAAAATCCGCATGTTTAGCGAAAATTCGCTGTTTGTGAAGAAAAGTATAACCAAATGATGCACTGTGTCAAGAGCAAATTAGCGATTTCTCGATTCCTAGCGAAAATTCGCTAAAAGGAGTAAGATTGTGCCATGCTTACACTACCAACCCCCACGGCAACTGATGCAACAAATAACCGCTCAACAAAGCGAGCCCCCATGACAAATAACCTCATCAATATCATCTTTGGTATGAAAGTGCGGCAGGCACGGCTGGAGGTGGGCCTTACGCTTTCAGAGTTTGCCAGCCAGTGCGACCTCTCCCCCTCCTACGTCACAGAAATTGAAAAAGGGCGCAAATACCCCAGAGTAGACAAAATCATGCGTATGACCGAGGTGCTGCAAAAACCGTATGATGAACTGGTCTCAATCGCGTTGTCCCCATCCATGGCCTACCTTAGCACCACGCTCAAGTCGGCTACCTTTCAACGTTTTCCGTTTGATGAATTTGGTTTGGAAATGGGGGATTTGGTGACACTGCTCACCCGTGAACCAGAAAAAGCGAGTGCGTTGCTCCATGCCGTGTTGGAAATCGGCCGTCGTTATGGCCTGCGCGAGGAAGATTTTCTACGTGCTGCTCTCCGTTCCTACCAAGAAATCCACGAAAATTACTTTCAGGATTTGGAAGATGCTGCCCAATCGTTCATCCAGGAGCATGGCACACAGCTTGGTTTAACGGAAGAACCGCCTATTAGCCAGGAGGCATTAAAAACAATTCTGGAAGAAACATACGGCTATGAGCTGAACCTGCAGGCGATAGATACGCAACCAGCCTTGCAAAAATATCGCTCAGTTTATTTTGAAGGTAAAAAGCCCCGTCTGTTTATTAACAACGCTCTCAATTCGCACCAAGTCACGTTTATTTTGGCAAGGGAAGTGGGCTACCAATATTTGGGGCTAAAAGAGCGTTCATTTGTCTCCACGCCAGACCAGATTGACTCATTCCAGCAAATCCTGAACGATTTCAAGGCCGCTTACTTTGGCGGCGTGCTGCTCATGCCCCGCCAGCACATGCTGTCTGACCTGCAACATCTATTTGAGCAGCCCACCTGGCCCCCACACCTGATGCTGGCGATGCTGGACAAATACAACGTGACACCAGAAATGCTTTTTTACCGCTTTAGCGAACTCATTCCGCAATTTTTTGGCGTGAAGCTGCACTTTTTGCGCTTCCATCACCAGGAAAACAGCACCACCTACCAGCTCATCAAGCAGCTCAACATGAACCAGCTCATTGTGCCCAGCGGCATTGGGCTGCTGGAACATTACTGCCGTCGCTGGCTTTCGGTACGGCTCATACGTGAGATGGTCGATGCCGAACACGTGCCGACCAGCTCAGATAAACCCCACATTGGCGTGCAAATGTCTGAATTTGTAGATACGCAAGACCGCTTTTTGTGCCTGGGCTTTTCCCGCGAACTGAGCCTTTCGCCAGGGGTGATGAGCAGCGTCATTGTAGGCTTCCGCGTGGAGCCGGACATGAAGAACACCATCCGGTTTTCTCAAGACCCGGCCATTCCGCAAGTAATCATTAACGAGACGTGCGAACGCTGCCCGCTCACGGCCGAACAGTGCCGCGACCGCGCCGTCGAACCAACCATCCTGTGGGATGAGCAGAAGCAGCGAGACCGCAAGCTGGCCCTCATAGAAATCCAAAACCAACTGTAGCAGAGACTTTTTACATGCGATGGAGCTAAAAGAACTCTATTGGCAAAATTATTTTGCGCCAGAAATCGTTTCTCAGGCTCAAAAAATACGCACGACGTATCAGGTAAGTTCAACAGGTGTTATCCTTCATGTTGATGCGTTTGAACAATCAACATCTGCGCCTGTTCTCATTTTTAATCACGGTGCCGGGGGATATTCAAGATTGTTTACACCCTTGGCTCTCGCCCTCTGGAAGCTAGGCTACACGGTGCTCCTACCGGATCAGGTTGGCCAGGGGTTATCTAAGGGTATGCGGCCCAATTTGTCCATTACTAATTTTGTGGCAAACATTGTAGATGTGTCAATCTGGGCGAGAAAGCAACATCGCGGCCCAATTTTTCTAGCTGGCGGTAGCCTGGGGAGCGGGTTGACGTATTATGCGGCGGCGGCGGGTGCGCCAGTTGATGCCTTGATTTGTCACAATCTTTATGCGTTTGGCCGGATGGCCGATGTGTTGGCGCTTTCCAGTTTTAGTTGGGCAACGGCCGTTCCCGGTTTGCCATTCCTTTTTGAGAAGAGTATCCAGCTGCTGGCTGCACTAATGCCAAACTTGCCCATTCCCTACCAACTGCTGGGCAAGTTTGCCCGCATGGTAGACCGCAGAGAGCCAGATTTTTATGCTAAGTGGCGAGCCGACCCTGTACCGCTGCGCTGGGTGACACCACGCTATCTCCGCAGCATGTTTACCACAAAAACGGCCGTTCCCTTCCGCAAAAACCAACTCCCTATCCTCGTCATCAATCCTACCCTAGATGAGATGGTTGATCCCAAGGTTACAAAGCGTAACTTCGAGCAACTTTCCGGCCCTAAAACGTATGCCGAATTGCCATTCGGCCATTGGGCGTTAAACGCCGAATTCGTCACGCAGTGGGTGGATGTGGTTGATTCCTGGTGCCAATCTGTACTAGCTAATGGCATGTAAAAAGACCGCCTCGTTAGAAGTGACCTTCTCAACCGTATCAGTATGGTTCAAGTGTCAAACTTGAGCGGCAAAGCTGGCTCAATACGCTTTGACATTTCCAAATGACTTTGTTTACGCAACGCTAAGCTGCCGTTTTAGTTCACGCACCAATGCACTGCCATTGGGGGCATACCCATCGGCGCCAACATGATCACAATATTCCTGGGTAACAGGCGCACCGCCCACAAATATTTTTACGCTATCACGCAGTCCCGCTTTTTCAATCGCGTCAATCGTCGGCCGGAACATCGTCATGGTGGTGGTTAAGAAGGCACTCATGCCTACGGCATCTGGCTGATGCTTTTGTATGGCTTCAACAAAGGCAGCCTCAGTAACATTTACGCCTAAATCAATGACCTCAAAGCCCGCGCCTTCTAGCATGATGTTGCACAAATTCTTACCCACATCGTGAATGTCCCCTTTAACGGTTCCCATGACAAACTTACCCACGGGCTTGGCGCCAGTTTCGGCAATGAGCGGCCGTAAAATATCCATCGCCCCGGCCATAGCTCTGGCGGCCACCAACATTTCGGGAACAAAGTATGAGCCCTCTTCAAATAAACGCCCCACCTCTTCCAACGCGGGAATCAAAGCATCAAAAAGGGTAACAAGCGGATCCATACCGAGCTGAACCGCTTCTTTGGTTAAGGCAACAACTGGGTCACGCTCTCCCTCAATTGTGTGGTTAAAGAGTGAATCTAAAATTTCGTTTTCTCTGCTCATGGAAGTTCCTCAGAAATAATTTTGCCACAGAGATCACAGAGAAAAGAGAGAATTGCGTAAGCGCAAACTGCGCCGTCTGCGAAATCTGCTGTTTTTCATTTATAGAATCGATCTTGCGCTCTTGGTTCTTTCTTAATATTTAAACCAATTCTTTTACCAGCTCGCCAATCATCCGGATGCGTTCAATGTCAGCCCCGGGAGGCACTTCATCCGAAACGCCCAGAACCAAGCGCGGGTAGAAATAGTCAATCATTTTTTTGGTGTAGGCGACCATTTCTTCAACAGGGTATTGGTTTTCGTTTACCAGCAGCGAGGGAATGCCATCCATCACAATCAGGTCGCCAACGGCATCCCGTATTTGTTCAATGGTGACATCCCCTTGCGGAGCGGCCGTCGGGGCTTCAATGGCATCATAATCAAAATCGCGCAGATGGGGCAGCAAGGATTTCATCGTGCCGTCAATATGCACAGAAACAAACTTACCAGCAGCATGAAGCTGATCGGTACGCATGGCATAATAGGGAACCAGATGTTTTTTCCAAACCTTGGGGGAATCAATAAATCCGTCTACATTTTCGCCCAAATTGACGATCTGCACGGGGCTCTTACAGATGACATCGTACATCACATCATCGGCCGCCGTGGCAAATTCAACGTACTCTTCTAACACAGTGGGATGATCGTACATAAAGTAGATGGCCTGCTGTAAACCCATTTCCTCAATCATCAAGCGCTGGATAGGTGAACGCCGAAAGTAAAATTGTGGGGTTCCATAGTCGCCGTATTTGGCTAAATCTTGTTGGAACAGTTCCTCGTCCCAGAACCACTCTTCATCTTCATGAATGTATTTCAAGATTTTGAAGTCTTCGGCTTCTTTAAGGCGATATTCGGTAATGTGCGAGGAAACTTTCCATTCGTCAAACTCAATGACTTGCGAGAGATCACCTATGGGCGTGTGCCAGGTGCGGCGCAGGGTTTGATCATCCTTCCAGTCAAGCTCCACATCTACTGTGTTGTAGCGAAACTTGAGCCATGAATTGCCGCGCAGCCAGGATCGATCCCACATGAAGTAGCGAATTGAAGCATGGCAATAGTCACATATTTCTGGGAAGCTCGCGTCTTTTAGATGTTCCGGTATTGTTCCATTGGCCTTATTTACCTTGTACCACCAATCCAAACGTGGCTGCCAGAGGACGCCGCCTGGGTCTTCGCCGCGAAAAATTGCCAGTTGCATTGCGCCGTAATTGGGTCGTGTTGTGGAAATAGTCATTTCACCTAATCCTTTTAGATACACTGTTTCTTATTGTACAATACCGAAAACGAGACAACGTTGTCTTGTGAGTAATTAGCCTATCTTTGTGCTATTTTGATATTATGATGTTTATGGAAAAGCGACTGGCTGCAAATATCATTGACTCCGATATTGAGGGTCACTACACATTTTTTCCTTTTGTTGAAGGCATCTCAACCCAACTGCATCAGCACGATTTTTTTGAAATCTTTCTAGTTAATGAAGGCAGTATTTTTCATCATGTGAATGGTGAGATGATCTTGATACGAAGTGGCAGTCTTGTTTTCATTCGCCCCGATGACGCTCATTTCTTCCGTAAGCATGAAAATCAGAGTTGTGAGCTGATTAATTTAGCGTTCTTGCAAGATGCCTTCTATGCAACGGCCGATTTCCTGGGTATTGCTCAACAGAAAGACGCATTGCTTGAATTACCATTGCCTCCACTGGTTTTATTGACAACGGCCGAAAAGAGTTGGGTTGCAGCTCAGTTAAAACAGTGGGGGCAGCTAATGTATCGAGATAAAGGTCATTCCCGCGTCACGCTTAAAGCCTTTTTGGCACAAATTATCTCGAACTTTTTTATTACTCGTTTTGAAGATTATGTTGGTGATGTGCCTGCCTGGCTGAAAGCGTTGTGCCAACAAATGCAGCATAGAGAGTATCTGGTGGAAGGTAGAACGGCTTTAATGCGTCTGGCCAATCGCACGCCTGAATATGTCGGGCGAATCTTTAAGACCCACCTCGGCGTTACACCATCCCAGTTCATCAACGATTTACGCCTCAATTATGCCACTGACTTGCTGCTCCACACCGATCTAGCCGCCATTGAGATTTGCTACGAAGTGGGTTTTGGTAATCTCAGTCATTTTTATCATCTGTTCAAAAGACGCTGGAACTGTTCGCCGATGCAGTTTCGCAAGATGAATCAACGCTCACGCGTTGTTTGAATTTTAAGAAAATTGCCGGGCTGCCCCAAGCAGCGCGGCCGTTGCGCCTAGTTTCCCTTGGAGAACTGGAACCGATAGGGCAGCGGAGAGCGACTGCTCAAAAAGAGGCAGGGCGTTGGCAATGCCTCCTTGCAGCAGCACAACATCTGCCTGAAAATCTTCTACCCACGGCCGTAAAAATGCGCCTAAATTTTGCCCAAATTCTATGAAAACCTGCTGTACGGCCGTATCCCCTTCCTCGGCCAACTGGACGGCCGTTTTCACATCTGCCACCTCAATCCCTGCCTGGCGCAAGGCCGTTAACAGGCCGCGAATTGAGAACCATTCATCTGCTTGCTGTCCGTTAAACAGGATGGGGTAGAGCCAGCCGTTGGGCGGCACGCCGACGCCTTCGCTGACGGCACGGCCGTTTACCAAAAATGCCGAACCGCAGCCCGTGCCTAAGGTGAGGCCAATGATGCGGGAAAACGGCCGTCCCACACCATACACCACCTCCCCCACAATGGCCGCTTCGGCATCATTGCGGAAGCGAATAGATAAGTCCGGCAAACCGAGCCGCTGCCGTAGGGCTTTGCCTATGTTCAGGCCGTAAATTGCCTCATATTTAGCCACCCCCTGAATGTGGCTGATGCCTTGCTCATAATCGAACGGCCCTGGGAAGCCGATACCCACGCCCAGTAAAGGGAGGTTCCCGATTTGGTCTAAATAACTTTGGATGATGCCTGCCAGCGTATCCACTATTTCGGCGCCTGTTCCCTGGCTGTTGATTGGGGTTGTGGTCAGGTTAGTCAGCATACGGCCGTCATCAGAAACCACGCCGCTTTTAACAGACGTGCCGCCGACATCGAGGGTGATGATACGGCCGTTGTCCACATCACCCATCATCACGCCGCAGCCTTCTTCATAAACGCCTTCACCACCCAGGCTTGCGTGCTGCCCTCATTGATGAGTCGGTAAGAATTGGCGGCGGCTGGCACGACAAACGTCTCCGCATAGCTAAACGTTTGGCGCAGCCCGTTGGCCGTTTCCAGCGTAATCGCCTCACCCTCCACCAAACTCATGATATGGGGCGAGCCATCTGTATGGGCTGCAACTGCATCATCAAACTCAAAGCGATGGACATCGTAGAAATGGTCTGGATGGGTAGGCAGATGCAGCAACTGCCAGCCATCCCCTTGGGCGATGACGCTTGGTTTAGCGATCAGTTCTGCCTGCACCCGCGCGCCCTGACGGTCAAAGTATAAATTTTGGAAGGCGCGCTCGATGTTTAACGGCCGTGGCTTGCCCTCCAAATCGAGCCGCAGCCAATCATACAGTTTGAAGGTGAAAATGTAGGGCGTGGCGCTGATTTCCAGCACCAGATTATCAATGCCGGAGCAGTGGATGGTGCCGTTGGGGATGAGGAAGAGATCGTGTTTATGGGCTGGCTCGACGTTGACATACTTTTCCACATCAATTTCCGTTCCTTCCCTCAAGCTGCGTTCAAGTTCAGCCCGAAATTTGGCCGGATCAATCCCCGCCTGAAAGCCAAGATACACTTGAGCCTCTGAGCCGCAGTCCAAAATGTAGTAAGTTTCATCCTGGGTAAAGGTTTCGCCAAACTGCTCACGGATAAATGCTGGGCGCGGATGGCACTGCACAGATAGATTGCCGCCGTCGAAGGTGTCTAAAAAATCAAAGCGGATGGGAAATTCATAGCCAAAGCGGTCGGCGCAGTGACCCAAAACGGCACGGTGATTGTGGTACATGAGGCAATCAAAGGAGGCTTCCAGGAGACGGCCGTCGCTCTCAAAAATCAGCCCATTTTCCGGCACGATCAGCTCAAACGACCAGGCATAGTTAGGCACATCTTGGGGTAACTGCGGCATTTTCTCTTTGATCCACTGCCCACCCCACGGCCCCGGCTCAAACCAGGGGCGCACCCGGAAGTAATTCTGGCTCATTGTCGTCAGCCCGGCACGGAAATCATCGCCGCCCATAAAGGTTGGCTCAGTGGGGCGTTGTCCATCAACAATGAGGTCAATATTGGGCAGATGTTCCGCTTTGTGCTGATTTAGGGCAATCCAATCTACAAAGTAGAAGCGCTTGTACATTGGTTTGGGTGGGATGACCGTTTGGCTGCCAAGGTTGGTAACGGCTCCGGCGCGAGAGCGGAATTGCAGCTCATTTTTGGGCAAATCGACGTAAACTAGCAGACCTTCCCAGCCAGCCAATGCCGCGCCGCAGCCGTAGATGATGTTGAGAACGGCCGTCTCCGCCCCCTGTAACGCGCTCAACTTTTCCTGGTCAAAAAAATCGCCCAATGTCCCGGTAAAGCGCGTGCCAAAGATGGGATCATCACCCCCTAAAAATGGTGCTACCAAGGCCTCGATTTTGTCTGGGGGAAGCAGCACTTGGCTTACATCCACCCAATTTGCTGCCACGCCCAGCTCATGCAACGCTGCATCCAGGCTGGCTCGCAGATCGTCCCAAAATATGCCAACATAGCCATCAATGATGACCTGCTTTTGCCGGATTATACGCGCTGCCAAAGCGTGGTAGCCCAACTCAATCTTGCCATTTCCAAGCGAAAATGCCGGGTACAAGTCATATTGACCAAACGCCACTGCCTCATGTTTTGACGGTAGCAACAGTTGCGTTGTCTGTCGTCGTTTTTTTGCATGCATAAAACCTCTTCATACCAACCATTTTCGTAGGGACGGGACGGCGCGGAATAGCCTTGTTGAAAACAAGCAGTTGTGTCTCCGCGCCGTCTCGTCCGTCAATGGCGCAAAATGGGGGCGAGATGACCAGGAGACAAGGTTGTTCGCTGTGCCAAAACCTAGCCCGGCCATCCCGCCCCTACGGGTTAATGGTGAGATGAACGGCCGTCATCTCACGAGGCGCCAAAGTCAATTCAACTGCCCCTTCATGCACCGGCAATTCGCGGATTGGTTCTTCCAGGAGGGTGCAGCGGTAGGCGGTTTGGATTTGTAGTTGGGCAGAGCGGAGAACGGCCGTTTCCACCTCATCCCCCACATTCACCAAGCGCACCACCACACCTGCGCCGTCGTGGGCTCGTTTAACGTGCAGCGTCAGGATGGATGGATTGTCTGGCAAATGCAGCAGCGAACCGGCTGCAGGGAAGTGTGGTTCTTCTGTTCGAGGTTCGCCAAACTGTTGCAACAGCGGCTGGTGGCGGGCTGCCTCCAGGCCAAAACGGTGCGCCTGCGCCTCGTCAAAAGCACCGGCATGCGGCCGCAGCCGGTATCGCGCCCGCACTTCGCCTGGCTGGTGCGCCCGAAAATTTGTCCCCCAATAATTGTTTGTCACCCAGCCCAGCAGCATGGCGCGATCCAGCTTGAACGCTTGCTGCCGCTGGCCAAAGTGAAAATCGCCTAGCTGCACCATCGGGTTCTCCGGCGTGGCCACCGTCATGCCTAGCTGCCCGTTGTTAAAATCGACCCAGCCCTGCACGGTGAAGTAATCGCGGCAGACGCCCGGCAGTTGGTCTTCTCCCGCCACGACTGCCTGCCCGCCCACATCAAACCGGGCAGTGGCTTGCGGCAGATTGAAGGGGAAGAGCAGGTAGGTGGCTTCGGGATGGGTTTCCAGCCCCATCTGCCAACTGGCGCGGCACTCGATGAAGTCGGCATAGTTGGGCAAAAAGACGTTTTGCTTTAGCAGGCCAGCGCAGCCTGGGGCTTCTAAATGTTGCACAACATGGCTGCCGAGAGGTGTGTGATAGACTTTGTGGCTGACGACTTTGACGGCCGTACGTCGCGCCGCCTGCCAATCCGGGTTCCAGCCTTCTGGAAAATCAACCAAGTCGGCCTCCCACACCTCTTCATAGTGCAGCTTGCGCGGCTGCGGATGATTCCTGTCCGCAACTGATTCATGGACAAAACTGTGTAGGGGGTAATCGGCCGTTTGATCTACCCACTCCACATCCAGCAGCTTGTCTGTCCAGTGCAAAATCCCGCCCCGCTCCCGATCAAACAGCAGGTGATGACGCTGATTTTCCACCGCTGCGCTGTCGCCGACGACCAGCGTCTCTTCTAAATTCACAAAATCGTCCGGGGAAACAACTTTGTAGCCAAAGCCGGGTAGTTCGACCGGTTTCAACTGAACCACATCACGCAGGCGAGCATTTATGTTAAGCTGATCGTCTTGTTTGGCAGCGACCAACGTGAGGCTGTCCACATCGGCCATGCGATCCTGAAAGTGGCGGCCAGCGGTGTCATCCCAGGGCAAATTGCGCGAGGAGAGGATGCCTGCGGCCACGTCCCCAGCTACCAAACGCGGCCAGGACAAGGGGTTAAACAGCAGAAAGCTCCCTGGTTCGTGGGCGGCAACCTGTTTGGCCAGCGCGGCCAACGCATCTCGCTGTAAAAGCAGGCTCAGGCTGCGCGCCTGGTAAGCGTTGTGCGCTTTGTGGTGCCATTGGGCGGCTGTGTCTTCCAGGTACGGTTTGTGGATGGCCTGATCTGCGCCCCAGGTGTGTTCATCCCAAAAGTGGAGGTGATGCCAGGCGGCTTGGCGGTAACGGCCGTATACCCGCCCCAACTGCTCATCTGAAAAAGCCACCGCGATCGCCGCCAAAGCATCGGCCGTGCGGAGGCGGGTGCGGCTGGCGCGATTGACGGCCGTTTCGCGGGCGCTGCTGATGCAGCCAAAGTTCCAATAATCTGTCCAATCACCCCGGTAGGTGAGCAGCTTGTCGGCTTCGGCGCGTACCGCCGCCCACCAGATAGCGGGCGTAGCAAATTTGAGGCGCGGCGTTTTGCCCGCTGCGTTCCAACGATGAATAAAGTCGGCAAATCCGGCAAAGGCGGAGCCATTGTCGCCAAAGGGATGGTCGCTTTGGATCATCAGGCTGGTGAGCGGGTAATGCTGTTCAGCCAGATAGCGTTCAATTCGTGGCCACCAGGCTTCAAACTGGGCAAAATCATCTTGCCCAATGCCAAAACGCTTGCCCGCAATGTACAGCCAGCCGTTCCAGGTAAGCAGCTTACGGCCGCTTGACCCCTGCCACCAAAAAGCATTCGGCCGTTGCAGCGGCGCGCCGCCATAATGTGGATTCACGGCCATCGAAAACGCTTCAATGCCCACATCCAGCAGCACGTCTACCAGCGGCCAATTGTGCCCGTTTACGTCACAGTTCATGGCGTGGCGAATGGTGCAGCCGTAGTCGTGGCGCAGGCGGCGCAGCAGTTGCAGGCTCTCGATGAGCTGGTCAGTATCCACCAGCGGCGTGAGGTTAGCCAGCATGGCGGTGACTTCAATGCGCCCGGCGCGTTCCAGCGCCATGAAGCGATCAATTTGGGTGGATGTGGTGTGTTGCAGCCATTGGTGGAGAACGGCCGTACTTTCCACCGTCCAGCGAAAAGCCCCGTCACTCTCTGAACCTGCCCACGCCTCGGCACAATCAATCGCCTGGTCAATAAACCGTTCCTGCAAATCCCACACAATTGGCTGGTCATGGGTGTAGCCGATGTCGGTGTGGCTGTGGTGGATAAAGTAGATTGTGTCAATGCGGGGCATCGTTACTTCCTGGTGAATTTGAGGCGATGGGTTTTAATTTCATACGGCGTGTAGCTGGCCATGAAGCTGTGGTCATCTGTTTTTGCGACAGCTTCAGGCGCTTCCTCCAACAAATTGGTTTCGGCCACATCTTCTAGCGCAGCGCAGAGAGAAAATTTCGTTTTGCCATGGCTCCCGTGGCTATCAAAAGTCCGCAAGATAAGGTCATCACCATCTTCTGACTGCTTTATCGTTTCTACAATCAAGCTGGACGAAGCAGCAGTTAGCAGCGATCCGGTGGCGGGAAGCGTTGCGACCCGTTCGCTTGCCTCTGGCTCGGTGGGAACGGCCAGGGCGGGAATGTTTAGCTCATAGGCGTGCCTGTCTACCTGCGCCTGCCGCCAACTGCCTGCATGGGGCAGCAGCGAGTAGGTGAATTCATGTTGGCCAATGTCGCTCTGTCCATCAGGGCGGATGGGGCTGCGGATAAGCGACAGTCGCAGCACGTTTTCCCGGGCATCGTAGCCGTATTTGCAATCGTTCAGCAGGGCGACGCCGTAGTCGCCTTCGGACATATCAGCCCATTTGTGGCCACACACTTCGTATTTGGCCTGTTCCCAGCCAGTGTTGCGGTGGGTGGCGCGCTCGATGTGGCCGAAGGGCAGGTCGTAGGTGGCGGTGCGGCTGCGAATTTGCAGGGGGAAGGCCACTTTTAACAGCTTGCGGCTGTTGCGCCACTCGGCTCGGGTGCGGAAGTCAATCCGTGGGTTATCACTGTAAAGCCACATCTCTTGCTCAATGGTGGAATCCAGCACCTGCCAACTGCTGCTGAAAACGGCAAAGAGCGACCCGTTGGCTACAAGCTGCCAGGGAGCGGTTTGCTTTACGGAATGCTGGTACTCTTCCAGATGGTAGGCGATGTCCCAGGCGCTAAACTTGGTGCCCGGATCGTCCTCAAACACCTGAAAAACGTTACCCGGTGCGGCCAATATCTCGTGGTCATTGCTTTTGTCGTAGAGGCGTGCCAGGTTGCCAGCATCGTCTAGCTCAATTTGGTAAAGGGGAGTTTCAATGAGGTTGTCGGTGAAGGTGGCGGTTTGTTGGTTTGGGCTAACGGCCGTCTCATCCACCAAAGCAGCCACCGTCCAGCCTAAACTGGGAAGATTGGGGGCGCGGAAGTAGGAACGGCCGTTATAAGACTGCACGGGCAACAGTTCACCACCATTCACCCGAACCGCATCTGCCCCGTTTAGCGTGGTTTCTACCAGGCCATCCCGTTGCCAGGAAAGCGTATTAAAAATGATGAGATCGTTGTTTTGTGCCACTTCTGGGCGGAGTTGTTGAACCAAAAAAGATACTGCCTGGTTTTGCACCTCGCTGCCAACGGCAAATGCTGCCTCATAATCTTGCAAGATGTCTGGAACCGCTTCGGGCACGTGCGTGCCGGGTAAGGTGTCGTGGAATTGGTTTAGCAGCACCAGCTTCCAGCCTTCATTGAGCCGCTCTTGCAGCCGAGGGCTGCCGTACAGCCAGGCCAACGAGCTTAATATTTCTGCGTCCCGGTACAGCAGCTCCACCTTGCGATTGTGCCGCTTTAGACCTGCTTTGGTGGTGTAAGTACCGCGATGGGCTTCCAGATACAGTTCATCGTCCCAAACCGGCAGCTTGTCTGCCTTTTTTTCAACGCTACGGAAAAATGTCTCGGCAAAGGTTAGTTCGCCGTTTGGTAGACCGGGAAAATCGGCCGTACGCAGGCTGGCTTCCACCATTTCACGGGTGGGGCCGCCGCCACCATCCCCCCAGCCGTAGATGAAGAGATTTTCACCCATCGTCTCTCTCTCACGAAAATCTTGCCAATGGCGATGCAGGTTGGCAACTTTGTAATCCTGGGCGAAGTGCGTGGGGGGAAAGTGGGCAATAACTTCGCTGCCGTCTGGCCCTCGCCAGCGAAATGTGTCGTGAGGGAAGATGTTGGTATCGTTCCAAATGTTGAGCTTGGCGGTGAGAAAATATTTGACCCCGCTTTTGCGTAAAATTTGCGGCAATGTGTACATCACGCCAAACACATCAGGCAGCCAGCAGGCTTCCGCTTCTACGCCAAACGCCTCACGGATAAAACGCTTGCCAAATAGAAGCTGCCGCACCAAACTTTCCGGCCCTAGCAGATTGCCATCTGGTTCGACGTACATGGCACCAATGACTTCCCAACGCCCTTCAGCAACCCGCTGCTGAACTTCGGCAAAAACGTCTGGGTACAACTCTTTTAGCTTTTCATAGAGGTAGGGCTGGCTGTAGCTAAAACGGTACTCTGGATATTCTCGCATCAGACTCAGCATGTTGGTGATGGTGCGGCAATTTTTGCGCAGCGTTTCTTTAAGCGGCCACAGGTAAACAATATCTAAATGTGAATGGGCGCAGATGTTGATTTTGCCAGAATGCCGGTAGAGATCGTTCTCGAAGATGTTTTGGCGCAAAATGTGGCGGGCACGAACGGCCGCATCGCGGGCTTCCTCACGGGAATTAAGGCAGGAACCAATTTCCCGGCAAGCTGCTTCCAAATGGTGTCGCAGATAGCCTTCAATTTCTAGATTGTCATCACTTTGCCAATAGCTTTGGTAGGCATCTAAAACCAGGCGGGCATCAAAGAGGAAGGCTTCCAGCTTGCGGTCTACCTTTACTAAATTGGCGCGGCTAAAACGGTGATAATCGCGCTCGTCATGACGGCGGGCATCGTAGGGGTAGTTGATGATGAAGGCTTCCATTGCCAGCTCTAGCTCACGACCAGCCTGGGCATAGTCGCCCAGCGGTATCAGGCTGCGGTAGTAATCGAGACCTTGCCAGGGACGGCCGTTTATACTTAGCTGCGTCTCGCCACCATCCAAATCAATGTCCAGGTATGTGTTTTGTCCGGCATGGCTGGCCGGGATGGTGACCATTTTACGGAAAAATCCGGTTGTGTCCGCACCGCCCCACTGCTCCCCAACCTTGATCGTACCCCAATCTGTGTCCAGATGTTCATATTCATTGGCGCCAACCAGGCAGGCACGGCGGTACTGCCACTCTGTTAGGGGGATGTGATCGTAAATAACAAACGCTTCCACACGGGCAAGATGCCGCTCAATCCACTGGTGGGGCATATCTGGGCTGCGTTCTGGATCTTTGGGCTTCCGTTTGATCATAGCTTCTCCGACAAAATATCAACCACGAATTCGGCCACAGGTTTTGTTTTTCCCTGCTCACGCGCCTGGGCAAAAATCTCTGGGGGTAATTCGGGTTCTAATTGGGTTAATAAACGTGCTGCTCTCTCTTTAATGATTTGCCAGATGGCGGGATGGTGGCGAACGGCCGTAACCACCGCCACTGCGTCAGCCTTTTGGTTCTGCCTGGCCATCAACTCTGCCAGGGAAAGCAGAGCATCCAGCACAATGGGCATATTGTGGGCTTGAATGGCCTGCTCAAGCGCCTCGTGGAAATAGGTTTGGGCAGTTTGCCCATCACCGCGTCCAGCCGCGGCCATCCCCAGGCCAACCAGCGACCAGGGTTCACCAAAAGAGAAACCAATCTCCCTGGCAATGGTCAGGGCTTCGGTGTGAATCTGTTCCGCAGCGGCAAAATCGGCCAAACTGTTGGCAACTGCGCCCAAATAACCCAGGCGGCGCGCCACTTCCAGGCGGTGCCCAATGGCTCGATTGATACGCACGCTTTCAGCAATAAGCTGACGCGCTTCCTGAAGGCGTTCACCTCCTACGCCCCAGGCCACAATACCCAGCCCACTAATGGCACGAGCCATCCCGTGTTTATCCCCAACTGCCCTGAAAATGGCTAAACTTTCCTGGAAATGGCCTTCTGCGGCCGCATATTCTCCCAGAAAAAAGTCTACCATGCCCAGGCTGTCCAGCACCTCGGCGATGCCGATCTCGTTTTCGCTGGCTCGGTTTAGGCTCAAACTTTCTGTGAAATGACGCTTTGCCATCGGGTAATCCCCCTCGCCCACGGCAATCCAGCCCAGGTTGTATAAAGCGACGGCGATGCGGCGGCGGCTGCCCAACCCCCGGCTCAAGGTTAACCCTTCTTTGTACAACTGGGCTGCCTGGGCGCTGTCTCCTTGCACGGCCATGACTTTACCGAGGGCATCCAGCGAAAAGACAATTTCAGAGGAAAGCTGCAACTGTCGTGCCCCGGACAAGCTCTTTTGCAGCAGTTCCCGCGCCAGGCCATACATCCCCAGGGCGGCGTAAAGTGCGCCTTGCCGCGCCACCAGCTTGGTGGATAGGGTTTCGGGCAGGTGGTCGTCAAGCTGAACGGCCGTTTGCCGCAATGTATCTACGCCTTCCTGATAGCGACTGCTAATCCAATAAAATTCATAGAGGCTGTCTAGCCCTTTTTCCACAGCAGCCATATTTTGTTGCGCCACGGCCAACTGCCACGCCGTTTGCACATTGCTAATCTCTTCTCGTAATTCCTCAAGCGCGGTTTTTTGCTGCTTTCCTTTTAATAAGGGTTCCTGTTTCTGCAGAAAGCCTATAAAAAAGTCACGATGTTTGTTTTGGGCATCTTTTTTGGCCTGGGGATTTTCCGCCAGTTTTTCGGCCGTAAATTGGCGCAGCAGGTCATGAAGGTAGTAACGGCCGTTTCCCCTCACCTTCAGTAATGACTTTTCTACCAAAGCAGCCAGATCAGGCAGCATTGCCCCAGCTACCTGCGCTGCCGCCCGCTGCCGGAAGCCGCCCTGAAACAGGGATAATCTCTGCAATACAGCCTGCTCTCTGGCGGAAAGTAGCTGCCAGGAATGTTCAAACACAAGCCGCATACTGCGATGACGGTCGGGAACGTTGCGTAGGGTTGTAGTGAGCAAATCAAGGCTGCGCTCAATTTCGCGGGCAATCTCGACACAAGGCAACACTTTCAGCCAGGTGGCTGCCAGTTCCAGCGCCAGCGGCACGCCTTCCACCAGACGACAAATTTTCAACACGCATGCTTGTTCATCCCGTAAGGAAAAATCAGGTTGAACCCGCTGGGCGCTTTGCCCAAAGAGTTGGATGGCACTGTACCCCTCAAGCTCTGCCAGCTTCTTGACGTCATCGTTGTCTGGATAGCGCATTCCATCAACCGGATAGACCCACTCTTCCTGCAAATTTAGCCTTTCACGAGTCGTAACCAAAATTGTGATGAATGGCACTTTGGCCAGGAGCGCAGCCACGAAACCCGCGCCATCGGAGCCATTTTCTTGATGAGAAAGGTCAAGAAGATGTTCAAAATTATCCAGCACAAGCAGTATCTTTTTTTCACGAAGATAGTTAAAAAGCTGTTCGGCTGGGTCTACATCCTGGTAGAAGGAAAAGTGAATGGCGTTGGCAACGGCCGTAACCAACTGCCCCACCGAGTTAAGCGAAGACAGGCGCACAAAATAAATACCATCGGTAAAGGCTGCCTGCTTAAAGGGCTGCTCGGCTAAATTTTGGGCAACCTGAATCGCCAGGCGGGTTTTGCCAATACCGCCTAACCCAACCAAACTCAATAAACGGCAAGATGGATCGGTGAGACGCTGCGTAATTTCAGAAAGCGTTGCCTCTCTACCGACAAAGGGTGTGGCTGGCGTTGGCAAATTATGGGCTTGAGCAGATGGATTCAGGAAAATAGTCTCGCTGCTGTCCCGTTCGGCGCCGGTACCCGTAGTGTCCATCAGCCGGATTTGCTTGTACAGCGCCGTCGTTTCTTGAGCAGGGTCTACGCCTAGCTCGTCTTGCAACGTTTGCACACAGATTTTGTATTGGCGAATGGCGGCGGATTGTTGCTGGGAACGGCCGTACAGCAGCATCAATGCACGATGTGCCGGTTCATGCAAAGGGTCAAGGGCTACCCAACGACGGCCGTAAGGAATCGCCCGCTCGTACTCTCCCCGCGTAGAAAAGCCAGTTACCAACTGCTTTAGGGCGGTGGCAAATTCCTGGCGCAGTGCCTCCGTTTGGAAAAATTGCCATTCATCAAAATCTGGGCAATTTGGCAAGGAAAACCCGGCCAGAAAATGATCCGTATACAAGGCAGCCGTCTCCTCTAAAGCGGGTAAACAAGCGGCACAAACGACCTGAGCTTCATGACCGTGCTGCGTACAGGCAGTAAGAAGCTGCTGGAATTGCGCCACATCGAGCCAGATATCTTGATGATGCAGATCAATAACCTCCCGCTCGGTGATTAACCACTGGTTGCCTAAGGCCTTATTCAGCACCGACAGGTCACGGCGCAGCGAGGCGCGAGCCCGGCTCTGCGAACTATCAGGCCAAAGCAGCGCAGCCAGACTATCCCGCTGCTGTGCTTCCCCCGTAACCGCCAGGTATGCCAACAGCGCCAAAGCTTTATGCCGATTAATTTCAACAGAGCCAGCCGCCACTTCGAGTCGTGGAGAACCAAACAACCACAATTTTAAGCCAGACATTCAAGACCCACTTGCCCCAGATCGTTTTTTGGATCGCTTTTTGGATCGAGTTTGGAACGCTCGCTGGCTAAACTAGACGTAAATAAACAAATTGACATTGTTTTTACGAGGAGCAAAAAATGAATCCTTTTATGGTACAGTTAAGTAAAGTTGTTCATGAAGAGCGTCTGCAAAGCTTTTCTCAGTTGAATGAAAAAAATAGACCGGTGTGGAATGGCTTGCCTAAGCCTGTCTTCCCAAATCTACGCAATAGCCTAAACGCTTTCAGGCAAAAACTGAGTACACATTCTCAACTTGCTTCGACTGGTTCACACATCAGATAATGAGAGCAGGTGTCTTAAATATTTGTAGCCGCAATTTCCTGGGAATTTGTAGCCGCGGATTCTTTCCGCGCCTCTAAGACGCAGTAAGAAACTGCGGCTACGTACCCGATAAAACTTGCTGGTTTGTACTTAGCCACAGCCAGAATGTTACGCAGGCGCAGCCTGAACTGAAGAGGGCGCAATAGCCACAGGCTTGTCCTCATACAGATGGCAAGATGCCAAATGATCGGGCTCAATTTGGCGCAAGGGTGGCATATTGGTCAGGCAATGATCCATGCGCTGCGTACATCGCGGATAAAAGCGACAGCCGCTGTCAACCTTAGCCCGCAGCTGCTCATCATCAGGCAGCACAATATCTTTGTCCCACTTCACCGTTGGGTCTGGAACAGGAATAGAACCAATCAGTTCCTGCACGTAAGGATGTTGGGGATTTTCGATAATCTTGATTGTATCCCCCGTTTCAGTCACGCTCCCCTGATAGAGCATAAACATCTCATCCCCAATCTGGTAGGCCGTACTCAAATCATGCGTAATATACAAGAATGAGATATTCCCCTCATCACGCAGGCGCATCATGATGTCCAAAATCATGGCGCGCAGTGAGGCATCCACGGCCGACACCGGCTCATCGGCTACGATCAGCTTTGGCTTTAGCAAATAGGCTCGCGCCACCATCATCCGTTGACGCTGGCCACCGCTTAGCTGGTGCGGGTATTTTTCCAGCACTTCCTCGCCGCGCATACCCACAACATTCAGCGATTCTTCAACCAGCTCACGCGCCTCACGCTTGCTGCTGGCCATCTTAAAGTTCTTGATGACCATATCAAAGATATGCTTGACACGATAAAAAGGATTGTAAACGGCATACGGGTCTTGAAACACAACCTGAACCTGACGCTGATACTCAAACCGCTCCGCCTTGCTCATATCTTTGATGCTCTTACCCTGGTACAAAATGTCGCCGCTGGTGAGGCCGATAAAGCCAAGCACCAGGCCAGCCAGGGTGCTTTTGCCGCTGCCGCTTTCGCCAGCAATGGTCACAATTTTGGCAGGCTTTTCTGGAATTGTTAGATTAAAGTTCTGCAAGGCGACAACCTGTTTGCCGCGACCGCTGCCGTAAACTTTTGTTGCGTTTTGAATTTCTAACAAGTTTGTCATGGCAACCTCCTATATTCCTTCTTCATACAAGTGACAAGCCACTTCATGATTCGGCTTATACGCTTTTAGCTGCGGCCTGACTTCCCGGCAAACATCCATGACGTGGGGGCAACGGAATTGGAAAATGCAGCCGGGCGGAGGATTCCGCAGGTCGTGTGTCAACCCTTCGGTGAGCTTGAGCGGCTTGCGTTCTTTAATGGAGGGAATCGCTTCAATCAGCAGTTGCGTGTACGGGTGCATCGGTTCAGCATAGGCACTATCAACAGGTGCCACTTCAACCATGTTACCCGCATACATCACGGCTAACCTATCTACGAGCTGCGCCATCAGCCCCATATCGTGCCCAATGATGATCATAGAAACATTCATACGGTCGCGGATGTCTAAGATGGTTTGGGCGACGATACGCTGTACAATCACGTCCAAGGCACTGGTTGGCTCATCGGCGATGACCAACGGTGGTTTTAGGGCAATGCCTAGAGCGATACAGGCTCGCTGCTTCATGCCCCCGCTCAACTCGTGCGGATACATGTTGTAAATACGGCTGGGTAGACCAACATCGGTAAACAGCTTTAAGATGCGCTCTTTTAGCTCTTTTTTGGGCTGTTTGCCTTCGTGGGTTTCGATCACGTCGGCAATCTGGTCTTTAATGCGCATCAGCGGGTTCAGCGAGTTCATTGCGCCTTGAGGCACCAAAGCCATTTGTCGCCATCTGGCTCTACGCAGCTCTTCACCCTGTAAACTGGTCACATCAAGACCGTCTATGGTGACACGGCCGTTTACAATGCGTCCCGGCGGCTGTACCAATCTCAAAATCGCCATCGCCGTTGTCGTTTTGCCACAGCCCGATTCACCGATCAAGCCCAAAAGCTCACCGCGCTTCAGGTTAAACGACACGTCATTCACGGCAATTACGTCACCTTTAGGCGTGGCATAATGAACGCTGAAATTCTCCACTTCCAGCACAACATCTTCTGTGTCTAACTTGGTGTCCCACTCTAAAGTCGTTTGTGTGTTTGTCATGGCTTTACACTCCTCTCAGGCGCGGATTGGCAATTTCATCCAGGCCAATATTCATCAAGAATAGCGCAATGAAGATGAGTACCAGGATCATGATGGGGAAGCCCCACCACCACCACATGCCGCGTAAAATTGCCGAGTTACTAATGGCAAAGAAAATCGCCATGCCCAGCGTGGGAATCCGTGTCGGGCCAAGACCCAGCGCTTCCAGGCTGGTCGCTGCCAAAATGTTAGCCGAAACTGTACCGATAAAAGCGGCCGCCAGATACGGCAGCAAGTTGGGCATAATTTCCTTAAACATGATGTCAAAGCTGGATGCCCCAGAAAGCTGCGCCATTTGTACGTAGCCGCGCTCGCGCATACTAAGCACCTGAGCCCGCACATAGCGGGTAGGTCGTGGCCAGGCAAACAGCGCCAGCAGCAAAGCCATATTTTCAATCGTGATCTGATCCACCAGCGCAGCAATCACAATTAGCACGGCCAGTGAAGGAATGGTAATGAACGAGTCTGCCAAAACCTGAATGACCGAATCGATCCAGCCACCTAGATAACCGGCAGAAAAACCCAAAACAATGCCAACAAACATACCAATTCCGGCAGCAATAAAGCCCACGCGCAATGAGCGGGGGGTACCTACTAAAAGCAGTGCCAGCATGTCACGGCCGCTGCTTTCTGTACCTAGCGGATGTTCAATGGAGGGTTCACCAAAGCCAGGCCCCAGATCGCCCGTTACCCAAACGGGTGGGAGGTTGAGCGGAGCAGAGGCCGCACGAGCCAGATCTGTATCCCAAACTAATGGCCCGATAAACTCTAATAAGAAAGCCAGCACAATAATAACTGCACCAACTATCAGTTTGGCGTTATACCAAGGAGAATCAAAACGGCTGGCGCGTGATTTGGTTGGGGAAACTTGATCTGCGGATACTGTGGTCATCACTTAGCTCCTTTCGTAAGTAATCCGCGGATCAATGAGCGGATACAACAAGTCGATAATTAGAACCGCCAGCGACACGCCGAGGATCAAATAGAAGACAATGCCCTGGATGAGGTTGAAATCGGAGTTGAGAATGCCTTGATACAGCAAGAACCCCATGCCGGGATAGGTGAATATCACTTCCACAATCACGGATCCAGCGGCAATGCTGCCTAACGTGAGCGCCAGGGCGGTCATTTGGGGCAAAATGCCGTTGCGAATGCCATACCACATGAAGATTCGGCTGGAACGCAGCCCCTTGGCCTCGGCCAAAACCATGTAATCTTGCCCATCCATGGTGATCATCATGCCGCGCATGCCCAATGCCCAAAAGCCCATTGAGGTGAGGACAATGGCTAAGGCGGGCAGGATGCCATGCTGAATAGCACTGCCAATAAACTCTAAATTCCAACCAGGGGTGATGCCACGGCCGTATGCCCCAGTAAACGGCAGCCACTCTAGCTGAAAGGCAAAGAGAAAGATGAGCAATATCCCCAGCATAAAGGGAGGAATGGCGGTAAAGGTAATGGTCAGGGGTAGCAATCTGCGTATCCAGCGGGGCGTTGGTCGCCAGGCAATCAACGCCCCCACAACATTGCCAATTATGAACGAAAACAAGGTGGCAATCAGCAGTAAACCCAGAGTCCACGGCGCAGCTCTAGCCACCAGGTCATCAACTTCCGCCGGGAAAAACGCCAGCGATGGGCCGGTGTTAAACGTTGCCAAATTGCCTAGATAGCGTATGTATTGAATGTGAACTGGGGCATCAAGGCCAAACCGCTCGCGCCACGCCTCGATCATAGCGTCCGCATTTTCAACTGAGCCACCCTGTGAAATCATACGCCCAATGGTGGCCGTCACCGGGTCTCCCGGCGCCAATCGAGGCACAATAAAAATAATCGTCGCCCCCAACCAGACCGTTAGCAAGAACATGCCCAGTCTTTTGAGAACGTATTCCCTATTTAAACCTCCCATCTGCTTCCTCCTTTTTGCGCTTTACGTAAAAGACCACCGGCAACTTGTCAATCACCGGTGGTCTTGGTTAAGCGCATAGCTTTACTGAGCAGGCTCCAGATTGTGAATAATCACGTGGGTGCTTTGCCACCAGGTTGGTGGATGGATGTATGGATTATCCGATGAAGGCCAATTTGTCCAGTAAGTGGTATTGAATGGAATGATCTTCTTTGCTTGGGTAACCGGAATTACCGGTAACTCATCCATGTAAATTTCTGCTGCCTGAACAAACAGATCATTAATCTGGGGATCACCCAGTGGCAAGACACCAATCTGATCAACCAGTTCACTGTATTCTGCATTTTCCCAGCGCCAGGCGTTCTTGCTGGCTCGTTCACCCACCGGTACCACGTAGTCGTCATTCAGGGTGTCCATAGAAGCCCAGGGTTCATTGATGGAACCGCAAGTCTGCCAGCCGGAGCGTGCATCGTAATTACCGTTGAAGAAGTTGTCCCAGAAGGTGCCGTAGGCAACGTTGCCAGCAGAGGCGTTGATGCCAATGCGCTGCCACTGTTCCACAACAACCTGAGCGATCTTCTGGTTTTCGATGAGTGGTTCAGGGGTTTGGATGTTAATGGCTAATTCCACGCCATCTTTTTCGTAATAACCGGTGCCGTCATTCAGGACATATCCCTTGGATTCGATGATGGCCTTGGCCTGTTCAGGATCAAAGGTCGTGATGGGAGAGGTATCGATCAGGCTCACATAGGGATCAAGTGCTGAATAGGCGGGGAAGAAGAACTCTGACGCTACGGTTGCCCCTTCATAGGCAATGGCAACAACTTCGTCTCGGTCAATAGCATAGTTCAACGCCTTGCGCATATCGGGATCGTTCCATGGCTCAACCGTGAGATTCAACTCAATGTTGCGGGCACAGGGATCTGGCCAGGCATAGGGCAGATCGTTGTAGTAAGCGATGGTATTGGGGTTACGCTGTTGCAGGGCAAAGAAGGCGCCCAGGCTAATGTCCATCAGGCTGTCTAGCCCATCGCTGGCCATGGCGGCAACTTTGGTATCTTCAGTGCCAAACGTCGTCCAAACAAGGCGCTCTGGTGCTGGCAAATCTTGGAAGCCGGCATCTACGCCCCACCAATCATCATCACGGGTATAGACAAACTCTGTTTCGCTAACGCTCTCCAGCAGGTAAGGGCCGGTAAAGACTGGCCAACCCTGATCGGGATCGTAATTGGTGAAGGTGAGCGGGTCTTTGTCTGCCCAAATATGTTCGGGGACGATGTTGAGACGGCCGTAAATCTTCACCGCAAAATGATCCAGCACAAAGCGTGGATTAGGGCCAGTGAGATTAAATTGCGTCGTTAAATCATCCACTTTTTCGACGCTCTCAACCCAGGTAACCATATCGCCAGCCATGTCCAGGTCTGGGTTCTCAAGAAGCATGTTGATTGTGAAGATCACATCGTCTGCATCCATCACCTCGCCATCGCTCCATTTGATGCCTTCACGCAAAGTAATCGTCCAAACATCCCCCGCTTCATTCTGGTCGTAACTTTCACCCAGCCAAGGCATAATTTCACCACTTTCGTAATTCAGAATGAAAAGCGGTTCCATGACGGCCTGGTGGAAGCCCATATCCTCAACCGCGCCGGGGATATATGGATTCCAACTTTCTGGATTAGCAACACGGCCGCCACCAATATCAAAGATAACTGTCTTGCGCCGCAGAGCTTCTCCTTCAGAAAGACTCCCCTCGGCCTCCACTTCCTCGACAATAGTTTCCGTCACGACGCGCGTAACCTCTACCTGGACCTCTTCTCCTTCGATCACTTCAGTGACAGTCTCGGTAATAACGCGAGTGACTTCTACAGTTTCAGTAATTACCTCCGGTGCTCCACCACCGCAGGCAGCCAAAATAGTGAGTGCCACTGCTAATGATAAAATAAGCCAAAGTTTCTGTTTCATTCTTATCCTCCTTCTCAGGTAAGAGTATTAATTTGTTTGAAAAAGGGTCTTCTCAGGGGGAAGTTAACATCATGAAAATAGGGTGACTTTGGATTTCACCTCCTTTTTAAGCAACACAATATCTTATGATTATTCCGTTTTCTGTACCGTGTCGATTTAGAAGCGTAATGTTCAATGAACCACATTTGCGGCTACTCATTTGATTCAAGTTACGAGGGTGCGGAAGTATGAATGCGGATTCATGAATCCGCATTCATACTTTAAACTAGGTGATCCGATTTGTCAATATACTTTTGGGAGATGATCGAGCGTTGACCAGGGTGAAGAACTACTATATATTTGAATCCGCATTCATTTGCTCCAGAAAATAGGTGAATTAATGTCACAACGACAAGTCACATCTTATGATGTTGCCCAACATGCGGGTGTGTCCCAACCGACGGTTTCGCGTGCTTTTGACCCAAATGGAAACATTAATGCTGAAACCCGTGCGCGCGTCTTGCAGGCTGCGGCTGAGTTAGGGTATCAGCCAAATGCAATTGCCCGTGGTCTTACCACCCAACGCACCGACATTGTAGGCATCATTATGGGCAATATTGCTAGAAGTCTCTTTTACCCAAGCGTCTTGGTTGAGTTTACGCGCCGCTTGCAGGCTATGGGTAAACAGGTGTTGCTCTTCAATACGCACGAAACTCGATCGGTAGATGAGATTTTGCCCCGCTTTATGAGCTATCGGGTAGATGCCTTGATTGTTGCCTCTAACACACCGGGTCGTGAACTGATTGACAAATGCACCAGCATGGGGACACCCGTGGTCTTGCTTAACAGAACAGTACCAAACACCACGGCCAATGCCGTCTGCAGCGACAATGAAAAGGGCGGGCGCATGGTTGCTGATTTATTGCTTGACGCTGGCTGCAAGCGGTTAGCTTTTGTAACTGGTGTTGAAGTTACAGTAACGAACGAACTGCGCCAAAAAGGTTTTATGGAGCGGCTCAACGAGCGCGGCTACGGAGATGTTCTGGTAGAGCACGGAGAATATACTTACGACTCTGGTTTTGCAGCCGCGTTGCGTTTGCTAGATCGGGATGACCCACCGGACGGAATTTTCTGTGCAGCAGATATTATGGCTTTAGGTGCAATGGACGCCGCACGCTATCGACTAGGTATTAAAATACCGGAGGAGCTATCGATTGTTGGGTATGATGACATACCTATGGCTAGTTGGCCAGCGTACGATTTAACGACGATTCGCCAATCGGCAACAGCTATGGTGGATGCGGTCGTTCACCTCATTACCCCGCACAAAAACAAAATAATTACTGGGCAGGTTGTTCTGTTGCCTGGGGAGCTAATCCAACGCAGTTCTGCAAGACAGAAAAATGAATGAAGGGCGTTTTTCATGCCCTTGTAAGCCAGTCATTCACATACGAACCAAAAAAAGACCACTTCATGAGAGGTGGCCTTCTTGAGTAAACTTACTGTCGGTTTGATTTTGAGGCAATGCTCAATTCATAACTTTCGTCAAGCCATTTTTCCCATAATGGTTGTGGCATGGGATTTTCAACTTTACGCGTCTGTCCGCGCAATCATCCATTGAATGTTGAATTTGTCGGTGACCATGCCAAAGTTGTTATCGAGAGGAAATGTAACGTTGCCGTTTTCTGACAGTTTTTCAAACACTCTCTGCCGTTCATCCGCATCGGGCGATCCAATAAACAGGGCAAAGTTGCTCCCAACCGTAACTTCATTCCCCGGCATGTCATCTGATGCCTTGAAGTGCACGGAGCCTGCCTTAAACTCCGAATCGAAGATGCGATCTTCCATCCCCTTTGGGACATCGAATGGTGCTTCAGCAACCGTACGCAAAGACGTGATCTTGCCATCTAAACATGATTCGTAAAACTGTAGGGCTTCGTGACAGTTGCCAGAAAACATCAGATATGGAATTGCTAAATTCATTGCTTTTTCTCCTTTGAAAATAAAAACGGAACACAGAGATACACAGAGAAAATATAGAGAGCCACGTAGAAAAGAGAGAAAAATCTGTTCAATTTGTAAAATCAGTTGGTTTTCATTCGTGGTCGTGTGCCGCGCTCATGAAATCTCCTTGAGCATTGTCCGAGCAGGTTGCCTAATGCTTCAACGAACGCTCACGGGGCAATCCGCCTGTCTCCAGAAAATAGGCCAACCCGTCAAGGGCTGAAGCCCACCCACTCATAACAAATTCGCTGTATGCGTCGAGTAGATTGCGCTGAGTCAGACGGACGGTTGTTTTGCCTTCTTCTTCGGTAAACTCGACCCGCACAAGCATCTTTTCATCATGGTAGGCATCAACCAGTTCGTAAGCCAGCAAAACAGGTGGATCATACTCTGTAATTAGCCCATGATGTGGATATTCACCCGTCTCTGGCAATGTCATCAGGTGATGGTATTTGCCGCCAACCTTTGGTTCGATGGTTGATTTGACTTCCGTTGCGTAGCCACACCCCCACCATAGTTCGACCTTGCTTGTTTTGATCCAGGCATCAAAAACGGCCGTTCGCGGCGCATTAAATTGGCGCGTTACAATCAAGGTGCCATTTTCATACGAAACGTCAACACTCATCTAAGTTCCCCTGTTTGCTTGAGATACGCTTCGACATCATCGAACTGTTCCCGCCAGAATTGAGCATAATAATCAATCCAGTCGCGCGCTTGCTCGGCCGCTTCTGGCGCGGCTTGAATAATATATTCGCGTCCACGTTTGGCGCGCCGGATTAGCCCCGCCTTCTCCAGAATGCGGATATGCTTGGAAATGGCCGGTTGCGACATCTGGTAGGGTGCCGCCAGAGTGGTGATGTTGGTTTCCCCCTGGGAAAGCTGCATCAAGATGCCTCGCCGCGTAGCGTCTGATAGTGCCCCAAATATTTGGTCAAGCTGCGGATTATTTATAACCATATGGTTATATGTTAGCTAATCCTTGCAAGAGTGTCAAGCAATGTGGAGGAATTTATATGAGTGGCAGCTGGGGTGAGGTACGGTCGTATTCCCAACACCAACCCCAGAAAGCAAAACAGTGGCTCGGTGAGGAGCCACTGTTACATCACAGAAATCAACGTTGCCTGATTTTTGGCACAGTTATTGCCGATTTTGCGCCAGATAAGCCTCCAGACGGTTCCAGGTTTGGTCAATGCCTGCTTCCACACCCATCTCAAGCACCGCGTCACGATCTTCCTTCGTTGGGTAGCGCACAATGTTATGCACAGTCGTCTGGCCATCTGTTTCTATGAATGTTAGGGTAACTCGACCCACAGGCATCCCCTCAACCGGATTGCCCTCTGCGTCAACAAAGGCATCTTCCATAACAAGTCGCTCTGGGACCTCAATTTCAAGGTAGGTTGCTTTGCCCCAGGATTGCATCCCATCTGGCCCTGCCATGCAGTACAGCCAGGTGCCACCCGGACGAAAATCTATTTCACATACTGGCAAAGACCACCCTTCTGGCCCCCACCAATGTTGTAGATGTTCGGCCGTTGTCCACACCTGCCAGACGAGATCGCGCGGGGCCGCAAAGGTGCGCGTCACTAAAATTTCCTGATCGGAAGGTAAGGTGAGCTGAGTTTTTACCCTTTCATTTGTCATTGTTTTCTTTCTCCTGAGATTGGACTGTTTGTAAATAATCGTCAAGCCGGCTGTAACGGTCTGACCACGATTTTCTGTATCCCTCCAACCACTTGTCTAATTCTTGCAACGGGTCGGGGTTAAGGTGATATAGTCGCATTTGTGCTTCCTTCTCAGCATAGACAAGCCCAGCCTCTCGCAGCAGCCGCAGCTGCTTAGATACACCGGGCTGGCTTATTTCCAATTTATTGACTAATTCGCCAACTGAATGGGGCTGTTCGAGCAAAAAATCGAGAATGCGCCTGCGTGTTGGGTCGGTGACTACGTCAAAAATCGTTGCCATGACTCGCATCATAACTGAGTAGTTATATAACTGTCAAGTTATGTAGCGTTTTAGTCGTTCCCCTTCGACAACACTCCTAGACTGCGGTAAGCTACCCAGCATGTTGAAACTGTTTGATACGTACGAGCGAAAGATACGGCCGTTTACCCCCCTCAATCCACCCCAAGTCAAGCTGTACGCCTGCGGCCTCACCGTCTACGATTATGCCCACATCGGCAACCTGCGCAGCTACATCTTTGAAGACATTTTGCGCCGCGTGCTTGAATTTAACGGGCATGACGTGCTGCACGTCCAGAACATTACCGACGTCGGACATTTGACCGATGACGCCGACGCAGGCGAGGACAAAATGGAAGTAGGCACCCGCCGTGCCGGGAAAAGTGCCTGGGAAATCGCCGAAATTTTCACCGAGGCATTCAAACAAGACCTAGCTCAACTCAACATTCACGAGCCTCACATTTGGTGCAAGGCCACCGACCATATCGCCGAGCAAATTGCCATGATTCAGTGCATTGAGGCCAACGGCTACACCTACCGCACCAGCGATGGCATCTACTTTGATACTTCCCGATTGGATGATTATGGCTATATCGCCCGGCTTAACATTGAAGGCTTGCAGGCGGGCAGCCGAGTGGCGATAAGCGAAAAGCGTAACCCCACCGACTTTGCCCTATGGAAGTTCAGCCCGCCGGACGCGCAGCGACAGATGGAGTGGGACAGTCCGTGGGGCGTCGGCTTCCCCGGCTGGCACATCGAATGCTCGGCGATGGCAGTGAAATATTTAGGCACCTACTTCGACATCCACTGCGGGGGTGAAGACCACATCATGGTGCACCATCCCAACGAGATTGCCCAGATGCAGGCGTGCCACAACACGCGGCTGGCCAACTTTTGGCTGCACGGCTACTTTTTGCAGCTCGATGGCCTCAAGATGTCCAAATCATCCGGTGACTTTTTGCGACTGCAAACGATCATTGATCGCGGTTACGACCCGCTGGTTTACCGTTACTTTTGCCTGGGCGGGCATTATCGTTCCAAGCTCACCTTTAACTGGCAAGCGATGGATGGCGCGGCCACAGCGTTGCAAAGATTGCGTACGGCCGTTTCCCAATGGCCCGATCCCACTCAACCAGATGAAACTTTCCTCGCCAACTTTACCAACCAGGTGAACGATGATTTGAACATGCCCCGCGCCCTGGCTGTGACCTGGAATTTGGTTAAAAGCGATATGCCCAATGGCACAAAAAAGGCAACGATTGTGGAGTTTGACCGCGTGCTAGGCTTAAGGCTAGCCGATTGGCAGCCAGAAGCTGAACAACCCATTCCCAATGAGGTGCAGGCGTTGGCAGCCCAAAGGCAAGCCGCCCGCGCCGCCAAAGATTGGGCGCAGGCCGATGCTTTACGTGACCAAATCGCCGCCGCAGGCTACGACATCACCGACACGCCCAGCGGCCCCGAACTGAAGCCACGAGCCGCCAATGCGTGAGCGGTACAAAACCATCTATCTGTCACCCCATCTGGATGATGCGGCACTCTCCTGTGGCGGGCGGATTTATTTGGAAACGGCCGTTTCCCATCCAGTTCTCATCGTTACCCCAATGGCGGGCTCACCGGCACTCGGCGTTCAACTTTCTGACTTTGCCCAGGAGCTACACCAACGCTGGGAGTTACCGCAAGCGGCCGTGCGTACTCGCCGCGCCGAGGATGTTGCTGCTTGCCAGATTCTTGGTGCAGATTTTGTGCATTGGGACGTGCCAGATTGCGTCTACCGTACCGATCCGGCGACTGGTGAGCCATGCTACTCCACCTGGGAAAGCATCATCACCACCCAGCACCCCGCTGATGATGCCGTAATCGCCCAGCTTGCAAAGCAGTTTGCCCAACTTCCCCCCGCCGATGAAGTTGTGGTGCCGCTCACCGCGGGCCAGCATGTGGATCATCGGCTGGTGCGGCAGGCGGCAGAGCTGGCTTTTGGGGTAGAGCAGCTTCTTTATTATGAAGATTATCCATATGCGGCCAATGCGGGAGCGGTAACGGCCGTTCTCCATCCAACTATGCAGTCTACCCAAATTATGCTGCCAGAAACGGCCGTTGCCGCCAAAATCGATGCAATTTGGGCCTACGCCTCGCAGCGCAGCAGCTTCTTTGCCAGCCGCCGGGATGCCGACCACAAGATCCGTACTTACGCTTCCCAGGTTGGTGGCGAGCGGTATTGGCGATGGGTGAATGGCTAGGTAGTTTGGGAATACGGCCGTATCCCGTTAAGATTCCGTTGTTTTTACCCATAGAATATCCCATTAGTACCGGCCAGCTTGATTATTTGCTTGGGGTCAACTTATAATAAACCCGCACACAAGGAGACAGACCACAGCTAACCATGGGGCGATTAACGACCAGACAACTTGCCAGCAAGAGAGGCCGTCAAAAAAAGGCGCAGCGTAGTGGCTTACAGCCGGGTGACATGCTGCAAGAAAGGTACCGCATTGTGGGGCCACTGGGGGCCGGTGGCTTTAGCTCAGTCTATCAAGCGCGAGACATGCGCTTCCCCAACGTAACCAAGCTGTGTGCCGTCAAAGAGATGCTTATCTCTACCCCAGACCCGCAAATGCGCGCTCTTACCATTAAATCGTTTGAACGTGAAGCCAGCATGTTGGCCATGTTGGATCATCCCGCTATTCCAGACGTGTCTGATTATTTTACAGAAGGCGACCGCTCTTACCTGGTGCTAGAGCTAATCCGCGGCAAAGATTTAGACGAATGGTTGGAAGAGCAAACAGATTATCTGGATCAAGAAACAGCCATTTCCTGGGCAATGCAGCTTTGTGATGCACTTTACCACTTGCATAACCAAAAGCCGCAACCCATTGTTTTTCGTGATGTGAAGCCCTCGAACATTATGCTGGATCACCGCGAGCGCATTCGTCTGATTGATTTTGGCATTGCCAAAGTTTTTGAGATGGGCGACAAGGGCACGATGATCGGTACGGAAGGGTATTCGCCGCCAGAGCAGTACCGCGGGCAGGCAGAGCCAGCCGGGGATATTTACGCACTAGGGGCCACGCTGCATCATTTACTGACGCGGCAAGACCCACGCCTGGAACCTCCGTTCACCTTTGCTGAACGGCCGATTTCCAAAGTGAACCCCTCCGTTACGCCAGCTTTTGAAGCGATTATCAACCGCTGTTTGGCTTACGATCCCAAAGACCGCTTTGCCGATGCCAAGAAATTGAAAGATGCGCTAGAGGTTCTGGCGCAGCGTCCGCCAACGGCCGTTTTTGATAGCAATCCCAACTTGACTATGCCTCAAACCAGCAGCCCTGCGGCGATGTCCCCAACTGGCGCGCCCGCTACTGCCTTGGCCCCAGAGGTCAGCCAGGTGCAGCCCATCTGGCAGTTTAAGTGTGAAGATGAGATTCGGGGCAAAGCGGCCGTTGCTGGCAAAATGGTGTTTGTTGGCGCGTATGATAATAATGTATACGCATTAAATAGCGAAAATGGCGAATTTGTCTGGAAATTCCCTGCCTCAGACAGCGTGGGCGGCAGCACCCCATTTGTGCATGACGAAAACGTCTTTATTGGCTCCGCGGATAAGCATTTATACTGCATTCAGCGGCGTACAGGCCGCCAAAATTGGCGGTTTGCAACCAACGGTGCTATTTATGCTTCGCCCGTTGTTCGCTACGATCATGTCTTTTTTGGGTCTGACGATGGCCACTTTTATGCGCTTGAGGTACACCAGGGTCGGCCCAAATGGAAAGCAAATGCGTACGCTGCGGTTCGCTCAACTGCTTTTGTAGATGAGGAGCGCATCTTCTTTGGCACCGAAGGGGGCTATATTTTTTGCGTAGAGATTGCCAGTGGCAAAACAAAGTGGCAGGCGCAGGCCAAGCGGAATGTTACCTCATCCCCCGCTGTGGCAGATGAAATTGTATTTGTAGGCTCGATGGATGGCACCGTATATGCCTTGGATGCCAATACGGGCTGGGTGATTTGGCGATTCCGATCCCGCCGCCCCATCATCTCCTCCCCAGCCGTACATGATGATTCTGTATTTATTGGATCTTCTGATGGTAGCCTTTATGTATTGGATATGGACACAGGGCGCCAGAAGTGGACGTTTGATATTGAAGGCCAAATCGCTTCTTCGCCGGTTGTCTGGAATGATGCTGTCTATTTTGGTGGCACAGATGGCTCTGTATATTGCCTCAACACCAAGCGGGGCGATCTAAACTGGCAGTTCGACACGGGGGCACCTGTTATTTCATCACCGACGATTGCTGATGGCGTGGTTTACATCGGCTCAACCAACCACTATATTTACGCGTTACCAGCCTAGCTGGCATAACGCACAACGATTGGATTTTATTATGAACGAAACACCGCCATTCATTCAGCCTGAAGAAGAGGCGAGCAAACCGGAAGCCGAAGAAGTAGAAGAAGCCGCGATTACGTCTGAATTGGATGATACGGCCGTTATGCAAGACTCAGTGGATACGGCCGTCATCGACACGGGTCTTCCTCAGAATAATGGGGCGATCAACGACCCCACACTGCGTGCTGGCGTTCGTTGCGATCTAGGCGCGCGTGATCGAAATGAAGATGCCTGTATGGTGTTTAGTTCAGAAGCTGGTGGGCATTTTTCTATGGTGCCGTTTGGTCTATACATCGTGGCCGATGGCATGGGGGGGCATACCAACGGCCATGTCGCCAGTCGGATTGCATCGCGGGTGGCTGCTCACTACATTTTGACCAAGATTTATATGCCGCTGCTACAAACGGTAGGCCCACCCACCCATGTACCCATTCAGGAAGTGTTGCTAGATGCGGTTCAGGCGGCCAATACGGCCGTCTTCGAGGATGATCCAGAAGTAGATAGCGGCACGACGCTGACGGTGGCCCTGGTGCTGGGTCGTCGCTTGCATGTGGCCCACGTAGGCGACAGCCGCCTGTACCTGCTGGCAGACGGCAAACTGGAGCAAATCTCCAGCGATCATTCGCTGGTGCAGCGTTTGCAAGATGTGGGCACGCTCACGGCTGAAGAAGCGACCATCTATCGCTACCGCAACGTCCTGCTGCGGGCTGTGGGCCAGGGAGAAGAGGTAGAGGTGGATACTTACATGCGCTTGCTGCCGCATACTGGCAAGCTGCTGCTTTGTAGCGACGGTTTGTGTGGATTTGTCGATGATAAGACCATTCAGGAAATACTAGAAAAAGATGTTTCGTTGCCACAAATGGTAGATGATTTATACGAAACGGCCCTGGCGGCACACAGCAATGACAACATTACGGCCGTTGTGGTAGACTTTTCCTTATAAGATAGGTAATCGGTGAACATTTTCTGTTTCGCTAACCAATTATTGACGGGTAGACCATTTATGATGTCTGTGCAGCAGGCGAAAAATAAGCTCATTTCTATCCGGCAAAAGAAGTTTGCTTTTTACCAGAGGAGGGTAATTGTCTAATTGGCAGTTCAATGGCTAGTATTGCGCCCCGAAAGTTCGACTAAGGTTATTGACTGCGGCGCAATACTTAAACAGTCCGGCACACTTGTCATAATAATTTCGTGTGGATTTCCGCCGGACTGTACTAGGTAATTGCCATCATCGCAGCTATAAGTCGCTTCATTGATAAACGATTTTGCCCTCCTGTTTTCCCAAAACAAAGTTGAGAAAAAGCTCTGATTGCATCACTTAGCGGGCGATCTTATGAACGCAGGCAGGCGTAAGCCAATAGAACCTAGGGCGATACGGCCGTATTTTTATGGATAAAGAGTTTGAGTATTATGCAATTTTAGGGGTTACATCTCAGGCAACGCTGGAAGAAATTCAGACTGCCTTTGCCGCATTGCGTCTCAAAATTCCTAAAGAAAAGCGAAACAAAGCAAAAAACCCTGCCTATGCGCGCTTGGCCAATGCCTATGAGGTTCTCAGCGATCCGGCTCGTCGTGCCACCTACGATTCGCTGCTGGCAGAAACCAAATCGCTGGAAATGGTGAATTTGCAGGTAACCGCCAGCCGAGACCGCATCAAGGTTTCTGATGCGGAGCAGGTAGTGTACCTGCTGCTGGATATTTTGCCCCCGACACAAGAAACCAAGCAGCTCCCCCTGAACCTGAGCCTGGTGCTAGACAAAAGCACCTCGATGCAGGGCAGCCGGTTGAGTCATGTAAAAACGGCCGTTGAACTCATTGTCAACAAAATGGCTCCTGTAGATACCCTGTCCATCGTCAGTTTTAGCGATCGGGCGGAAGTGGTTGTGCCTGCGGGCAAGGTAGAGAATCCAACGGCCGTTGTGGGCCAACTGCGGGGAGTGCAGGCTTCCGGCGGTACTGAAATTTATCAGGGCTTGCAGGCCGGCGTCAAGGAGCTGCAAAAAGTTGATCTGGCCAAGCACACCAACTATCTCATCCTGTTAACCGATGGGCATACCTATGGGGATGCAGCACAATGTTTAGAGCTGGCGCAGCGCACAGCCAAAGAAAATATTGGTATTAGTGCCTTTGGGTTGGGCACAGAATGGAACGATCAATTTCTGGATGCCCTCGTTTCACCGTCTGGTGGGCAATCTAACTTTGTAGAGCAACCTGGCGACATTGTGCAGCATCTGCAAAAGCGCATTCAGGGATTAGGCACTATTTATGCCAAAAACTTACAACTGAAGGCTGCTCTTCACCGCAACGTGTCTATTCAATATGGCTTTAAGCTGGAACCGTTTGCCCAGCCAATTGCTGTAGACGAAGAGATGCTCCAGCTAGGCAACCTGGAAGGACGCTCGCCGCTGGCGGCGCTGCTGGAGCTAAAAATTGCGCCCAGCCCTGCCGAAACGCGACTCAATCTGAACATCGAGATCATCGCCGATATTCCTGGGCCGCAGATGCATGAGCAAACGTTTAAAGATTCCCATCGCCTGCTTGTATTGTCTGATGTAGCTCAAGAGATGCCTCCCGAAAAAATTGTGGAAGCGGTGCGGGTGATGAACATGTACCGTATGAATGAGAAAGTATGGCAAGAAGTGGAAGCAGGTCGTCTGGATGTGGCCACCACCCGGATGCACCATCTAAGCACCCGCTTGCTAGAAGCAGGCGAAACGGAATTGGCGCATCAGGCGCAGCAAGAGATGGAGCAGATTTCCAGAGCGGGTACCATGTCTTTGGCTGGGCGCAAAAAATTAAAGTATGGAACGCGAGCCTTAATTGACAAAGCACAATATAAGAAGAAGCATGATTAAATGTACAGAGTGTGGTTCCTCGCAAGAAGAGGGAGCACTGTTTTGCAATGAATGTGGTGGATTTCTGTTAGTGGAGACGGGAAAGATTACGGCCGTCTTGCCATTTTCTGAGTTTGCCAACAGACCGCCGCCGCCGCCGTTGGCCAAAGATGCCCTGGCACCAGCGGCCGTTGCCTCCAGAATCACCCTTGTTGTTCCTAGCAGTCGCCGCCGTTTTAGGCTGGACGTAAAGGATGCCATTCAGATTGGCCGCGCTTCATCTGAAATAGTGCCGGAAGTCGATCTGTCTGATGATGACGGTGCCGAAAAAGGCGTCTCCCGGCTCCATGCCAAAATTCAGGCCGTACAGGAAGGCTTGGTACTCATCGATCTGAACAGTACGAATGGAACATTGCTCAACAACTATCGCTTGCCACCACATGAACCATACCCATTGCAAAGTGGCGACGAGATTCGGTTTGGTGATCTGCTCGTACACCTCTTTTTGTCTGACACCGGAACCGATTAACCGCTGCGCCGCTTGCAATTTTGCAACAAATAAACCATAGTTGTTTGATAAAAATAGAAAGACAATAGCTCTGAGTTTGCTCATAAGCTATGAATTTGAAGGGGTCATATGATTACAGTAATTGTTCACATCAGAAACGAAGACGCTTTTGAATGCGAAATTGATGAGCTGCCCAGCCCAGGTAGCCAGTTTATTCAAGTACACAACCCACGCCTACGCGATGGCAAGGATTTACATTACCTGGATGAAGAAGTCACCAGTATGCTGGTGCCTTGGCATCGCATCAACTTCATTCAAATCTTGCCGTCTGGTGATCAAGAAGAGGTTGTTAGTTTTGTTCGATAACGGAGTGAAAAACAGACATTATGGTTGAGCAGGTTCCGGATTCACTAGAGCCAACAGCCCCACGCCTGGTATTGGTGGTGGATGATGAATCCCGTATGCGGCGTTTTATACGCATGAATATGGAGTTAGAGGGGTATCAAATTATTGAGGCCGAAAATGGCCTGGTTGCTTTGGAGCAAATTCGGCAGCATACGCCCGATTTAGTCATCATGGATGTGATGATGCCAGAAATGGACGGCTTTGAAACCCTGAAGCTATTGCGCGAAATTTCTACGGTGCCGGTCATTTTGCTGACGGTGAAAAGTGATGAGGATGACAAAATTCAGGGATTAAGTTTTGGCGCAGATGATTATGTGACCAAGCCATTTAGCCCCAGAGAACTGGTTACGCGCGTAACGGCCGTTCTCAGGCGCGCAGAATGGCCAGCCCCACCGCCTAGAACCATCCTGCGCATAGACGAACGCCTTTCCGTTGATTTCAATCGCCACCAAGTGATTGTCAACGACGAGCGGATTGATCTACGGCCCACCGAATACCGCTTGCTCAACCACCTTATTCAAAATGCAGGCTGGGTTGTGCCCCACGAAACCTTGCTTGCCAAAGTATGGGGCTACGAATATCGGGATGAAACCCATTACCTGCGCCTTTACATTAACTACCTGCGCAAAAAAATAGAAGACGACCCCGCCAAGCCTTATTACATTCTAACTGAGCGCGGTGTGGGGTACCGATTTGTAGACTATAAAAAAGCGTAAATAGTTTACTTTTCGGACGTTTTTAATATCATTAACCGTTATGACTCACACCATTGCGTCTGACGGCAAGCAGTTCTTTGACCAAATCAACAAGTACCTTAGTGCTGAAGACCGCATTTGTGTGCAGGAAGCATTTGCCCTCGCTCGCCGGGAACACGGAGAACAACGCCGTAAATCTGGCGAGCTTTTTTTTACCCACCCTCTAACCGTTGCCTACTACATATCAGAATATTACCTGGATGCCCAGGCACTCATGGCGGCTTTGCTCCATGATGTGGCTGAAGATACGCGCGTAACCATCGAGGAAATTGAAACGCAGTTTGGCAAAGACGTTGCCCGGCTGGTCGACGGCGTCACCAAGTTGAAGGACGTTACCAAGGGAATTGCCAAACGAAAAGAGCTTTCCAAGCAGGAGATTGAAGACCTGACGCTGCACAAGTTACTGGCTGCCATGACCAACGATGTGCGCACCGTCATTATCAAGCTGTTTGACCGACTGCATAACATGCGCACTATCAGAGCCACGCCGCACGGACGGCAGGTGTACAAATCCAAAGAGACACTCTCTGTGTATGCCCCGTTGGCTAACCGTCTCGGTATTTGGCGGTTAAAAAATGAATTAGAATCCCTCTCACTGGAGGTGCTAGAGCCGGAAGCACATGCCATCATCAAAAACCGGCTGGCCCAAATTAATGACGAGCAGCAGGAAGCGTATCAAATTATCAGTGGCCAAATTTTTGATTGCCTGCTGCAAGCCGACCTGGATGTGCGACGGGTCTTTTTAGCACCAGAAAACATCTACAGTGTGTACCAGGATTTACACAAAAATGGGGCTTCATTTTATGATGTCGATAAGACGATGCGCCTGGTTGTACTGCTGAATGATTGGCAATCTTGTTACCAAGCGTTGGGGCATTTGCACCAGCTATGGCAACCTGTACCAGGCACGTTTGATGATTACATAGCCGTTGCCCGCGACAATTTGTACCGCTCGCTTCATTCCACGGTGGTGCATACCAACGGGCAACATTTAAAGCTGCGGCTACGCACCGAGGCCATGGACAAAGTGTCAGAAGTTGGGGTGTTGGCACAGTGGATCTACGCAGATACGCCCATGTGGACACGCGGCGTAGCGGGGCGCATGGAAGCATTCTTTGAAAATATCAACGAAAATATTAATATGGAGCCGCAAGACCCTACTGCCGGGGTGCGTGGCGTAGTGGAAGATGTGTTTCGGCAACAAATTCGGGTGTTTACGCCACGTGGCGATGCTGTGGAGCTGGTGGAGGGTGCCACCGCATTGGATTTTGCCTATGCCATTCACACAGGGTTAGGGGACCAATGTTATTCTGCCTATGTCAATGATATACATTATCCCCTGAATCGGCCGTTGTTAGACGGCATGAAGGTACATATCATGAAGAAGGAGCGGGCGCAGCCGCAGCGTGACTGGCTGGATGAAGATTTAGGCTATATTATGACCAACTATGCCCGTAGCCATGCCCGCCGCTGGTTTAGGAGATTGCCCCAGAAAAGGGCGGTTCACCAGGGGCTTAAGTTGCTACATGATGAACTTAGCATGTTGGGGTTGTACAATTACCCGCATGACCGCTTGGCACACGCTTTTAATTACGACAACACGCATGATTTATACTATGAACTGGGCCGGGCCGAAATTTTGCCAACGGCCGTTACCACCACGCTCGTTGAAGAAATGTGGTCACAGGGGCCTGCCCGTCATACCGGCAAAGTTGTTTATTCAGAAGCGGGTGACCAGTTTGTAGTGACCCAGGCTGAAGGGCGAGAGATTCGTCTGTGTGGCACCTGTAACCCGCGCCCCCCGGACGCGATCATTGGCTACTTGCGCCGAGACGGTGGCGTGACTGTCCATCATGAGCGATGTCACACCTTGAATCCCAGCCGATTGGCTGGGCGCAAGCTGATTTTAGGCTGGGGGGAAGCCACCCCACGTGAAGTGCGTCAAATCAAACTACAAGTGAAGGTATATGATCGCCCAGGCCTCCTATTTGAAATCACCCAGTTGATGAACGATGAAGGGATTAACATCTCCTACATTCACACCCCAGAGCCGGGCGCGCCCAATGAAGTACATATTCATTTGGAAATTGAGGTGCTGCGCCCGCGCCAGCTGGTGCGCATTCTGCATCAAATACGGGCGTTGGCCAATGTCTTTTTTGTGGAGATTGTGGACTCGTTTGAAGTGCCAGAGCCGCTGCTACCAGCCGACTCCTTTTACCGCCCAGAATAATTCATAGGCTACAGATTTTCGATTTCGACAGGTTTGACGGGGTCTGCCAGCTCAAAGCCAAAAATTTTGCCGTAAAAATAAAGCTCGCTGTCCAGCGTGCGTTTGATATTTTCAGCACTGCGGAAGCCGTGCTGCTCGCCGGGGAAGGCGACATAGGCAACGGGGATGCCTTTGGCTTTGACCGCTTCAAACATCATTTCTGCCTGGTTGGGTGGTACAACCCTGTCTTCTAATCCCTGGAACAAAATGAGAGGGCAGTTGAGCTGGTCAGTGTAGTGGATTGGCGAACGAGCTTGATACAGTTGCTTGGTTTCGGGGTATGGACCAATCATGCTGTCTAGGTAGCGCGACTCGAATTTGTGGGTTTCCTTGGCTAATGCTTCAATATCGCTGACGCCAAAGAAGCTGGCTCCAGCACTGAACGTATTGTGGAAGGTGAGTGCGCACAATGTCGTGTAGCCACCGGCACTGCCGCCGCGAATGGCCAGGCGGTTGCCATCCGCCAGCCCTTGCTGCACCAGATGTTTGGCCCCGTTGATGCAATCTTGCACATCGACGATGCCCCACTGCCCGTTGAGCCGCTGCCGATAGGAACGGCCGTATCCCGTGCTGCCCCCATAATTCACATCCAACACAGCAAAGCCCCGGCTGGTCCAATATTGTGTACTTAAATTGAGCGTGGTTTGGGTGGCACTAGTTGGCCCGCCGTGGCTAATGACCAGCAGCGGCGGCTGTTCACCCGCTGGCGCAGTAAAATCCCGGTTTTGTGGCGGGTAGTAAATGGCGTGTGCCGTTAGCCCATTTTCGGTGGGGAATTCTATGGCCTCTGGCACAGAGAGGTAGGCTGTGTCTACCGTCAGGTCGGTGGATTGGCGCAGAATTTGGGTGTCGTTGGTTTGCAAATTGAGCCGCACAATGGCGTTGGGGCGGGTGGCCGACCCGCCGATGAAGTGGGCAAAGCTGTTGCCAACGCGCAGGTTGGTAATCGAACTGTAAGGCGTGTTGATTGGCGTCAGCGTCCCCTGTTCGGTGTTGAGGCGCGCCAAATGCCAGACGCCATTTTGCGTGTAGGTGCAGATGATGCTGTCGGCGCGTTCAAAGCCGTAGGTAGACATGCCAAATACCCACTGCGGACGGCCGAATTCAGCTTCCATTGGGTAAACGGGCTGCACCACGCCGTCGCGCCAGCGGTACAAATTCCACCAGTTCGTCCGATCAGAGACGAAATATAGCTCGCCATCAGGTGACCATTCTGGCTGGAAGACGGACTCGTCGCCGCCCCCGGCGATCTTGGTAATGTTGCTCAAGCTGGTGCCGGTTTCATCCAGGTTGGCCAGCCACAGTTCGGTGCCATCCCAAGGCATGTTGGGGTGGTTCCAACTGAGCCACGCTAGCTGACTGCCGTTTGGACTCAATCGTGGCGAGGCATAAAAGCTGCTGCCAGCGGCCAGCTCGATGCCAGCTTCATTGTGGCCATCCAGGTTTAGGCTGATGAGGCTGTTGGTCGGCTCCACACCGGGTTCGCTGTGGTCTTCCCGAATGCAAAAGAGGCGGCCCCGACTGGCATCCACAAAACTATCGGCAAAGCGGAGCGGTTGGCTGGGAGTGAGCGGTTCGGGTTCACTGTAGGGATACTGCACGTACAGCCGCTGGTCCACAAAGTTGGTGAAGTAAATGACGTCGTCGTGGACGGCGTAGCTGCCGCCGCCGTACTCGTGGACGCGGCTGCGCACGTTAAATCCGGCGGCGGATAGCTCTTCGTAACCAGCGCCGGGGGTCCATTTTACAAGGGCGTTACGGCCGTTTTCAGACGGCCGTCCTTCTGTCCAGTAAACCGCTTCGCCAGCCAGCACCAGTTGGCTCAGGCCAATCGAGCCAGCCACGATGAGATTAGAGGTTATGGGGGATTTCCAGGAACCGTATGGGGCGATCTTTTTTGCCATTGGGGAATGATAAACGCCAATCGTTGATTCGCCAACTGGTTATCGGAATAGAACGCCTTATGTAGCCGCGGATTCTTCCCGCGCACCCAGAACGCGGGAAGAATCCGCGGCTACAACCAATGCATTTTCCACTTCAGAGAGGGGTCTTCATTACTTTTCGGCCGTTTGCGCCACTTTTACTAGCCAGCGTTGAATCGGGGCCATCTTTTCAAAATGGTCAAAGCAAACGTCCAGGAAGCTGTCTGAGGTGACGACGCTGGCGGGAATGCCGCCAGAGCTGGCAAAAAGAGCGGCGTAGCGCAGCCAGTCGGCATGGGGGTGGTCAGCGTCAAAGCCACGCGGCACGCGCTTGTAATGCTCCCCACCGATTGTGTAGCCCGCTTGCTGAACGGCCGTTACCGCTGCCACCAACTCCGCACCCAAAGCATCATCCACCACCGCCTGCCGGTAGGCGGCCAGCATTGGCTTGGGAAAGCCGTGCATCCCCACGTGAATGCCCGCGCCTCGGCCACTTATACCCAGATGAAAGCCGGGACATTCTGTCTTTTTGCCGCTGCCTTCCCAAAAGATGATGCCAACGTACTCTTTGTACGGCGTTTTATCTTTACTAAAGCGCGTATCGCGGTAGATGCGCATGAGCGAGCCAGAGCCGTTGGTGTGCGTATCGTACTGAATGTTGGGGGAGAGGTGCTGTAAGCGGTTGCCCATTGCTTCGATGAAGGCGATGGCGGGTTCGACGATGTGGGTTTTATAAAGTTCCTTACGCGGGTTAAACCATTCGCGGTCGTTATTTTGCACCAAGTTGTGCATAAATTGGATGCCTTCTTGGGGGAAATTGGTGAAGGTGGTTGTGCTCATTTTCATCTCCTTGCTGACAATAACAGATCTTTATCAGGACTGGCAGTCCTAAATATGTAGTTGTGTATAAAATAGAAGTTTAGGACTGCCAGTCCTAGCATCTACCCAACGACGAACGGCCGTTGCCAAATTCGACACAAAGCCCAGTATAATAGCTGCATGGCACATGAAACAAACTCCACTGATTTTTGGCAACATCATTATCGTGATAATCGCACCCCTTGGGATTTGGGTTACCCGACGCCTGTTTTTGCCCGACTGGCGGCCAATGGCGACTATCCACCGGGCCAGATGATTGTACTGGGAGCCGGGCGCGGCCACGATGCTCGCCTGTTTGCTCAGCATGGCTTCGATGTGCTGGCGGTGGATTTTGCTTCTGACGCCGTGGCGGCGATGCACCTGCTGAACGACGACCAGCACCCGGTGCAGGTTTTGCAGGCAGATATTTTTGAATTGCCTGAGGCGATGAACGGCCGCTTCGACTACATTCTTGAATACACCTGCTTTTGCGCCATCGACCCGGCGCGGCGTAGGGAGTATGCAGCATTGGCCGCACGGTTGCTTAAGCCCGGTGGCCTGTATATTGGCCTCGCTTTTCCCATCGGCCAACGTCCTGGCGGCCCACCTTTTGTCGTGCAGCCAGACGCCATGATTGAACTGCTCACTGAACACGGGTTCAGCCTCCAGCACCGCGAGTTCCCCTACGATTCGGTCCCCTCTCGCCAAAACATTGAAGAGCTTATCATCCTGCAAAAGAGTTGGTGAACTCGATCTGAATAAAGAAGAATAATCACGAATAGCACGAATGAACTAATAAAACGAATAATTGAAAAATGAATTCGTATTATTCGATAAATTCGTGATTTTTTAGGGCAGGGTGAAGGTGGTGAGTGGGATGTTGTCTCGGCCATTGGGCTGCTGGAGGCGGCTGGCGTTGGGTAGGTAGAGGCCGGTGGTGAGCGTGTAGTCGCCGGGGGGCAGCGTGGCGGGCAGGGGGATGGCGTGTGGGTCAACAATAAATTCGCCGGGGAGCCAGCCGGTGGTGGGGCGCGTCCAGCCTGCGGGGAGGCCGTCGGATTGGGCAACGATACGGCCGTCCCCAGCCAAAAGATGCACAAACACCCGGTAGCTCTCACTCAACTCCGTTTCCGCTCGCCACACCAGCTCCAAATTGAGCGTTTCCCCCGCCGCCAGCGACTGCTCATCCAGCGAAAAGCCAACCAGGGTTGCCTGCTCGCTGAGGGTGATGTTGACGGCCGTTTCTACCACAGGCATCTCTCGCAAACGATCTGGCGCGGTGATGGTAAGCTCGCCCCAGCGTACCGCTTGCCCGTTGGGGAAGGTAAGCTGCCACTGGTAACGGCCGTTTGCCAAACTCACTGGAAGCTGCAAGGGAATTTGGCTGCGCCACGCCCCCTCGCCGAAATTTTGCCAGGTGATGGGCCGGTTGGTGACTGCTTTTTCGCTTTCGTCAATAAGGCTGAGGGTAACGGCCGTTTCTGCCTGTGCTGTCCAAAAAAGCGTCACCAACATCGAATCCCCCGGCGCAGCTTCGGTGCGATCCAGGTTGCTCCCCAGTAGCGTCGCGGAGCCATTTGTAACCTCCAGCCGATGCTGCATCGTTAGCGAGGTAGGCCATGGGTCGGTTGGTGGCTCAATGATCACCGAACCCAAATCAAGCTGTGAGCCGATGGGTTGGCCGCTGGCGTTGTAAAACGTCAGCGGCGTTAGGCTGGTTTCCTCAAAAAAGGAGAGCTGTAGCTGATAATTACCGGGCGGCGTGCCGGGCAGCAAATCCACAAAGTAAGCGGTGAGGGCATACTGGTCAGTTGGCCAGCCTGTAGTTGGCGGGGGATTGCGCAGCCAGCGGTAGTCGCGCAACCCTTCGTCTGACCAGCGACGGCCGTTTTCATCCAGCAGCGTCAGCCCGATTTTGTAATTAGCGGATAGTGGTTGCAACGCTTGCCAGTAGAGGATGAGGGTGAGCGGATTGTTGGCGGGAACGGCCGTTTCCCATTCCTCCAACCCCAGCAGCCGCACCTGCGCCGGATTGTCCGGCGTACCCAGCGTCACGTCCATTGGCTGCGCCACGCCCGCCAGCGTGTCGTCTTGCAAACGCGCCTGCCGCAGCGGTGTGCCACCTGCATCCACCAGCAGCAATTTGGCAACGATGAGCAGCAGCGCGACGGTAACCAGTGGCCAGTAATCAGTAATCAATGTTTGGTAATTGGAAGACTGATTACTGAATGCTGAATACTGATTACCCTGCCTGCTCCAGATAATCGCAGTTAGCAGAATCAAACTGAGTAGCGAGGCAGCATCCGCCACCAGCCGCAGCGGGGTTTCGCGGAAGGTGGCCTGGATGGTGGCACGGCCGTTTGGCACAGGAAATGTTATCCAGCCTTCCGGGTCTGAGGGGGTGATCGGAACCGATTCATCATTAATCGTGACTTGCCAGCCGGGGAAGTTGAAAATGCGCAGGGTGGCGGTGAAGGGGACGGCCGTTTCTAATTCAATTTGAGTGGCTAGTGGCTGGTGGTTAATGGATAGTATATTTGCTTCGGTGGGCAATGTGGTAGGGTCTAGGCGGGCTTGCCAGGCGGGGGGATTCGAGGGGGGTGGCACGATTTCGACGGCGCGGGGCAGCAGTTCGCCGCTGGCCGTGCTGCCAAGCGTCTGCGTCGCCTGCTCCCAGGCCACCATGCCAGCCACCGTCAAATCATCCGGCGCGTCACACACATCCGGGTACAGCCAGCCCCAATGCCCGACAGATAGAGTCACAACCACCAATAGAGTTAACGCAGAGGCGCGGAGGCGCGGAGGAGAAAAAGATAGATCTGCGTTAATCTGCGAAATCTGCGGATAAACGACACCGCCGCACAAGAAGGCGGCCAGAAAGCTGGCGGGGGCCAAAAATCGCCAGGGGAATTGGAAGGCGGCTAACTGGGGAACGGCCGTCCACAAAAATTCTGACGCCTGCACGGTGAGGAAAAGATAACCAGCCAGCCCCAGCAGCAAAAAGCCCACCAGCCAACGGCTTGCCTTCGCCCGTCGCCAGGCCAATCCTGCTCCGGCCAAGGCCACGATGAGCAGCAATATGCCCAAACCGCGCGGTGGCCAATCGTTTAGCAAGCTGGGATCGGCGTTACGGGGCAGGGCGAAAAGCTGCTCTAGCGGCAAAAAGTTGTTGACGTACAAAAAGGGCCAGGCACTGTTGGCCCGCCCAAACTGGATAGCCGACCGTTCCACGATGGCGGGCAGCCAGAAAAAAGCAGTTCCGCCAATGCCTAGCAGCAATCCTAGGACGCCCCGTACCAACATTTGCCAGGAACGGCCGTCTACCCATCCCCATAATCCAATCCAGCCCACGAACAGGGGTAGAAAGGCATAGGCCGTCACGTCATGGGTATAGATGAGCAGGATGAAGCTGAAAACGGCCGTAACCAATCCCCAGCCACTTTTATCACGCTGCCAACGGTAAAGGCCCCACAGCACCAGCGGCAGCAAGCTCCAGGCCACCGTCTCCGACAAGCTGGCGCGGTAAAAAGCGACGTAGGCGTGGAAGGGTGCGTACAGGTAAGCCACTGCCGCCACCAGCCCGCCCCAATTGCCCCAAAAAGTACGTGCTAGCCACCACATCGTCCAGCCAGAGGTCACGATGCTCAGTCCGTACACTAGATTGAGCGCGATGGGCCAGCTAAGACCGACTTGGTGGAATACGGCCGTCAGCTGCGCCGAAAAGGGGGATTGGAACATGAACAGCGGGTAGCCATACCCATGCGCCATCTGGGGTGCCCAGCGGCTAAACAAAATGCCCTCTTCCAGCAGCGCGCTTACCTGCACTGCTCGCCACAAATGGAAGGTTGTGTCGAAGCCACAGCTGATCTGCCTGCTGAACAGCGGCTGCAAAACAGGTATAGCTAATAGCGTGATGAGAAAGAGGAAAAATGGCGTTTGCCTACGTGGGAACGGCCGTTGGCTAACGCCAGGTTTCTCATTAGAAGAAGATAGGGGACGGTCACGGGTCATATTTGCAACATTCCCAAGGCCTGATTGTTTACCTAAACGTTAAAGCTAAAAATGGTCAAGCCCAAAAATGAGCCGGATCATATCACACCTTGCCAAAATTGTTGTTTCCTGAGCGGTATGTTACAATTTTCGCCTGTTTGTAGCGCAATTTGTCGTTGCGCTATATTTTTGTCTGGATACGATGTTGGACAAAAAAAGCAGTTCGGAGCTTATCAATCAAAATTGCAGAATAGGCCAACGCAACACATGGAAGAGGCAATGCCCCTAAACCGCAAATCTGCCGGGCATTGTTGTGTGGAGGAATAAGAAACATGAAAAGTAAAGTTACAAAACCTGTGCTGCTGCTTGTCGCAACCCTGCTGGTTGCCTTGCTCAGCATTCCCCGAAATGACGTATCGGCCCAGGACGACATTATCTCTGGCAACCTGTTTGAGAACGGGGGGTTTGAAGCTGGTTACTTCAACCAGGACAGCATCCCCCAGATTGCCGTGCCCAACGGCTGGCGCATGCACTGGCTCGATGGGGTGGCCTTTGAAGGCACAGACGGTGTGGTAGCCTACCGCCCCGAAACGGTTGTTTGGAACATTCAAGACGCGCCCCCAGCAGAACGGCCGCTCTTTTTCCGTGATGGTAGTTATACGTTGAAGCTGTTCAAGCCGTGGGCACCTTTGTTTGTGGCTTTGTCGCAAGAAGTTTCTGGGCTGGAAGTGGGCCGCAACTACCGCATTGTTGCCCCAATTTATGTAGACATTGTGGAATCGTACGATGGTGGCAAGCAGCCGCCAGGTGCTCGACCAGATGCTGGCTTTATCCGGTTTAGCGTTGGGCCAACGGGCTCTGGCTGGCGCAGTGCGGGCCTCAACTACAGCCCCACCTGGGGTGCTGCCAACGTTGCGGGCTTTTATCTCAACAGCATCAACTATATTTGGGATTTCACGGCCACGTCTGAATCTATGATCATTTTCTTGGAAATGGGTTCTAAGGTTCCATTTGTTAACAGTGGCTTTTTTATGGATGGCGTGGCACTCTACGCGCTGGGTAGCACGGGCGAAGTGCCTGCTAGCTCTGGTGGCAGCAGCGGTGGTGGCACGGTGGCCCAGGCTGGCCCAACGGCGACACCATTTCCTACCCCCACACCCCGTCCCGATGGGGCCATTATACATGTGGTGAACACGGGTGATACCTTCTGGACAATTGCCATTCGCTACGCCCCTGCGCTGGGTTTGACCCCTGAAGAAGCCCTGCCCGTTATTCGAGAGTTGAATAATAATGCGGCATTCATCACGGTTGGGCAGGAGCTGATCATTAGAGAACCCGGTGCGGTGGTGGCACCACCTGAACCAACGGCCGAAACACCTGTCGAAGAATCGGATGCCCCTGAAGAAGTGATAGAAGTAGAAGGCACCAATAGTGGCGCAACAGAAACGGAAGCTCTCGCTGCCCCTGCCGCAGAAGTTGCGGCGGCATCCACTACCGGCACTATCTGCGTCGCTGCCTTTGACGACCAAAATGCTGACGGGGTTCGGGACAATGGCACGGAAGGCTTGCAGGCGGATGCCGCCATTACCATCTTCCGGGGTGGCAGCACGGTAACAACCCACATCACCGATGGGGCCAGCGAGCCGTACTGCTTTGAGAATTTGGCACCGGATACGTACCAGGTGCAAATCTTCCCACCGGCAGATTATCAGCCAACGACCTCACCAAGCTGGGCCGTTTCTGTAGCGGAAGGTGCCCAGATTTCGGTGGCCTTTGGCACACGCTTTGATCCCCAGGACACGGCCGTTGCTGACACATCTACTGCCGACACAGCCGCCGACAATACCTCGGAATCATCCGAAGCTGGCGACGCCGCCCCCGCTGATGAAGGTGGCTTCTTCAGCAGCATTGGTGGCATTGTTTTGGTCGTTGCCGCAATCCTGGTGCTGCTGGCTGGCGTGGGCGTTGTTATGCTTCGCCGTGGGTAAGACCCGTGAACAGTAAACGGTAAGCGGTAGGTGGTCACCGATTACTGATTACGGATAACCGTTTACCGAAAAGAGCGTCCCGCAGGGTGCTCTTTTTTGTTGGGCGTGGAGCGCGTCAGGTTGTCGTTTGTGAATCGTGTGGGGGGCGGCAAGTGAGGGTACGGCCGTTTGGCTACAGTTTATAGTGGTTAGTTTTAGTGGCTAGCGACCACAACTAACCATCGGCGACTAACCACTATTCTCAGGAGATACCATGACCAAAGATCAAACCACGCGCCCGATGGCTTCAATTCAAAGGCCGCAGGCACCACCGCCACAGCAAGCTCAATTTACCGCACCACCAGCTCGCAAGCGACGCGGCTGTTTTGGCTGCTTGGGTCGCGCCCTCATTGGCGGCATTTTGCTGCTGGCGCTGCTCATTTTTGGTGGCGTGATGGTGGCGGGGACGCTGGTCTACTCCAACTTGTCGCAAGAAATTGAAGATGGCATTGTCAAGCTCGACGCTGCCCGTGACCGAGAGACATTCGAGACCACCCAAATTTTTGATCGCAATGGTGAGCTGCTTTGGGAATTTTTCGGCGAGGGGAAGCGTACGGCCGTTCCCATCAGCCAAATCCCCTCTCACCTTATCCATGCCACCGTCTCGGTAGAAGATGATAGCTTCTACGAAAATCCCGGTGCCGACGTTCCCTCGTTGGTAGCCGCCTTGATCGCTAACTTGCGAAATCCAGACGGCCGTCCCGTAGGCGGCAGCACCATCACCCAGCAGCTTGTGCGCCACATTGCCTTCGACTACGAAGAGCGCACCGAAGTCTCCTACAATCGCAAAACCAAAGAGATCATCCTTGCCTGGATTATGAACCGGGATTACAGTAAAGATGAAATCATGGAGATGTACCTCAACGAAATTTATTACGGCAACCTCGCCTACGGCATCGAAGCCGCCGCCGACACCTATTTTGACAAATCGTCCCAGGAGTTGAGCTTGAGTGAAGCATCCCTGCTGGCTGGCCTGCCGCAAAGTCCGGTAGAGCTAGACCCGCTGGCAAATCTGGAAGCGGCCAAAGAGCGTCAATGGCTGGTGCTCAACTTGATGGTGAGCGAAGGCTTTATCACCCAGGATGAGGCCGTGGCTGCCTACCAGGAATCGTTGACTTTTGCTCCGCAAGAGGTGAGCCTGGAAGCCCCCCACTTTGCCGTTTACGTACGGCAGCAGCTAGAAGCGTTGTACGGGGCGGAAGCGGTAGCCAATGGCGGTTTGCGGGTCACGACTACGCTCGATTTAAGCTACCAGCGGCTGGCGGAGCAGCTAGCCCAGCAGCACGTTGCCGCCGTTGGGTCAGAACACAATCTCACCAATGCTGCCTTGGTGGCGATGAAGCCAGGTACGGGCGAGATTTTGGCCATGCTGGGCAGCGTTAATTACAAAGATGAAAGCATTGACGGCCATGTGAACGTGGCGCTCTCCTTACAGCAGCCGGGCAGCAGCATCAAGCCGCTTACCTACGCTGCTGCCCTCTCCCCCGATGAGACGGGCGAGGCCGATTGGACGGCCGCTGATTTGCTGTGGGACGTAGAGGTGGATTATCCGCAATTTAATGGAGAGACCTATTCGCCAGTGAATTATGACGGCCGTTTCCACGGCCCTGTTCGTCTGCGTTCAGCACTGGCCAACAGCTACAACATCCCGGCCGTGCTGGTTTTGCAGGATTTAGGCGTGCCGCGCATGTTGGCATTTGCTCAGCAAATGGGCATTAGCAGTTGGAATCAGGATTCCAGTAATTACGGCCTCTCGCTGACGCTGGGTGGTGCCGAAGTGACTCCGCTAGAGCTGACCGCCGCCTACGCCGTGTTCGCCAACGGCGGCAACCAGGTGACGCCAACCGCCATTTTGCGCGTGCAAAAGAGCAATGGAGAAGTATTGTTTGAGCAGCCCCCACAAGCGGCCGTTTCCGTCATTGATCCGCGCGTGGCCTACCTGATTAGCAATATTTTGGACGATGACGACGCTCGCGTGCCAGCCATGGGGCGCAGCAATCCGCTGGCGCTGCCCTTCCCGGCGGCGGCCAAAACCGGCACCACCAACGACTTCCGCGACAACTGGACCATGGGCTACACGCCCGGCCTCGTCGTGGGTGTGTGGACGGGCAACACAGACAATAGCGAAATGATCAACATCAGTGGCCTGACGGGAGCCGCGCCGCTGTGGAGCGACTACATGCAGGCGGTGTACACTAACTATGACCTGCTAGCCGTGCTGAACGTGAACGGCGTCGCGCCACCAACTGATTTTGTGCGGCCAGAGGGATTGGAAGAACGGCCGTTGTGCAGCATCCCGTCCGTCACCATCGGCACCACAGAGTGTACGCCCGCTGGCACTGAACTGTTCCTGGTGAACAACACCCCTGCCGTGGCTGAAGCTATCGACCCCAATTTGGTAGCCTGGGAGGAACTGGAGCCAGCCGTGCTGCGGATGCCCGCCGTGCCGCTGCCGCCCGTTCCCGCTGAGGTGCTGCTGGGTGCCGAAGCGGATGAAGACGCACCGCCGCCGCAACTTTTCTGCCATCTGGCGGAAGGCACAGACGCCACGCTGCTGCCGCCTGATGCTTTGCCGCAGATTTTTCTCGCGCCGCCACGTAACCCGGAAAGCGTGAAGGCAGCCCATGAGTGGGCGCAGGCGAATAATGTGGCGTTGTTGCCAACGGCCGTTTGTAACGAAGAACTGTTAGCCTTGGCGCGTGACCCCAACCGGGTAGCCGTCTACCGCATCAGCAGCCCGGCGCAGGGAGATAAGGTGAGTGGAGTGCTGCCCATCATCGGCACAGCCGATTTTGAACCGGGCGTGGTGCAATTTTACAAAATCGAGTTGGGCATCCCTAATGGCGACAATGTGGATTGGGTGACGCTAGGCGACACGCACGACCAGCCCGTCGTCAATGGCCCATTGGAAATGCTGCACGCCGAGGCACTGCCGCCGGGCGACTACTTTTTGCGGCTGATTGTGGTGAAGGACAGCAATTACGTGGGCGAACCGCACACCATCACCATTACGATTGAACCAGGGGCGTAATTATGAACGATTGCCTAAATCAGCGGAAGGTATATTCTACCCTGGTTTGGTCTCTGATATAATTGCCGCTTGTCTTTTAGATTTTGTAGCGGCTAACAATTTTCTCAAGGTGTTGTAGAGGAAGATGCGCGTGAAGAAAAATTTAGTGTTTTTTACCCTGGTGGGCGTTATTTTGCTGAGTTTGGCTGCTTGTGGTGGCGCTACCACAGAGCCAACAGCCACGGCCGTTGCTGAAGCCATCCCCCCCACCGAAACAGCCACAACTGAGCCACCAACCGCCACGCCCACGGCTGAAATCATCCCGACGGAGCCGGAGCCAACAGAAGAACCCCTCTTTCCCACGCCAGAAGTCACCGCCACATCCACCATGACGCCGACGGCCACCCTGCCTAACTACACGCTCACCATTGTAGAACCGGCCCCGGCTACCACGCTGTTGGCCGGCCGCGAGGTCACCTTCCGGGGTGAGGTGCAGCCGCCTACGACCGATCCAATTACGCTGACGTTGACGATTGGGTCGTTTACGGCCGTATCCGATCAAATCATCCCCGACGGCGATAGCGGTAGTTGGGAACTCATTACCACGCTGGCCGAATCTGCGTCCGGTCCCGGTTTGCTCACCGCCACCCTCGGCGATCTGGCCCAGGCCCAGCAGACCCATCCGGTCGCCTTTGATAGCACCACTGAAGAACCGTATATTTCGCTCGTGCAGCCAGTTGAAGGCGAAACGGCCGTGGCCGGTTACGCCTTCTTTATGCAGGGCGACAGCCAAAATCTCATCAATGGTGCCTTTACCATCGGCGTATTGGTCGATGAATGTACCAACTTTATCGCCGCCCAAAAAATTTCGCTGTCAGGCGGGAATTGGTATGGCTTTGTTATTCTGCCGCAAAACGTTGAGCCAGGCCCCGCCTGTGCGGTGGCCTACACCGGTGAGTACAAAGAAAGCGGCTGGCGAGAAGCCCTCATTCCCATCCAGCTTCGGGCCAAAGACGATCCCCAGGCGATTTTGCTAAACCTGGGCAATCTGGGCGAACTGAGTTTCAATGCGGGGCAAGCGACCAATTTGTTTGGCGTGGCGGCTAACGTGCCAGAGAGTGCCGTGGACATTGTGCTGGAGCTAGACGATGTTGGCGGAAACGGCCGTCTCGTTACCTCTGGCAAAGCATTTGCGGACCAATTTGGCTTCTGGGCCATTGATCTCGACGTGCCGGAGGATGCGCCCAATGGCTCGGCCATACTCACGATCTCCGCTGGCGAAGGGGATAGCTACCAGGAGATTCGGCTACCCGTCACTATTTCCCCCTAGAAATTGTTGTGAACAAATTTTGAAACCGAGGCACAAGTGGTCTCGGTTTTTTCGTATATAAGACACTTGCTGAGAAGTTCAACTTTTGACAAAAGTTGAACTTCTCCAGTACGGCAAATGCGAATGTGTAAGTTCTGGGTTTGTCACTTATTTTGGTGCTTGTAATCAACTCATAAGAATTTATTTAGAAAAAGATCATAAGATTAAGGATAATTGCATACTCAAATAGATAGAAAACATTCGAGGAAGAAGCATGTTAATTAAAAAACGTTCCAGGATCGAGATTCCTTCATCTGAGATAACTCCGAAATCTGTGTATCTTTCACGCCGACATTTTATGCGCGGGGCTGCCGCTGCCGTTGCTGGTGGTCTTTTAGCCGCTTGCGGTGCGCCAGATGCAGAACCTGTTGCTGATGGCGATGGTGCGGCAACCACTATTGCCACAGGAAACTCTGCTGAAGAAAGTTACGTGCTAGATGCCATGCCAGGGACTGTTAGCAGCAACTTCGACGAACGTGGCGATCCGCTGAATAGCCTTGAGGAAATAACCACCTACAACAATTATTATGAGTTTACTACCGACAAAACCCGCGTTGCTCCATTAGCCAAAAATTTCCCAACGGCTCCCTGGCAGGTTGATGTAGGTGGTTTGGTCAATAAGCCAAAAACGTTTGGCCTGGAAGAGTTAATGGCATTTGAGCAAGAAGAGCGCATCTACCGGATGCGTTGTGTGGAAGGCTGGTCGATGGTGATCCCCTGGATGGGTTTTCCGCTCTCCAAGTTGCTGAATGAGGTAGAGCCAACATCGGCAGCAAAATATGTCCGTTTTGAAACGATTGAGGATACGGACAATATGCCCGGCGTTCGCAGTTCGCTCTTCCCGTGGCCCTATGTGGAAGGGCTGCGCCTTGATGAAGCGATGAATGATCTCGCAATTTTGAGTACAGGACTTTACGGTCAGCCACTCTTGCCTCAAAATGGCGCGCCAATTCGGCTGGTTGTACCGTGGAAATATGGTTTCAAGAGCATTAAATCAATCGTCAAAATTGATTTGGTAGACACGATGCCGGAATCTTTGTGGATGAAGGCTGCGCCCAACGAGTATGGTTTCTTTGCGACCGTGAACCCAAATGTGCCTCATCCGCGCTGGTCGCAGGCCACAGAGCGGCGCATTGGTGAGTTTGGACGGCGTGAGACGCTGTTGTTTAATGGGTACGGTGATGAGGTAGCCCATCTGTACGACGATCCAGATTATGATACGACGCAATCCAGCTAAACGATAAAGCACTGTGACGAAAGAGAGTAAGCAAATGTCTGTAATTTCTGGCCGGGAAACGGCCGTTTCCACCCAACCCAAACGCCGCAGCCACAAAAAAACGGCCAAGCTACTCACCTGGCTCACCCATTTGGGTGCTTGGGTGCCGCTGGCCGTGCTGGTAGCAGAATATTTCACCAATAATTTGGGTGTAGACCCCGTGCGCGAGATTTTGTTCCATACCGGCACTACCGCGCTGGTGCTTCTGGTGCTCTCGCTGGCGGTGACCCCGGTGAACATTGCCTTTGGTTGGAAGCAGATGATTCCGCTGAGACGGCCGTTAGGCCTTTACGCTTTCTTCTACGTCTGTTTGCATTTGCTCACCTTCGTTTGGCTGGATTATGCACTAAATCTGGCTTTTATTGTTGATGGCATTGTTGAGCAGCCATTTGTATTGGTCGGCACGATTGCCTTCTTGCTGCTTATTCCGCTAGCCATTACCTCGACCAAAGGGTGGCAGCGGCGGCTGGGCAAGCGGTGGAAGAAGCTGCACAAGCTGAGCTATCTCATCATTATTTTGGTGCTAGTTCACTTCATTTGGCTCGTAAAGAACGTTTACATTGAACCTGCCATCTACACTGGCATTGTGGCCTTACTCTTCTTAGCGCGATGGCAGCCAGTTAAGCAAAAGCTGCTTCGCTGGCAGCGTCAAATTCGGATGCGCTTAAAAAAGAGTTAGCCGTAAAGGATGGTTTGATTTTAGCGTGAATCAGAGCCTAATTTCCAAACAATATTAACGAGCCTGGCATGATTGCCAGGCTTTTTTGTGTCCTGAGCGTGTAGGTTTCGGTGGGGAGATGTAACTGTTTCGGCACAACGGCCGTTCCCCAAATCTGCTACAATTTTTGCATGACGACGCAACTAACCCTGCTGCTGGTAGATGATGAAGCAGCCATTACCGAAAATCTGGCACCATTTTTAGAGCGTAGTGGCTTTATTATTCTTGTTGCTGGCGATGGTGAATCTGCTTTGGCGAAGGTAGAGGCATCTGCGCCCGACCTCATCATCTTGGATGTGATGATGCCCAAAATGGATGGCCGGGCTGTGCTGCGCCAACTGCGCCAGCAAGGGGATTGGACGCCCGTTATTTTGCTGACGCAAGTTGGCGAGGCGTTTGAGCGGGCGATGGCGCTGGAAGAGGGTGCAGACGATTACCTGAATAAGCCATTTGACCCACATGAGCTAGTGGCTCGCATTCGGGCAGTTCTGCGGCGGGCGCGGCCTGGCGAACGGCCGTTAACTGCCGCCCAAAAGCTAACAAGTCGCAACCTCACATTCAATCGCTTAACGCGCCGCGCCTGGTTAGGCGATGAAGAAATTCACCTAACGCCCAAAGCGTTCACACTGTTGGAATACCTGATGACGCACCCCGATGAGCTGGTGAGCCGGGAACGTCTGCTGGACAATGTTTGGGGGTGGGCGTATCCGGCAGGTACCCGCACTGTTGATTCGCGCATTGCTGAACTGCGCCGCGTCTTGGGGGATAATGCCAACGATCCTGCGTTTATCGAGACCGTGCCTAGCCAGGGGTACCGTTTTGTTGCGCCAGTGCAGGGGGCAACATGAGGCAAAAATTGTGGCTGGGTGCGGGCGTACCGCTTGTTGTGGGGCTGCTGCTGGCGCTTCTGTTCGGTCAAACCCGTTTGGCAAACCCAACACTGTTTTTACGCATTAGTTTGAGTACGGCCGTTCTGCTCACTGGCCTTACTGCCACAATTTTGCTGGCCGCTGCGATTGGGTGGCATTTACACCAACAGAACCAGCAAGCGCAGGCAGAAAAGTCGTTGCGAGCCACTGTCGCTGAAGACCGCCGCCGATTTTTGCAACGGCTGGATCATGAATTGAAAAATCCTCTCATGGCCATGCGGGCTGGGCTGGCAAACGTGAGCAATGGACAGGACGAAGCGGCTCAGCAGGCGTTGGCTTCCATTGAGGCGCAAACGGTACGCTTGAGTCAGCTTACGGCTGACTTACGCAAGATTGCCGAGCTGGAGACACGGCCTTTAGAGCTGGCTTCCGTTGAGATGGAAAGTTTGTTGCTGGAGGTATTTGAACTGGCGCAAGAACATCCCAGCAGTGAGGGGCGCAAGCTGACGCTGACCGTACCGCAAGCTCCCTGGCCGCTGCCCTCCGTGCTGGGAGATAGGGATTTGCTCTTTTTAGCCATCTACAACTTGCTAGAAAACGGATTGAAATATACGGCCGTACCCGACGCCATTGAGCTGCGTGCCAGAGAAGAAGACAATTTTGTCATGGTTGAGGTAGCCGATACCGGGCCAGGCATTGCTACGGCCGACCAACCCTACATTTGGGAAGAGCTGTACCGGGGGGAAGCTGCCCGTGGCATACCTGGCAGCGGGTTGGGGCTGGCGTTGGTGAAAGCGATTGTGGCTCGGCACGGGGGGCAAGTGGCACTTTCCAGCCGCCTTGGTCAGGGTACTTTGGTAATTCTGCGCTTGCCCATTGCCTGATGTAACAAATCTGCCACATCCTCTGCTAAATTGATTACCGCTGTGCCATACGGCCGTTACACCCACTTGTTACCCTACCAATGAGATATGTTTATTGTGGAGGTTGTCATGATTGACACAAAAAAGGGATTGGTTTATTGGCTACTGTATGTTCTGGTTTTGGCAGCTGTTTTGGGATTAGCTGCCTGTGGTGAGCTGGAGTTTGGTGTCGAAACCAAAGCCAGCAGCGGCCGACCAGAAGTGACGGTGGTCACCACCACTATCGCTGAAATTCCCGAAGGGATGGTGTTAGTCACGGTTACGCCTACAGCCTTACCTACGATAGCCAACACGCCAGCAGAAACGGCCGTTCCTGCACTCACAGATACCCCTTCGGCAACTGCTACCAAACTACCGTTGCCAGCACCCACCCAGGCACCTGCTACCCCTAGACCACCACAACCAACTGCCACGTCCACGACCGCCTGGGCGGAAATATTGAACGGGCTGACATTGTCTACAGGTGCTGTTTCGCCCGGAAACAGTGCTACCGTGAATTACAACACCATTGCTACCTCGGTATTGTTGTGTATGGCACCTCCCCTGTCAGACCAATGGCAATGCCAGGATGCGCCGCTGGCTGGCCCCTATACATTTTCCGTCGATCCCACAACACGCACCAATCTGAATCTGGAACTGCGTGCCTTTCTGGATGATTCAAGCGCGTATTCGTCTGAGGTGCTGATGGTTCTTTGTCCGGAGGATAGATGGTTTTTTGCTGGCCCCCCAACAACTTGCCCGGCTGCGTCTCCGATAGAAACGGCCGCTGCTTTCCAGCGTTTTGAAAATGGTGCGATGGTTTGGCTAGAGGATGGTCAATATTGGAATGAAGGGGAAGTTATTTTCATTTTGCATGATGATGCCAGCCAGTCGCTTGATGCCTTCCCAGAAAGCGGCATCCCCGATGGCCCTATGCCAGACGACGAATACAGCCCGCCAGACGGCCGTTATGTACCGGAAAGTGGCTTTGGCCGCATCTGGCGCGGGAACAGTTGGGTGCGGCAGCGTTTGGGCTGGGCGTTAGCACCAGAGATAGGCTACCTTACCCCCATCCAGCAGGAAATAACCAACCAGGGGCTGTTCATTTACTTTCAGGATGATCAAGATCAACTCATCGTGTTGAGTGCGTCTTCGGGGCGCTGGGCCGTGCGCAGCCAGCCGTAAAAAGAGCGTGAATTAAAAAAGGGAGGTGTTACAAACGGCCGTTGCCACCCGACAACCTCGTACAGAACCGTAAAAACAAAGCAGTGTATCTTTAGGAGGCAAATCATGTACCGTAAATTAACGATTGTATTAGCTTTATTTATTGGATTGCTGCTCTTTCAGCAAGCTGCCTTAGCCCAAGATGGCCCCACGGGTCAGCATACCGCTTCGGTTTGGGATGTGTCCTATTGGAACAACAAAACCTTGAGCGGGAACCCTGTAGTAGAAACGGTCGAATCCAAAATTGACTGGGATTGGGGCACAGGTAGCCCCAGTGGCCTACCCTCAGACGATTTCTCCGCACGCTGGACCAAATACATAGATGTTTCCGGCGGCACGTATCGCTTTACCGCCACTGCCGATGACGGCATTCGCGTCTATGTAGACGGCAACCGCATCATCGACGAGTGGAATGATCATTCCGTCCTCACCTTCACAGCAGACCTCACCCTCTCCGCCGGGCATCATGAACTGGTAGTAGAGTATTATGAAAATGGTGGTTTTGCCGTCTCCAAATTTAGCTGGGGACCCAAACCCAACGATATCGTCAACTGGCGCGGCGAATATTTCCACAACCGCACCCTGGCCGGTTCACCCAGTTTGGTGCGCGACGACGCCAACATCAACTTCAACTGGGGCAACGGCGTGCCAGCCCCCGGCCTTTCTAGCGACAACTTCTCGGTACGCTGGACACGAACCATTAACTTCCCCGCTGGTAATTACCGCTTTACCATCACTGGGGATGATGGTGTGCGCCTTTGGGTCGATGGCCATCTGCTAATCGACAAATGGTTTGATCAGGCCGCCGCTACCTATTCTGATGTTATTCATCTATCTGGCAATGTGCCGATTAAGATGGAATATTACGAGCATGGTGGTTTGGCAGTCGCACAATTGAGCTGGGCACTGGACAGTGGCAATCCACCCCCTCCACCTCCCAGCGGAGCGATTGTGATTGACAACACCAGCCCCGGTTTTGTGACTGGCGGTGCGGCGTCATCCTGGCGTTCATCCACCGCAGGCTACAACAACGGCATGATCTGGACTTACAACAACGATTATGCCCGGAGTAGCTACAACTGGGCACGTTGGTATCCGTCGTTGAATGCTGGCCGGTACGAAGTGTTTGTATTTATCCCATCGAAAAACGCTACCACGACCTCAGCCCGTTACTGGGTCTCCCACCGGGATGGCTTCACCCTGCGCGTGGTGAACCAGTTGGCTTACAGTGACCAATGGGTATCTCTTGGCACGTATTGGTTCCGAGGGAGCAGCAGTGAGTACGTTTCTCTGGCCGACGTCACGGGCGAAAGCTACCTATCCCGCCTTGTTGGTTTTGACGCAGTAAAGTGGGAATCTAGATAAATTTTCCTCTTGTCTGGGCGGTTCCTAGGTAGGTAATAGCCTGGGAACCGCTTTTTTACGGCCGTACCCTTCCAGCATAACAACAATCAGGCAAGCGTCAGGCAAAGCGGAACAAAGTCCAGTATGCTGACGTTGTTCAATAGATAACCCATTTTTGTACAGGACGATTCAATGCAAACCAGCGAACTCAAAACCCAATTTTTCCGCAGACCCGCTGCACCCAAACCATCCAGAACAGACACGGCATCACCTGTTCAGGTGCGGGCGATGGCAGAAGCCCCAACCCAACTTTGGTTTCCCGCTGCTCAGCCAGACGTATTGCCGCCGCCAGTTCGTCGCAAACGGCCGTTTCTCAAACATCTCTTTGTTGGCTTAATCTTGCTGACGCTGCTGGCCATTGGCTTTACGGCCGTTGCGGGTGCCAGCCTGTTTTACATGAGCGAGATGGTCTTGCCCGGTGTGCGGGTGATGAGCACCGATGTAGGGCGCATGACCCTTAGCGAGGCGGCTGTGGCCTTGAGCGAGCTCTCTAGCCAGCAAACCATTCGGCTGACGCATGGTGAAACTGTTTGGCTCATTTCTGCTGAAGAGCTGGGGCTAACAATGGATGCCACCGCGACGGCCGAGAATGCGCACGAATACGGCCGTACCCCTGCCGCCTGGTTTGAGCTAATCCAAACTGGAGCGATGACGGTAGAGCCAATTTGGATATTGGATACGGCCGTTGCTCAAACTACCCTGCAAGCCCGTGCCGATGAACTGGCTGTAGAACCTATCAATGCCGGATTGATTATCGAAAACGGTCAAGTGACAGTTACTCCTGCGGTTGATGGGCAAATGCTAGACGTGACGGCAACCGTCTCTGCCCTGGCACAAACAGGGGCAACGGCCGTTAACCAAAACGGCAAGGCGGCCCAAAGCCGCCCAATTCCGTTGGCAATGCAGGTTGTTCCTGCCGCCATCACCGATGTGAGCGGCGTAGTGGCTCAGGCCGAGGCGTTGCTCAGTACCACCATCACCATCCACGCTACCGATCCGGTGCGCGACGAGGCAGTGAGCTGGGTGGTAGGGCCGCAGGTGTGGGGTAGCTGGCTCACCCTGGCTGTCGATCCCAACGACACGACACGATTCGATTGGGTCATCGAGCCAGACAAGGCTGCCCAATTTTTTACTGAGCGCAACGTGGCTCTGGGTGAAAATCGGTATTTGGACAGTGAATTGGCGTTAACGGCCGTTGCCGACGCCATCAAAAACCAACAGGAGCGCATCGATCTACGCATTTATCACAGCCCCAGCCAGTATGTGGTGCAGCCGGGCGATACTTTTGCCGGAATCGGCCGTAAAGTCGGCATTCCTTACCCCTGGATTCAAGCAGCCAATCCCGGCGTAGCCGACGCGCTTATCGTTGGGCAAACGCTCACCATTCCCTCGCCGGACGAATTGCTGCCATATCCGGTGGTAGATGGCAAGCGCGTTGTGGTCAGCATAAGCCAGCAGCGTGCTTGGGTGTATGAAAATGGTGCGCTCAAATGGGAATGGCTGGCCAGTACCGGCATTGCCTCCAGCCCTACCGCGCCTGGTGTCTTCCAGATTCAAACGCACGAACCCAATGCTTACGCTGCCAACTGGGATTTGTGGATGCCCAGCTTCATGGGAATTTACCAGCCCGCGCCCAACGTAGAATTTATGAACGGCTTCCACGGCTTCCCCACGCGCGACGGAGCAAACCTGCTGTGGACCAGCAATTTGGGGACGCCCGTGACCTATGGCTGTATACTTCTAAGCAATGAAAATGTGGCCCAGCTGTATGAATGGGCCGAGCAGGGTGTGATTGTAGAGATTATGCCTTAAAGGATTAAGCTGATGATGGCCATGTTATTGGTTGTATGCGGGGCCGGGCTGACACTAGCAGCAGTTGGCGTTGGCCTCTATTTCTTTTTGAAGGATCGGGAGTAATCATTATGGTTGCTTTTGGCGTTTCTGAACTAGCGATTATTGTTTGCGGTGGGGGTTTACTACTTGTTGCTGTGGTTGCGGGACTTTACTTTTGGCAACAGCGAGAAAGGTAAGAAGAAGATTTTTATGTCACTCGTTTTATTGCTGCTGGTTGTAGGCGGGGTGGTGCTGTTTGCAGGTTTAGGCGTTGCGCTGTACTTTTTCCTCCGCGACCGTGAAAAATAAAAAACCGATTTCTCAAAGAAATCGGTTTTTTGTGAATCTAGCTATTTAACCGCATGGGCAACTGGGTGAGCCGCTGCCCCATAAGAGCAAACACGCCATTGCCCACGGCCGCTGCAATGGGGCCAATGGGCGGTTCACCAACGCCAAAAGGTTCCTCACCACTTTCCAGAAGCTGTACGTGAATATCCGGCGTCTCTTTTAGCGTCAGCAGCGGGTAGCGGTCAAAATTGGCTGCTTCGATCGCCCCATCCTTAACTGTAATTTCCTCGAAGAACGTAGAGCTTAAGCCCATCACAATGGAGCCTTGCGCCTGGGCGGTCGCCCCGTCCGGGTTGATCACCAAGCCAGGGTCCATTGAGCAATACACGTTGTGCACTCGAATTTGGCCATTCTCTACAGAGACTTCGGCAATTTGGGCCACGACCGTTTTGGCATCAATGTTTATAGCCAGGCCGTGTGCGCGGCCTACTGGCAGAGTGCCGCCCCAGTTGGCCATCTCGGCCACGGTTTCCAGGGCGGTGCGGAAGCGGCGGCTTACGTCGCTGTTGGTCAGATGGTTAAGGCGGAACTGTAGCGGGTCTATTCCGGCAGCGTGCGCCATATCGTCCATAAAACTTTCAATGGCGAAGGTGCTGGCCAACAGGCCAAGGCCACGCCACGGCCCGGTACGAACGGGCAGCGGGGTGCGGTAGCTCACCATTTGGCGGTTGGGGATGCCCTCATATAACAACCGTGCGCCACGGTACGCACCAAAATCTGCGCCCACAATAGCAGAGGCGATGCTGGGAAAGAAGCTAAACAGCACATCGCCGCTGGCAATTTCGTGCTGCAATGCTTCGATACGGCCGTTTCCTCCCAACCGTCCCTTCATCACGTGATGGGTGGACGGCCGAAAAAAGCCATACCGCATATCCTCGGTGCGGTTCCAGCCTACATGTACGGGCCGCCCGGCCGCCTGAGACAGACGGGCCGCCTCGACGGCCGCTTCCACATTCAGCTTGCGGCCAAAGCCACCTCCCAGATAAGTTGGAATAACTTCTACCAGCTCTTCATCGACGCCCAGCACCTCAGCCAGCTCACCGCGCACCACGTAGGCAGATTGTGTCGAAACCCAGGCAGTCACTTTGTCGTCCTGCACGTCTACCAAAGCGGCTTGCGGCTCCAGGTGGGCATGTGCTGCCAGCGGCGTGCGGAATTCGGCGGTCAGCACGTCGCCATCCAGCAAATTGCCAACGTCCCCTTCTTTCTGGGCCACAACGCGCGTACCATTCCCTACGGTAACAATCTCGTCCAGATCAGACTGCTGCCAGAGACGGCCGTCTTCCCACTCTACATCTAGTGCCCCCACACCCCCATACGCTTGTAAGCGGGATTCCGCGGCCACGCCAGCAAAATCATCTTCCGCCACGACGGCGACGACGCCAGGGCGGTTAGGTACTTCGCCAACGGCCGCCCGCGCCAGCTTGCCCTCGATGGTCCGCGGTCGGGCTACTGCACCATACAGCATGTTTGGTAAGCGCATGTCGAAGCCATATTTGGCCTCACCCGTTAGCTTGCTTTCAAAATCAATGCGTGGCGTTGATTTGCCCACAAAGCGAAATTCAGAGATTGGTTTCAACGTTGGTGGCTCTTCAGGCACCTCCCAACTGGCCACATCTGCGTTGGCCGCAATGTCGCCATAGCGAATAGATTGCCCGCTGCCAGCAGTAAACACACCTGCGGCCACGCTCAGGCTGGCGGCCGAAACGCCAAGCTGCCGTGCCGCTTCCTGCCGCAGCAGTTCGCGCAAAGTGGCAGCTGCCTCACGAATCGGCGTGAAGGTGCTGGAAACGGAGTTACTGTTGCCCGTGCCAGCACCATCATTTAGCCCTTGTGACGTATTGGCTTGCACAACCTCGATCTGCTGCCAATCTACTTCTAGCTCTTCCGCCGCAATTTGTGCGAGGGAGGTGTGTACGCCCTGGCCCATTTCCACTTTGGGATTAAAGAAACGAATGCGATTGTCGGCGGTGATCTCAAACCAACTGGTGGGAGGGGCCTCGACGCCGCCAAATGAGCCACCTTCAGCGACAAGATCAGCAATTGCCAAGCGGGCATGGGGCAAACCAACGGGAACGCCAACGGCCACCGCTGCGACGGTGGCACCCAGGCCAATAAGAAAGCCGCGTCGGGAGACACGCCATTTTTTCACATTGCTTTTAGGGGAGTCCTTGGTGGTCATACGGCCGTTTCCTCCTGCGTGGCTAGCTGTTCTGCGGCTTTGGCCACTGCACCTTTAATGCGGAAATAGCAGCCGCAGCGGCAGTAATTTTCGCCCATTGCTTCAACAATTTCATTTTCGTTGGGGATTGGGTTTTTGGCCAGGAAGGCAGCGGCGGTCATTATTTGGCCACTCATACACCAGCTGCATTGTGGCACTTGGTCTTCCAAAAACGCTTGCTGCACAGGATGCAGCGTAATCATGCCATCGTCAGCTACGGTGGGCAAACCTTCAATCGTGCGAACCTCACCGTTAATTGTTGTGAGTGGTGTTACGCAACTGCGCACCGCTTCGCCATTGATGTGGACAGTGCAGGCACCACAAAAGCCGGCACCACAGCCAAACTTGGTGCCGGTTAGCCCCAATTCGTCCCGCAACACCCACAGCAGAGGACGTGGCGGTGATTCAGCAATATCGTATTCATCTCCATTGATTGTTAGTTTCATGATTTCTTGATCCCAAGTAAGATTGTTAGATAATGCTATTGTAACACGGTTTGAACAATATTTGCACATATATTGCACAGATTAATATAGCTCTCAGCCACTTTGTGCAGTTTTGGATGGGTTTGTTTATGGAGATTAAGTAATGGGATGGATACAAAAAGAGATTCGATTGGAGGCTCGTCAACGAGGCTTTCATTTGATAACGGCCGAAATTAGCCAACAGTTACCGGAATTGCGCAACTTCCAAATCGGGCTGGCCCACATTTTCATCCAGCACACCTCGGCTGCGCTGGCACTCAATGAAAACGCCGACCCAACGGTGCGGCAAGATATGGAGCGTCATTTCAACGTGCTGGCACCAGAAAATGCGCCTTATTTTGTGCATACCTACGAAGGGTCAGACGATATGCCAGCGCATATCAAAGCGGTGTTGCTGGGCAGTTCAGTAACCGTGCCGATTAGAAACGGCCGTTTCCATCTCGGCACCTGGCAAGGCATTTATCTTTGCGAACACCGCAACCGGGGCGGCAGGCGTCGGTTAGTGGTAACCGTTCACGGGGAATAAATTCCACAGATTACGCAGATTTTTCTTTGTATTCTCTGCTTCTTTGCGCCTTTGCGTTAAAAAGGATTTCCAATGGGTTTAAGATTTGAAGATCAGGTTTGTGTCGTGACGGGTGGCACCCAAGGCATTGGCTGGGCGATGACCTGGGCACTCGCGGCGCAAGGAGCAATTGTCTACGCTTGCGGCTTTTCGCAAGGCAGTTTGGACAAAGCCGAAGCGGAGCGCGCCACGCTGCCTGCTGCCAGCCAGATTCACCTGAGTCGTTGCGATGTGACGGATCAGGCGGTGTATGAAGCATGGTTAGAGGAGATTTGGGTGGAGAACGGCCGTATCGATCTTCTCATTAACAACGCCGCCTTTGTCCGCTGGGCAGATGTGCTGGATATGACGGTAGAAGAAGCGCAGCGCACCATGCGGGTGGGCTACGACGGCATGATCATTGGCACTAAATTTGTGCTGCCCAAAATGCAGGCAGCTGGGCGCGGTCATATTGTCAACATTGGCTCCGTGGCGGGGCGGGCGTTTGTGGGCGGCGCGTCGGCGGCGTATGCGGCGACCAAAGCGGCCATCGACGCCTACACCCAAATTTTGCACGCCGAGCTGACCCATTCGCCAGTCAACGCCACGATTGTGCGGCTGGGTACCGTGGCCGGGACCGACTTCTTCCGCAAACACGTTTCCAACGAGCGAATGCCCCCCTTTACCCAATTTTTACCAGCGCTGACGCCAGAGCGGGTGGCAACGGCCGTTCTCCACGCCATCGTCAAAAAGCGTCAAATTCTCACGCTGCCACGCTACCTGGAACTGCTAACCTTTGTCTACAACCTGTCGCCGCGCTTCGCCCGCTGGCTGGCCCAAGTTGGCGGTCCCAACTGCAAAGATTACGCTGGAGTTGATTAGATTTGCCATAGAGCGTACAGAGGTTTTAGAGATTACCGCTTTTTCCTCTGTGTTCTCTGTGGCTCTAGATTGGGTATTGACTGATTAGTCAATCTATATTATACTGCTGCCCATGACCGATAAAGCCAAGCAACTCATCGAAGCCTCCATCGACCTTTTTGCGAAGGAAGGGTTTTGGAACACGCCCACTTCCCGCATTGCCAAACACGCGGGCGTCGCGACCGGCACGCTGTTCAACTACTTTGAATCTAAAGATGTGCTGATCGACGCGGTGTACAAACAGCTTAAGCAAGAATGGATGGGTTATTTAATGGTAGGCTATCCCCACAATGGCACACTTAAGGAGTGCATTGAACACATCTGGTTTCGGCATGTTGATTGGGGCATCCGCTTCCCGGTGCGTTATGGCCTGATGACCCAGCTAAAATTGTCTGATTTGGTCAGCCAGGAAGCACAGCAAAGCCAGGAGGCAGAGATGGCCTTCCTTTATGAAATGACGCTGCGAGGCATTAAAGATGGCGAATTGATTGATATTTCCCCTGAATATCTAGGGCGAATATTTTATGCACAGTTGGGTGCGGCCGTTCAGCACGCCACCGACAACAACCTGCGCGACATGCCGCTTAACCGTCACATTGCCCAAGGGTTTGAGATTTTCTGGAAGGGCATTGCCAAGTAGTTTTTTTTGACAGTAATTGACTGACTAATCAATCTTTTGATAATTTGGTCACCAAAAGGAGTAATCAATTATGAGTAATAAATGGACACAAAATGATATGCCGGACCTGACTGGAAAGGTTGTGGTTATCACTGGCGCCAATAGCGGCTTAGGACTTGAATCTACCAAAGCGATGGCAGCAAAAGGGGCGACGGTGGTGATGGCTTGCCGCAACTTGAGCAAAGCGGAAAAGGCCAAGGCAGAGGTGTTGCAAGCTGTGCCAAGTGCCAAGCTAGACCTTATGCAGTTGGATAATGCCAGCCTGGATTCAGTGCGTACTTTTGCCGACGCTTTCAAAGCCAAATATGATCGCCTGGACATTTTGCTCAACAATGCGGGCGTCATGGCCATTCCGCGCAAAGAAACCGAAGACGGATTTGAAATGCAGCTCGGCGTGAACCATCTAGCTCACTTTGCTCTAACGGGCTTGCTGCTAGACGTTTTGACCAAAACGCCAGGTTCGCGTGTTCACAGCACATCGAGCAGCGCCGCCTTCCGAGGTGAACTCAATTTTGATGATTTGATGGGTGAGAAGGCGTACGGCCGTTGGACCGCTTACCAACAAAGCAAACTAGCCAACGCCGCCTTTACTACCGAACTGGATCGGCGGCTGAAAGCTGCTGGGCACGAAACCATCGCCAACTCATCCCACCCCGGTTTGGTCATGACCAATTTGCAAGCGAACAGCCTAGAGCAATCTGGCAGGCCGTTCCTTGAGCGAATGCTGTATCCAGTTTTTGAGAGTTTGCTAGCCCAGGACATCAGCATGGGCGTGCTGCCACAACTGTATGCCTCCGCGGCCCCAGAGGCGAAAGGGGGTGTTTTTTACGGCCCTAAAACATTTCGGGTGCGTGGCTATCCCGCCGAACAGCATTGCAATGACGTCTTGGATGATACGGCCGTCCTCAAACGGCTCTGGGAAATGTCTGAAGAACTGACAGGGATTCGCTATTCATTTTTTAAGGAGGAAATCAGATGAATGAAAATTGGACAACAGAAAATATCCCTGACTTAACGGGAAAAGTAATCATTATTACGGGTGCAAATATTGGGCTTGGCTTTGAAACAGCATTGGAAGTGGCTCGCAAAGGTGCCCAAACCATTATGGCTTGTCGCAACATGGACAAAGCGCAAGCGGCTCTGGCTGACATTCATTCAGAAATTCCCAACGCTCATGTAGAAATTATGCAGTTGGATTTAGCCAGCCAGGAATCAATCCGCCAATTTGTGGAGGCATTCCACCAAAAATATGATCGGCTGGACATTTTGGTGAACAATGCGGGCATCATGATGGTGCCGTATGGCACGACGGTTGATGGCTTTGAACGCCAATTTGGCACCAATCATTTGGGACATTTTGCCTTGACGGGGCGGCTCCTCGATTTGATTAAGAAAACACCAGGAGCGCGGGTTGTGACGGTGAGCAGCCTGGCGCATCATCGCGGCGACATGGATTTTGACAATCTGATGTATGAAGGTGGCAATGGGTATGATCGGCAGGATGCTTACGGCCGTTCCAAATTAGCCAACTTACTCTTTACCTATGAACTGCAGCGGCAGTTTGAGAAGCACGATGTTGAGGCAACGGCCGTTGCCGCCCACCCTGGAATTTCTACCACCAATTTGGCCGATCATTTGCTGCGCCGCTGGTATTTTCGGATTTTGGTGCCGATCTTTAAGCTGATGGCCCAAAGCGCGGCGCAGGGTGCCTTAACCAATCTGCGAGCGGCCGTTGATCCCACCATAAAAGGCGGGCAATACGTTGGTCCCGACAAACCCAATGAACGAACCGGATACCCCGTTGTGGTGCAATCCAATGCGGCCTCTCACAATGAAGCGGATGCCCAAAAGCTGTGGCAGGTTTCAGAAGAATTAACCGGGGTGCATTTCAATTGGAATAATTAACTATCCAGGTGCGGCGCACCTTCAATTTGCGTCGCACTTTTGGGTTGAACGAGGAGAATCAGGGCATATGAACACAATCAGGCAAAATTTCCGGCAGTGGTGGCAGCCACCCCGCAGGCTTGCGGATCGAGAAGAAGATCGCAGCGTCACCTTTTTGGAACTGTTTTATGACCTGGTTTATGTGGTCATTGTGGCTGAATTGGCGCATGCGCTGGCTGGGGATATAAGTTGGGCAGGTGTCGGCCGTTTTGCCTTTTTGTTCATCGTTGTGTGGTGGGCGTGGTGGAATGGCACCAGCTATCATGATTTGCACGGCAACAATGACATCCGCACCCGCGTTTTTACCTTTTTGCAGATGGGAACTGTGGCGGCGATGGCTGTTTTTGCCCACAACGCGATGGGTGAAGGTTCGACGGGATTTGCCTTGTCTTATGCTGCATTCCAATTTATTTTGCTTTATTTGTGGTGGCGTTCTGGCGTTCACGATCCGGCACATCGGCCGTTGTCCCAGCCATTTGTGGCCGGTTATTTGCTGACGACGCTACTCTTTGTAGGGTCAGTATTTTTTGCAGAACCGGTTCGCTTTTATCTATGGGGAGCGGCTTTGCTGCTTTCGCTACTGCTGCCAGCAACCATGTTTATGGTCGGGCGTGATGACCCAGAGATACAGGCGCAGATTGATTTGAGTACGGCCGTTTCTCCTTCCCTGGTCGAGCGTTTTGGCCTGTTTACCATTATTGTGTTGGGCGAAGTCATTGTAGGTACAGTGGGCGGTTTGGCTGAACATCACCATTTAGATTTTCAAGTTGGTTTAACCGGGGCATTGGGAATGCTGATTGCTGTGGGGCTATGGTGGCTCTACTTTGACTTCATCTCACATCATAAGCCGCTGCCTAGTAGAAACATGGTTTTTGCCTGGTTTTACCTTCATTTGCCGATGACGATTGGGATTGTGGGTGTGGGAGCGGCCGTTTTGAATATTGTTGAACATGCGGGTGAGCATTTGCCCGGTGAAGCTCGCTGGCTGCTGGTAGGGGCGCTGGCTCTGGTTTTGGTAACTATCACCCTGCTCATGCACACGATTCAATATCCAAATGAGAACCGGCGCATTTACAATGCGGGTGGCTGGTCAGCCCTGATCTCTGCCGTTGTCATTGCCTTGCTGGGCATAACCAACTTAGAGATCATGCCATTGCTTATCATTGTTATTTTGCTGCTGTTGGCTCCCGTTTTCTACAGCTTCCGCGTATGGATCGAAATGTTGGGTGCGGAAGAGATCCCCCTTTCTTAATCAAGTGTGGCAATGTGGGGAGGGGGGAACGGCCGTTCCTCCCCACCTCTTTCTCCTAAACAACCGTAGCCGATGGCGCATACCCAAAATGCCGCTTGTACTCTCGGCTAAACTGCGCCGGGCTGTTGTACCCCACCAGATACCCCGCTTCACTGGCATTTTTCCCGTCCCTGATGAACTTGTTCGCCTGGAACAGCTTCACCGACTTGGCATATTGCAATGGCGATACGTGCATCACCGACCGGAAATGCTCATAAAAAGTCGTGCGGCTCATATGAACCATCGCCGCTAGTTGTTCCACAGAAACAGGTTGGTCCACATGCTGATGAATATGGTCGATGGCCCTGGAGATGCGCTGAATTTGCCCTCGCTGGTGCAGCAGCGAACGCAGCACAACGCCGCTTTCGTGGCACAGCAGGCGGTAGTGAATCTCATCTATGAGCAGGTCGGATAAAACGGCCGTATCCCGCACACTCTCCAATGCTTCAAACAGCCGCAAAAATGGACGAATCAGCGCATCCGTCAACGGCAGCGAAAAAATACCCGACATATCTTCGGCTGCGGGCTGCGCTGCAAATCCTTCAGCCCGCTCAATTTTCATCAAAATAGCAGACATGCGTTCCAGACTCAGGCCAATAACGGCCGCCAAAAACGGATTATCTGGAGTCGCCCCAATAATTTCAGTTTGTACAGGCATAGATAAAAGGATAGCCAGCCCTCTGCCTACCCCATATTCATATTTCTGCTTGCCGACGTAACAATTCTTTTGGCCCCGTCCACCAATGAGTAGAAACGGTTCGTAAGCTGTCCGAATCTTTGCGTGTGATTCAGATTCCCTGATGACAATCAGGTTATCAAGGCTGGTCGTGTTGACACCCTCCTGCGGGCCATACTGCTCCAGCCGACTTACAAACGCTTCGAAGAGTTTTGGTTGATAGGTCATTCGCTTTCTTCCTAAATATTGTATACCGTGAAACACTTGACTTATTATAACGAGATTTTCGTTAGACAAGCTGAATTATATATAAATTGGGTGCCAAATAGAACAAAAACACGGAACAACCGGACAATTGTGCAAGCCATCCGAACATTTATGTATTCAGCTAGTCCATTTTCAAGCGTATCATATTACACATAACATGGACGTTCATTCGGTCACAAAATGGGGATAAAGCACATGCTTACCAGCGAATGCACAATCGTCAATCCCTAATCGTAAATCCATTTTATGGGTGTCGATGTCAAAAGTTGCTAAAGAGGCCATAAGGAGTTTGAAATGCCAAGAATAAAACGACACATTGATGAAAAAACCGCGGCTAAAGACATTAACGGAAAAGTGTACATTGTAACTGGAGCCAATTCCGGCGTTGGTCTGGAAACAACCCGCCAGTTGGTCAAGCAAGGCGGTCATGTTGTCATGGCCTGCCGCCGACCAGAGGCAGGCGAAGAAGCTGCCCAAAGCTTCGCTGGCGAACCGGGTAGCTACGACGTGATGCAGCTTGATCTAAGTGACCTGCAAACCGTTCGGGACTTTGCCGCTGCATTTCAAGGGAAATACGATCGATTGGATGGCATGGCTTGTAACGCCGGTCTGATGACGCACGGTAGCGAACCAGTATATACAAAAGATGGCTTTGAAATGTCGGTTGGTGTCAGCTATTTTGGTCATTTTCTGCTCACCGAGCTTTTGTTAGATACGCTGAAGCAAGGCGAGCCATCACGATGGGTAATCGTTTCCTCTGTGATGCATGCTGGTGGGCCTAGAAATCGGCCGAATGTCGATTTAGATGACATCAACTTCAAAAACCGGTCATTCAGCAACACGGACGCCTATGCCGAAGCAAAAGTGGCAACCGTCTTGTATGCCAAAGAGCTTGCCGAGCGTTTAGAAGGAACCGGTGTCTCTTGTTTCTCAGTACATCCGGGTTGGGCACGATCCAACTTTGGATCAGGCGGCGGCCCGTTAATGAGATTTGCAATGGCAGTGGCAAGGCCGCTTACCCGCTCAATGTCTGACAGCAACGAAGAATCTGCCCAATCCACCCTGCACTGTTTGCTCTCAGATGATGCCCCAAACCATTCAGGGGCGTACTTCAGCCAAAGCAGTGTCCTCTACCGCGACAGAGAGTGTCGCGATGGCGGTTGGCCAATGGAATCACCCAATCCCAATGCCAAAAATATGGACACGGCTCGGAAATTGGTTGACATGAGCTACGAAATGGTTGGATTAAGCAAGGCGTAAAGCTAGGCAAATCACAAGAAGATATTTGAGATAGATTAAGTTAGTGAAAGGAGTTTTTTAAAAATGCCAAGAAGAAAATTAGCAATTGATGCAAAAACCGCATCAAAAGATTTAAGCGGAAAAGTATACATTGTAACAGGCGCCAATTCTGGTGTCGGTTTGGAATAGGGCTGTTTCAAAGTCGGCAGTCGCAAAAAAGGTGAAATTGCAGCATAGTTTCCAAAATCCCTGCAAGGAGCGGAAACATGCAAATTACAATTCCACCTCTAGTCACCATTTTCGACCCGATAGCCGATTGGCGCAAGCCGCGCGGCAAGCGATATAGTTTGATTAGTCTGTTCAATTTTATCGTGCTGGCTATGCTCTGTGGCAAAACAAGTGCTCGGGGCATGGCAAGATGGGGCAAATATATGCCAGCAGGGCGCAAATCGCGCCTAGGTATCAAGCCACACCATCACCCATCGGCCGCTATGTTGTGTCGCGTATTCTGGCAGATAAAACCAGAAGCCCTTGAAGCCAGTATTCAAGCATGGGTGCATCAAGTCCATCAAGAATTAGTCGCAGCAGGCATTGCTCGGGGCATTGCTATCGATGGCAAAAGCATTCGACGCGCCGCTTCATTGGGCAGCCCCAATGCTTTCCTTGTTTCGGCTGTGTGTCATCAGTTACGCATTGTGCTTACTCAAGCAGCGGTAGAAGACAAAACCAATGAAATCAGCTGTGTCCCCCCTTTACTTGAGCGATTGCTGCTGAAGGGATTGGTCATTACGGTGGATGCATTGCTCACTCAAAGAGCGATTGTGCGTCAGATTCGACAAGCTGGGGGTCATTATTTGATGTATGTCAAAGGCAATCATCCCCGCTTGCTTTGGTCGTTGGAAGCACGGTTTGCCCAGCCACAGCCCAGAAACGAGCCTCCATTTCTTTATTACAAAAGCGTCAACAAGGGACACGGCCGTCTGGAAATTCGTGAGCTATGGAGTGCACCGACTAACAATGCCTATCCGCACTGGCCTGATGTGGCTCAGGTTTTTCATCTCAAGCGGAAGCGATGGGTACTCAAACCTAACAAATACAGTGAATCCTATGTCTATGGGATAACCTCTTTGCCCCAAGCTGAGGCAAAACCTGCTGACCTTATTGCCATTACCCGAGACCACTGGGCAGCCATTGAAAATGGTCTTCATTGGGTGCGGGATGTGGTCATGGGTGAGGATGCTTGTTCAACTTGCAAGCCGGGTGCCCCGCAAGTTCGGGCTGCTTTTCGCAATATCGTTATTAACCTTGCTCGTCTAGCTGGTTTTGCTTCCGTTTCTGAGGCCATTGATGCCTTTTCGGCTGACCCTACCAGAGCATTAGACATTCTTCGACTTTGAAACAGCCCTAGTTTGGAAACGACCCGTCAGTTGGTCAAGCAAGGGGGGCATGTCGTGATGGCCTGCCGCCGACCTAACGCCGGGGAAGAAGCTGCCCAAAGCTTCACCGGATTAAAAGGCAGTCATGAGGTCATGAAGCTGGACCTCGCCGATTTGCAATCTGTGCATGACTTTGTCACAAATTTCTTAAACAAGCATGACCGATTGGACGGGCTGGATTGCAATGCGGGCATGGTTTCTCATGACAGAACGCCTAAATACACAAAGGACGGCTTTGAAATTTCCTGGGCCGCCAGCTACTTTGGGCATTTTCTGCTCACAGAGCTATTGCTAGATGTGTTGAAGCAAACCCCATCATCAAGAATCGTTATTGTTTCTTCTGTTGTACATGCGGGCAATCCAAGAAACCGCCCCGATGTACATTTGGACGACTTGCATTATAAGACAAGACGTTACAGCAATTTTGCCGCCTATGGTGAGGTAAAAGTGGCCAGCGTTCTCTATGCAAAGGAACTGGCGGAACGATTGAAAGGGACAGGCGTCTCGGCCTTCTCGGTTCATCCCGGCTGGGCACGGTCAAACTTTGGTTCAGGGGCTAGGTTCCCTATGAATCTGGTTTTGGGGCTAATGGGTCCAATCTCAAACTTGATGGGAATGACAGACAGTAATGAAGAATCTGCTCAGACCTCGTTGCACTGCCTGCTTTCTGATGATGCACCAAAACATTCAGGAGCCTATTTTAGCCAAAGCAGTGTGATATATCGAGACCCAGGAACACGGGATGGGGGCTGGCCGTTGGAATCTCCCAACCCCAATGCGAAGGATTTGAATAAAGCCCGCAAATTGGTTGATATAAGCTATGGCTTGGTAGGTCTAAAGCCAGCCTAAGACAAAAAGCAAACGCCCAAAATTTAGATAGGAAGAGTGCATATGGGCGTTTGCTGACCGTTCAAGGGGGGAAGCCTGAACGAAATAAGCCACAACAAAATCACCACGCTACCCCTATCATCTTCGCCGAATGGTGTCAGGTTTATTCAAGTTGCATCTTTGCAAAAGCAGATCGACTTTCTGAGTAGGCAAACTTGAATTTGCATCCGCCTGTTAAGACAAGTATTAGGGCAGATGAGGAGAAAATCATGCCGAACACAAATTGGACGACCAATAATATTCCCAACCTAGAAAACAAAGTTTTCATCGTGACAGGCGCAAATGCAGGTCTTGGGTTTGAAGCTTCAAAAGAGCTAGCCCGAAAAGCAGCCAGCGTGATTTTAGCTTGTCGCAATATGGACAAAGCAAATATCGCATTAACCGAACTAAAGGAAGAGATTCCCAATGCTTCATTAGACATCATACAACTTAATCTAGCCAGCCTGAAATCCATCCACCAATTTGCAGATGAATTCAAGGCTAAATATGACCGTCTGGATGTGCAACTAAATAATGCAGGCATTATGTTTCTTCCTGAAAAAAGGGAGACAGAGGATGGGTTTGAGCTTACGTTTGGCACAAATGTGTTAGGTCATTTTGCTTTGACTGGCCTGTTACTAGATGTATTGAAGGCAACACCCAAGTCAAGAGTGGTTAACGTTTCCAGTTTTGCACACAGAAGTGGTCAAATCGATTTCGATGATTTGATGTTTGAAAACAAAGCGTTTCATGGTGGAGAAGCATATGCCGCTTCAAAACTTGGGGGCATATTATTCACCAATGAACTGCAACGACGCTTTGAAAGCAACGGATTTGATTGTATTTCTGTCTCAGTGGATCCGGGATTTGTGAGAACAAATTGGTTAAGACATCAAGCTTCCGGGAATTTGTTAAATGAGTTTATCGCCTTTGTCGGTGGCATCGCTACCCAAGCAGTTGGACAAAGTGTTGAAATGGGTGCTTTGTCGCTGCTCAGACCCGCTGTTGATACCGTAGTTAAAGGCGGGGAATTTTACAGTCCTGAAGGAAAGTTTCACTTACCCAGAGGGTATCCCGTGCTCGCAGAATCAAGTGAAGCCTCACACAATGAAAATGATGCGAAAAAACTCTGGGAAGTGGCAGAGAAACTGACTAATGTTCAGTTTCAATTTCACTAAGGAGAAAGATAATGCCTAAAATCACACTCAAAACAAGTCCAATTTGGAGATACGTTCTATTGGCTTTGGTTATTAGCTTGGGATTTGCCTTGGTCTTGATGCTGGTGCCAATTAATACGGCCGTTTGGTGGGGCAGAACAGTACAAGTCGGTCTATATATCGGTTTGGGATTAACCTTAATTTCAATACCGTTAAATCTACTCGGACGGCGACAATTCGATCCAGTTGGTTCTGACACTTTCAGATTTGACTCATCAAATCTGAGACCAGGGAAAAACAAGGTTGAGTACATTAGCGACGGCAGTAAGATTGTTGCCGATCTCTATATGCCAGATGATTTTGTGGCTGGAGAAAAAAGACCAGTCGTCGTGATTACCCCTCCCAATTCAGGGGTAAAAGAACAAACTGCGGGATTATATGCTCAAAAATTGAGTCAAAAAGGGTTTATTACCGTGGCTTTTGATCCCAGAGGTTTTGGCGAGAGCGGTGGTCATTCCTTATATCTTGATATTTCAAGGCAAGTTGACGATGTAAAAAGCTCCATTGATTTTGTAAGCAACCTAGAACAAGTCGACACCAACAATATTTTTAACATGGGCATATGCGTAGGCACCGGCATTTCCGCTTACGAAACCGCATATGACTCCAGAATAAAAGCCGAGGCTATGGTTAGCCCAACGTTTCTTTCAGAAGATGAAAGTGTACTTCCTATACCTCTTGACTTGGTGTATATGATCGGCGGGGCGGCAAAGCTTTGGTACCTTGCTACCGGACGAGACATAAAATTTGGGCCTATGGTTCCGGAAGTTGCAATTGAAGATGCAGACGAAGACAAAATAAAGGTGGGTATGGGAGCATTCTATTATCTTCCGGGTATGCCTGGTGATGTACCAAATTGGCAAAACAGGGTCAGCATTCTATCACTCATCCCCATTATCGAATGGTTGAACTTTTTCGGCTTAACGAAGCGTTTTCGCTCAACCCCTGTATTCATGGCGTATGGATCCAACGCCTTTTCAAAAGGGTCGGCCATCAAGTTTTATGATCAGCTCGATGGCCCAAAAGACAGATTAGTGCTAGACGGTGCGGGACATTTTGACATGTATTGGAAACCTGAATATGTCGATCCTGTAGTTGAAAGCATATCGAAATTTTTTAACCGGCAAGTTGAATTGGAGTTAGGTGAAAACAATGCCAAATAATAACTGGACAGCGAAACAAATACCTGATCTGACTGGCAAAGTGATCATTGTCACTGGCGCTAACAGCGGGATCGGTCTTGAATCGGCACGTGAATTTGCCCGCAAGGGAGCCAATGTGGTGCTGGCCTGCCGCAGTATGGATAAGGCAAAAGCCGCGTTGGATGATATTCAGCAAGAGATTCCCAATGCTAAAGCTGAAATTATGCGACTTGACTTGGCCAGCTTGGAATCAATTCAAGCATTTTCTGAAAGTTTTAAGGGGAAATACGGCCGTTTAGACATCCTCCTCAACAATGCTGGCATTATGTGGATTCCTTACGGCAAAACGGTAGATGGTTTTGAAAAGCAGTTTGGTACCAATCATTTTGGTCATTTTGCCTTAACCGGACATTTGCTTGATCTCATTCTAGCAACCTCAAAAGCGCGCGTTCTCAACGTAAGCAGCATCGGTCACCGAGATGGCGTGATGGATTTTGACAATCTCATGTTTGAAGAGGGCAAGGATTACACACCACATGGCGCGTATAGCCGATCAAAATTAGCCAATCTCCTCTTTACCTACGAGTTACAAAAGCGATTTGAAGCAGCGGGTTCCTCAGCCATTGCGGTCGCAGCCCATCCCGGTGGCTCTAACACCAGCCTCGCTGACCATCTATTTGATGCTTGGTATTGGAAAGTCCTTTATCCACTTTTTGCCCTCGTTGCCCAAAGCTCCGCTATGGGGGCATTGCCATCGATTCGGGCGGCCGTCGATCCCAATGTCAAAGGAAGTGATTACTACGGGCCAAAAGGATTTATGGAATCACGTGGTTACCCAATTCTTGTGCAATCTAACGAAGCCTCGCACAACATGGCTGATGCACGCCGACTCTGGCAGCTGTCTGAACAGCTAACAGGTGTGCAATTTGAGATGCAGGCGCGGTGATTTATTTGACATAACACGTAGCGAAGCCGTTGCCCGTCATCTGTGGCAACTCTTAGAGCAATTGACAGGTGTTCAATACAACTGGAACGAACAGGAGTAAACAATATTATGTCAACAACTAACAACTTAAAATTACGACAATTAGGTCAAACAGACATCCTCATCTCCCCCATTGGCTTAGGCTGCTGGCAATTCTCTGAAGGGCAGGGTGGGGCAAGGGGATCATGGGATCCGGTTTCCGTTGAGGAAACAAACGGTATCGTTCAAGCTGCGTTGGACGGCGGCATCAATTGGTTTGATACGGCCGAACTCTATGGGCATGGCCGCTCCGAACGCGCCATTGCGCGGGCACTAAAGCTGGCAGGAAAAAGTGATTCAGAAGTTATCGTGGCGACCAAATGGAACCCGTTGGGACGAACTGCTCGCTCGATTGGCAGGACCATTGGCGAACGCCAAGAATGTTTGAATGGTTATACCATTGACCTCCATCAAATCCATGTCCCCGTTGGGTTTACAACGCGCAGGTCAGAGATGAATGCCATGGCTGATCTGGTAGAAGCCGGAAAAATTCGTTCGATTGGGATCAGTAACTTTAGTGCCCGCCAGATGCGCCGGGCTCATGAAGTGCTACTCACCCGAGGGATGAGATTGGCATCTAATCAGGTCAGATATAACCTGCTTAACCGCCGTATTGAGACAAATGGAGTTCTTGATACGGCCAAGGAACTGGGGGTTACGATTATTGGTTATTCTCCCCTTGACTCGGGCTTGCTAACCGGCAAGTTTCACAAGAACCCGGAACTACTCAATAGCCGTCCATTTCTCCGGCGGAGCCAACTGCGCCGCAGAATCGAATCATCCCGCGAATTAGTCAATGCACTTGAAAATATCGCTCAATCGCATGGCGTGACAGCTTCGCAAGTGGCTATCAATTGGTTGCTCAATTTCCACGGTGATACGGTTGTTGTCATTCCCGGTGCATCCAAAGTGCGACACGCCGAACAAAATGTCGGTGCCATGACCTTTACCTTATCTGATGCAGAACTCTCTCGGATTGATAATCTATCAAAACAGTTTAAGTAGAGGTGAATGTGAGCAGCGTTGGGCATCACATTGGCAGGATGGATTTTGATAAATAGAGCGTCCTGTAACAAATTCGAAAGATAACAAATGGAATCATAAAATGATCACAAACTTCACAAGTAAAGACGTACCCAACCAGAGTGGAAAGACATTTTTTGTCACGGGGGCCAACACCGGTATTGGCTTTGAAGCTGCCAAAGCGTTGGCTGGCAAAGGTGGCCGTGTCTTGCTGGGGTGTCGGAATCAAAGTAAGGGGCAGGATGCTCTGTCCCGTATCGCCGAGGCTCATCCTCGTGCCGACGTAGAGCTTGTCAGCCTCGACCTATCCGATCTTACCTCTGTACACAGGGCTGCAGAAATTGTTGGCCGCGAGCCGAAGCTCGATGTTCTCATCAACAACGCTGGCATCATGGCGACTCCGAAAACTGCCACAAAAGACGGGTTCGAGGCTCAGTTTGGTGTCAACCACCTCGGCCATTTTGCCCTCACAGGGCTGCTGCTGCCGAAACTGGAAGCAACCCCAGAATCGCGCATTGTTACCGTGTCGAGCGTCGGGCATCGCAATGGTGACATCAACTTTGACGACATCAACGCCATCAAGTCGTATTCGCCGCAGCAACGGTACTACCAGAGCAAACTCGCCAACCTACTCTTCATGTACGAGCTTGACCGGCGGCTCAGGGCGAAGGCCTCGTCAACGATCTCGGTGGCGGTACATCCTGGTGTCGCCGACACTGAGCTTCCACGCTACCTCACTTCCGGCTTCCAGGTACGGCTTCTCCGTATGCTGATGCCACTGATCATGCTCTTTGCCAATTCCGCCGAAGCCGGGGCGTGGCCGACCCTGCTTGGTGCGACAGCTCCGGGCGTTGATGGCGGTCAATACTTCGGTCCAAGCCGATTCGGTGAGTGGTCGGGGCCGGCTAAGCAGGTTGACTCCACGGACAAGAGCAAAGACCCCGGTCTTGCCAAGCGGCTGTGGGACCTGTCGGTCGAGATGACTGGAATCGACCCCGGCCTCTAGGTCACAAGGATTGAAGTATGAAAGGGAATGTAGCAATTGTAAACAAAGTAACTAATGATAGGAGTTTGATATGCCAACAACTTTGATGTGTGAGCCAAAGTTATTGCAAAAAGATTTGAGTGGTCGGGTCTATATTGTCACTGGAGCCAACAGTGGGGCTGGGCTGGCGACGGCGACGCAGTTAGCCAAGCAAGGGGCGACCGTTGTCGGTGCCTGCCGTCGGGTTGACGCAGGTAAAGAAGCCTTTGCGGAAATGGGAAATGTACCCGGCTCAGTTGAGGTTATGAAGCTTGACCTGGCCAGCTTTTCATCAGTCAAAAGTTTTGTGAAGGCGTTTCTCGCCAAGCATGATCGGCTTGATGGTTTAGTCAATAATGCAGGCATTGTTTGCTCAGTGCTGGGCACGTACGTGGTGCTGCGCGGTATGGCCTTTTTTGGGGATGCGCTGGCGCATACGATTTTGCCCGGTGTGGTGGTCGCTTTTTTGCTGGGCTGGCCACTGGCGGTGGGGGCGTTGATTATGGGGGTGTTTACGGCCGTTGGCATTGGTGCCCTCAGCAGTCGGGGTGTAGTCAAAGAAGATACGGCCATTGGCGTAATTTTTGCCGGGTCGTTTGCCCTGGGCGTGGCAATGCTGTCGGCGACGGGCAATTACACCATTGATTTGGCTCACTTTTTATTTGGCAATTTACTGGGGGTGACAAGCGGGGATTTGTGGACAACGGCCGTTCTCGGTCTCATTGTTCTCCTTGTAGTTTTCTTTTTTTACAAAGAGTTCATGGTCATCTCATTTGATCCAGTGCTGGCCACGACACTGCGCTTGCCCGCCACCTTTTTGCGTTATCTGCTGCTGGTACTCATTGCTGTTACCATTGTGGTGTCGTTGCAGGTGGTAGGCATTGCCCTGATGGTGGCGATGTTGGTAACGCCTGCGGCAGCGGCTTCCTTGCTCACCCGCCGCCTGGCTCCGATGATGGCTATTGCGGCGACGATTGGGGCATTTTCTGGGGCGGCTGGGCTGTATACGTCTTACTATTTAGACATTGCTTCGGGGCCGGCGGTGGTGTTGGTGGCAACGGCCGTATTTGCTTTGGCCTATCTTTTTGCTCCCCAACGCGGCCTCCTTTGGCGACAAAATTAGTGATTGCCACAGAGGACACAGAGGATAATAGAGAAAAACTTTTCTGGGGTCATGTACTCTGTGGCAAATAAATTGCTTATGAACGAACAAAGTTTAGACACGCGCTTAAACGAAATCCAGATGGCATTGAAACAGAAAGGATATCGGCTCACCAGTTCGCGACAGAAGATTGTGCAGGCGTTGCTGGACTGCGGTGGGCATATCACGGCCGATGGCTTGCTGGAAGTGATCCATCAAACAGACATTACCGTGGGGCGAATGACGGTGTACCGCACGCTGGAACTGCTCAGTGAGCTAGGGCTGATTCGCCCGGTTTACCAGGGCACCGGGGCAGCCCATTACATTTTGCTCGATGGCGGGCATCATCATCACCTGATTTGCTCTGGGTGCGATGCGGTGTTTGAGTTTGATGAATGTAGCTTGCAGGAAGTGGGGCAGCTATTGGCCGAGCGGTTTAACTTTGCCGTGGAGGGGCATCTGGTGGAGTTTTACGGCCGTTGCCAAAATTGCCAATAAAACCAGAGCAAGGCGGCTTGACTAATTTGACAATGTTAAATTAGGCTCGTGAGAGCCAATATCAGTAAAATTTGAAAATGGAAAAGAAAAAACTTCACGGTTAGCCCAGTGGGGGCTAAATGAAGCAGCTATCGATAAATTGGGTGAGCGGCTTGACCAGTATCATGAACGTTATCGTTATTGGATGAAAACCAAGACACGCGATACCAGTGAATATGGCTATCATTACCTGAGTGGCTTGTTACGAATGGAGAGCAACCGGCATATCAGCGGGATTGCCCGTGTAGCGGGAATCCCCGAACAAAATCTGCAACAATTCATCGCCGATTCACCTTGGGCCGGGAACGATTTGATCGCCGTCCTGCAACAAGATATCAGCAGTTTGCCCCACTACCAGCAAGGCAGTGTCCTCATTGCTGATGAAAGTGCAGAGGAGAAGGCCGGTGATGGCAGCGCCGGCAGCAGTCGGCAGCACAATGGTCGCCTGGGAAAAGTTGACATGAGTCAGGTGGGTGTGTTTTTGGCCTTGGCCAAAGATGGCTACCGCACCTGGATTGATGGCGAACTGTACTTGCCAGAAAAATGGTTCACCCCGGCCTATGCGCGGCGACGCAACAAGCTAGCCATCCCCGCTGACCGGGAATTTCAGACCAAGATCGAACTGGTACTGGTCATGGTCAAGCGGGTCCTGGCCAATGGCGTCGCCTTTGACGCCTTTGACTGCGACAGCTTGTATGGCCGCAGCCACTGGTTGCGGGCTGAATTAGACCAGCTGTCCATCCAATACTTTGCCGATATTCCCTGCAACTTGTCGCTTTATCTGGAGAAACCTCAGGTCATCCGGGAACCAAAGCGCAAGCATGTCCAAATTACTGTGTTAGGCAGTCAGACCACACCTGAACAACTGGCATCGGCGTTCTCATTCACCGCCATCACCCTTCGTCCACATGAACGGGGCCATCTCACTGCCCAATTTGCCCGGCAACGGGTGTGGACCGTCAGTGAAGAGGGAAGTTGCCGCCAGGAATGGCTGCTGATCCGCCGCGCCAACGGTAAAGTTACTTATTCACTGAGCAATGCCCCGGCTGATATTCCTCTGGAGACAATGGCCCGGCACAAGTCGCATCGCTACTTCATCGAACGGGCCCATCAGGACGCCAAATCGGAGTTGGGGTGGGATGAATTTCAGGCCCAGAAGTACCCTGCCTGGGTTCACCATCTCGCCTTGACCATCATGGCCAGTGCCTTCATCACCGAAACCTTGCTCGAGTGGACGGAGGCATATCCTCGTGACCCGGCTTTGTTGGCTGCCTACGAAACGGATACTTTGCCCAATTTATCGATTGTTAACGTTCGTACCTTGCTACGAGCCGCGTTGCCGTTGCCGCAGTTGTCGTCACGCCAGGCGGCTGAATTGGTTGTCAAACACTTGGATAATCGTACTCGCTCACGAAAGTCACGGCTTAGAAAGGCTCGTGGCCCGTGAATCTAACATTGTCAAACTAATAAAGGAAGAAACTCATGAAAAATTTTAACGATAAAGTTGTCGTCATTACGGGTGGGGCCACAGGTATCGGTTTTGGGTTCGCCAAAGCTTTCGGAAAAGAGGGCGCCAAGATCGTCATTAGTGCGCGTCGTGAAAACCGCCTGCAAGAAGCGGTTGCTGGCCTGACTGAGATGGACATTGAAGCAAAATACCTTACTGCCGATGTGACCAAACGAGAGGATGTCGAAGCACTGGCCGATTTTGCCTGGGATGCGTATGGGCAGGTCGATGTGATCATCAACAATGCCGGTATGATGGTCCCACACAGCCCTGTGTTGGATATGCCAATTGAACATTTTCAAGCAATCATGAATGTCAACGTGTTTGGTGTGATTCATGGTTCGCAAGTATTTGGCAAACGGTTCATCGAGCAGGGTACGCCTGCGGTTATTTTCAACATTGGCTCTGAAAATTCGCTGTTCCACGGCACACCATTCAATGGTGCCTACGTGGCGACAAAGCATTCCGTTCGCGCCATCACCATATCTTTGCGCGAAGAGCTGCCTGAATTTATTGATGTGAGGTTGATTTGTCCGGGCTTTGTGGTGTCCGAATTAGGCCCAGAAGAAAATATGCAGCACGGGATGCCCACTGATGAATTCATCGACATTGCGATGGAGCAAATTAAGGCAAACGAATTTTATGTGGTGAGCCATGCCTACAACATCGTACATATTGATGAAGACCACACCCAGCTAAAAAGGGTTTATGAAACGTATGTGCCGCGATATGAAGGGGATGTTCAATATGACATCCGCACCAATATCAAGCCAATTCTGGAGCAAATGTTAAATCACAAGTTGAGAATGTCGTAGACTTTGGACTTGCGTGGATAGAGGTTGATGGGAGGAGAAACGGCCGTTTCCCCTTCCATCAAATCATCACCTTACTTCTTCCGGTATCGGATGATTGCCTCAGTGGCGCGGTTTGCGCCGACCCCAGTTAACACCTGTGGGTCTGGCGTGATGAGTTCCACATCAAATTGCTGGAACAACAAGGTGGTGATGACCGCCATTTCGTTATTGGCGAAATTCATGCCGGTGCATTTGTGCATCCCACCGCCAAAAGAGACAAGGTTAAAGCTGTTCTTGCCTTCGCCGCGCGCCTGTGAAAAGCGTTGCGGATCGTAAACCTCCGGGTTGGCAAACACCTCTTCCTGATAGTGTGAAGTGGCAGAGCTAACGCGCAACAGCCAGCCAGATGGTATTACGTGCTCGCCAAATTCAATCGGTTCTTCGACAATTCTTAGCTGCATGGGGGCAGACGGCCGTAGCCGTGCCGTCTCGTCAATTGCCCAGTAAACATGCTGTAAAGATCGCATCACCCGTCCATCCAGCGGCTGCCCAATCTCCGTATTTGCCCCGATTTCATCTTGCACCTGGCGTAAATAATCCGGGTGTTGCAGCAATAGGATGATGTTCCAGGCTGCTTGACCTGCCGTCGTTTCATGCCCGGCAAAAATCAAGCCCATGAACAAGATCGTGATCTCCTCATCGGTCATAAACTGACCGTCTTTTTTAGGTTGTTCAAAAAGTTGGGTAATCAGATCATCGTAAGCGTCTGGGTTTTCCCGACGTTTGGCAATGAGCTGTTTGAGGCGTTTTTGAATGCGCTGTTTAGCAGCGTCGCGCCGCCAAAATTTTGGCAAAGGCCAGTTTGGCGGCGTCACGGGATCAATTGAGCGGCTAATGGCATCGTAATCCTGCCAAAATGACTCACCTAATTCTGCTTTATAATTGGGGCTGATGAAGGCTCGGCCAGCCACGGCTTGTGTCAGATTCAGCGTTTCCGCAGAAATATCAATTTCCTCTTCATCCCCCAGCCCATCAAGCCATGCCTGGACTTCAACTTGCATTGCTTGCAAATAATCAGCCATTTTGGTGCGTGAGAATATTGCCTGGAGAATCGGCCGTTGATTCATGTACTCTTCGTGCGGGGCAATAAACAACACTTCACCGAAAGATGCCTTCAGAAAACTGTAAACATCAGTAATATTTAGCGATTTGTCTGTTTCCAGATAGAATTTTTTATTGTAATCTGCGCCAGTCACCACAGCCATATTTTGATTCATCAGCTTCATGGCAAATACATCACCATGTTCTTTGTGGCCCCGCTGATCCAGGCGGGAAAGATTTTGTCTAAACTCCAGGGTATGCCCAATAATGGGTTTGCCGCCAGAGACAAATTGAGGTGGATTTTTTAGATTCATACAAACTCCCTTTGCAAATTTTTCGTTTTTTATTATTTTCATACAACGTGTTCGATTATCAACAGGCAGTTCGTTATCAACTGTCTTTTACAAGACAGCTGGCAGTAAAACTGTCTGTTATTTATGGGGCTTTTAATGTTTGATGGGCGTGATATTAAGTGAGGGATGAGAGGAAAATGCAGAAGAAGAAAGAAGATCGCCGCGTAAAATACACAAAAATGGTGTTGAAAAACAGCCTGCTTGAACTGTTAAGAGAGAAACCGGTTCAAAAAATCACCGTGACCGAAATTTGCCGAAAGGCTGATATTAATCGCAACACATTTTATGCACACTATCACAGCCCTGAAAATCTGCTGTCTCAGATTGAAAATGAACTGTTTGATCAGCTTACTGTGGCAATTGGCAGTGAAATGGACAGTGAAAAGCTGCTCTTGAAAATATGCCAGGTCGTTTATGCCAATCAAGAATTGAGCAAGATTATTTTTTCAGAACACGGTAACCAGGAGTTGCTAGAGCGCATACAGTTGATTGGGCGTGCCAATTTTGTCCGTGAGTGGCAGCCGTTGGCAGAGCCGTACAGTCCCGATGCCCTGAAAAAAATATATTCATTTGTGTCCAATGGCACGGTAGGCATTATGCAGGAGTGGATACGAAATGATTTCAGAGAAAGCCCAGAGGAAATTGCAGCTTTCACTGCTGGCATCATTGAGCATTTGCAACAGGCCATTAGATATTAACGGCACTTTCTCGCCCATCAACGTCTCTCACAAAGATTGAATTTTGAACTGGAAAAATGAGGACGAACTGGCTTATAATTCTCCAAATTTTAAAAGCAAGAGAGGCGTTTATATATGGAAAAGCGATTTGTTTTAATTGGGGCGGGCAGTGCCCAATTTGGATATGGAACCATTGGAGATATTTTTCAAAGTGAGGTGTTAGCGGGTAGCCACATTGTTCTGCACGATATTAATCCGGTGACTATGGGTGTGGTGCAAGAAACGAGCCAGGCATATATTGATGCGCACAACTTGCCCTACACCGTTTCGGCCACAACCGATCGAGCCGAAGCATTGCAAGGGGCGGATTTTGTCATTATCTCGATTGAAATTGGGGATCGGTTTGAGCTGTGGGAGATGGATTGGCGCATTCCGCAGCAGTTTGGCATCCAGCAAGTGTATGGTGAGAATGGTGGCCCTGGCGGATTGTTCCATGCGCTGCGCATTACGCCGCCCATTCTGGAGATTTGTGCTGATGTGATGGCGATTTGCCCCGACGCTTACGTGTTTAACTTTAGCAACCCGATGAGCCGGATTTGCACGACCGTGCATCGCGCCTTCCCTGAACTGAACTTCATTGGACTATGCCACGAAATTAAGTCTTTGGAACGGTTTTTGCCGCTGGTGTTGGAACGGCCGTATACAGACCTATCTGTCCGCGCTGCTGGTCTTAACCATTTCAGTGCTGTTCTCACGGCCACTTATCGGGACACCGGAGCAGATGCGTACCCGGATATTCGGGAACGCGCCCCCCACTTTTTTGGCAATATGCCGCTGCTAGACACCGCCCGAAAGTATTTTAAGGAAACTGGCCAAGCTGCCGCCGTGAACGGCAATGCGCCAACCGTCATAACAGAAGCGTGGCCAGAGCGCGGCGTCTTCCGGGCAGTTTTGGAGCGATTTGGCGTGCTGCCCATCACCAGCGACAGTCATTTTGGTGAATACATCCAATGGGCTTACGATGTTACTGATCACAAAGGAATCAATGATTTTTACCGCTTCTACAAAGGGTATTTAACCAAGGTTGAGCCAAAAATCGAACAGAAAATCAAGGAACGGATCGTGCCCATTGTGGAAGGTATGGTGACAGATTCTGGCTACGAAGAACCTGCTGTCAACATTCCTAACAACGGCTTTATTGATGATCTGCCCGACTGGCTAGTTGTCGAAGTTCCAGCGACCGTGGATAAAGATGGCATTCACGGCATTCCGATGGGGCAATTGCCCAAAGGCTTTTTAGGGTTGCTGCGAAACCAGGTTGCCGCCCACGACATGACGGCCGAAGCAATTCTGCACAAATCGCGGGAGCTGGCCTTGCAAGCGTTGCTGGTAGACCCCATTGTGACCCGCTATCAAGGCATGGAAGAGATGCTAGACACGATGATTGATTATCAACGAGATTGGCTGGGCTACCTGGAGTAGGTGAGCGTTTGTTCCCACGACGTAAACAGCCTCAAACCAACGTGCTGGTTTGAGGCTGTTTTTTATTTACGGCCGTATAACCACTGGCAAAAACGTCTCATACAGTTCACTCACAACCGTAAACGTGGCGGAATCGCTCTCCAAAGATCGATCTGTGTCGTAGACGGTGACGCTGTAGCTGCCCAGGGTGTTGAGATCGGATGCGGGGAGAACGGCCGTTACTATAAAGGGACTGACATAAGTCGTCGTGCGATCTGCCCCTTCCCAGCGCACCACCGAACTGGGCGTGAAACCTGCCCCCTGCACCGTGAGCAGCACATCCTGCACATTGTTTAGACCAGACCACGGCGGCGTGATGCTGTTGATGAGCAAGCTGCCGCCAAACTCATAAGCACCGATGTCGCACACGCCGTTGCGGGCAAAGCCGCGCTGGTCGGTGGCGGGGCAGTTGCTGCCCGCGTCGATGGCTGGGCCGCTGGCCAGCAGCGGCACGGTGGGGGTGGGGCCACCATAGTCACCAATAGAACCGAGTTGGGGATTTACGGCCGTTTGCCCCGCAAAACATTCATAATCATTCCAGTTGCCCGTCGTTTTTTGCGGAAATTGAATATTGTTACCGCCGTTGGTCAGTTCATCGGTGCAATTTTCCTGAATGTCCCAGGGATTGTCGCCATCATTGTTGGCAATAATGGTGTTGCGCACGGTGGCTGGCCCGGCAATCGCCCCGCCCACAAAGCCCGCCGTGTTGTTTACCAATGTGCTGTTGACAATCGTCGTGTCGTCGCTGGTGCGGATGGCCCCGCCAAAGCCGCGTCGCCAATCGTCAGCGGCCAAGGGGATGGGCGTGGTGGCGTCGTTGCCCGCAAAGGTGCTGCTGGTAATGGTGACCGGCGCGTCTAGCAGCCACAGTGCGCCGCCAGAGCTGGCCGTGCCGTCGGTGGCGTGGGCATTGTTGTTCATAAAGGTGCTGTTGCTAATGTTCAACGGGCCATTGCTCGTGGCGCTTTGGTGGTAAATGGCCCCACCCTGGCCGCTGCCCGTAGCTGAATTGCCATCGAACAAGGATTGGTCGATGAGGGTACTGCCGGTGCCTTCTGGGAAGCTGAAAATCGCCCCGCCCAATTGGTTGGATTGGTTGTTAGTGAAGGTACTAGTGGCAATATCAATCGTGCCGTTGAAATTTTTGGTGCCATCCACGTAAATTGCCCCGCCGCCCCCGCCACCTGCGCTGTTGTTGGCTACGTTGCCTGTAAAAGTGCTGTCCGTCACGGTGAGATTGGCTCCCAAAATATGGATGCCACCCCCGTTAACGGAGCTGTTATTGCTGAAGCTGCTGCCGCTCACGGTAGCCGTCGAGCCGCCGGTGATGTACAGTGCCCCGCCGCCGTTGCCACCGCCGGGGATGGCCGCTGCGGTAGATGTGTTGCCATTAAAGCTGCTGTCTGTAACGATGAGCGTGCCGCCGGGGTCGCTGGAACCCCAGCCATTAAGCGCAATGGCTCCGCCATTGGCGGCAGTGGAGCTGTTGATGGCGCTATTGGTCAGCGTGAGCGTGCTGAGGCGTTCCACATAAATTGCCCCGCCGTCGTCGCTGCTAAAGCCATTTTGCAGGGTGATGTTTTGCAGCGTGAGCGTTGCCCCGTTTTGCAGGTTGAACAGGCGGGTGCTGTTGCCGCCGCTCAAGCTAATCTGCCCTCCGCCGTCGATAGTGGTGTTATTTGTGATGGTTTTCTCACTGGTGAGGGTGATGGTGTGGCTGCCGCCGCAGTTGAAGCTGACGCTGCCGCCCCCAGCTAAAGCGGCAGCCAGGGCGGCTTCGGTACAACTAGCGGGTGTGCCGCTGCCCACGGTGCCTGCGCCTTCGGCCGTTTTTGCCGCCAGCAACAACACCAGGATGATCAAGAGTACCAATAAAATCCCCACCTCACCGGATAGCTGTTTATTGGCTGGGGGCGTTTGCTCGGTGCGAGCTTTTGATTTTATGCGCAATTTCATCGTGATTTGCTCTCTTTGCGACGGCCGTTCTTCACGCGGGGGTCGCTTATTCTGCATGGTTGCTCCACTAGGTATTTTGCGCCAGGAAACGGCCGTGTTGAAGGTGACTTTAGTACGGGGTGAGGGTTTGGCTACAGGGTATGGCAGCCATTGGTAACTGGGAAAGGAAGTACGTAAAATTTATCAATCCACGAATTTTCCGCCCGTGTTCTTCAACAGGCGGTTACCAAAAAAAGCAAAGGAGTGATACGCACATGGCAGTAACACATAAACGATTAGGCAAGCATGGTGTTGTGGTGAGCAATTTATGTCTTGGCACCATGAACTTTGGTTGGCACACTAGCGAAGAAGACAGCTACAAAATTATGGATCGCGCCCTGGAACTGGGCATCAATTTCTTCGATACGGCCGATGTGTACGGCTGGGAAGTGGAGCAAGGCTACACCGAAGAAATTATTGGGCGGTGGTTTGCCCTCGGCGGCGGGCGGCGCGATGCCACCGTGCTGGCGACCAAGGTGTTCAATCCCGTCACGCGCAAAGCCAATTTGCCAGAGGTGAATAGCGATAATCGTAGCTTGTCGGCCTACAAAATCCGGAAGCATTGTGAAGGTAGCTTGAGCCGACTGCAGACCGATTGGATCGACATTTACCAGATGCACCACATCGACCGGGATTGCCCCTGGGACGAGACGTGGCAAGCATTTGGCAGCCTCATTGACCAGGGCAAGGTGGTTTACGTTGGCTCTAGCAACTTTGCCGGGTGGGACATCGCCACGGCCTGCCAGGAAGCATCCAAGCGAGGCATGTTGGGGCTAGTGAGCGAGCAAAGCATCTACCATCTGGACAACCGCACGGTTGAGCTAGAAGTGATTCCCGCTTGCCGTCACTACGGCCTGGGGCTGATTCCCTGGAGTCCGCTGGCAGGCGGTTTGCTGGGCGGCGCGCTGGAAAAACTGGAAACCGGGCGGCGCAAGGGAGAACATTTTGAGAAGATGGTCAACGAAAAGCGAGACCAACTAGAAAAGTATGAAGCCCTCTGCCGCGAAATTGGCCATCCGCCAGGGGAAGTGGCTCTGGCCTGGCTGCTGCACAATCCCATTGTGACTGCTCCCATCATTGGGCCACGGACGATAGAGCAGCTAGAAAGTGCCGTCCGCGCCACGGAAATTGATCTGGATGACGAGACGCTGCAAAAGCTGGATGAAATATTCCCAGGGCCGGGTGGTGAAGCACCGGAAGCCTACGCCTGGTAAACAATTGTAAAATCTTTCAAAGTAGGGGCGGGACGGTGCGGCTGCAATCTGGACAAAACGAAACATCTCTTCGCCGCACCGTCTCGCCCAGGGCCATCAAAATAGGCGAGAGAGGCGGGAGACAAGTTGTTTTTAATTGCCAGATTGCCTTCCCGCCTGTCACGCCCCTACGCATTTGCACGAATTGCTGATTTTTTGAGGGATTGATGGACAAAGAACTGGGTACGCCGATTGCTTATGGGGCAACGGCCGAAATTTACGCTTGGGAAGAAGGGCAAATTCTCAAGCTGTTTTTTGATTGGTTTGACCGAGAAAGCATTGCCTACGAAGCGCGCGTCGCCCGTGCTGTTCATGCCAGTGGCGTGCCCGTGCCTGCGGTGGGGGAGATTGTGGAATTGAACGGCCGTACCGGACTCATCTATGAGCGCGTAGCGGGGGCGTCGCTGTTTGAAGTGATGCCTAGCAAGCCGTGGACGATTTTGCGCTACGGCCGTCGCCTGGCCGAGATGCACGTGGAAATGCACAGTAATCCGCTAAAGCCAGACATCCCCCGCCAGCGTCAGAGGCTGGTGCGCAAAATTAACCAAGCCAAAGCGTTGCCAAACTCCCTTCGTGAGCGCATTTTGCACGCTTTGGCAAAAATGCCAGACGGCAACCAGCTTTGCCACAACGATTATCATCCTGGTAACGTCATGGCCTCGCCAGCCGGAGAAACAATCATCGACTGGATCGACGCCAGCCTGGGCAATCCGCAGGCAGATTTGGCTCGCTCTTCCATAATCGCTCTCGGTGCGGCGGCCAGCAGCCAAACGCAAAACATGGTGGAAAAATGGATGGTGCGGTTTTTCCATGCTGTTTACTTGCGCCACTATTTTGCTTTGCGGCCAAAAGCGAGGGAGGAATACGGCCGTTGGCTCCCCATCGTGGCGGCGGCAAGACTCAGTGAAAACATTCCCGAAGTTGAGCAATGGCTGCTGGCGCAGGCGGAAAAGGTGCCATGAGCTTTGCTCCCTCGTTGTACACCCCGATTTTGTGCGTCGCGGCGTGGCCACCGCCCTCATGGCAACCGCCTGTCAAGATGCACTTGCCTGTGGGGCGACTAAATTTTGGCTAGATGCGAGCTTAACGGCCGTTCCCTTCTACAAAGCCACTAGTTGGCAGCCACCGGCTGGCAAACCATCAAACCCATGATGCACGGCGAACTGGCCTGCGTCCGCATGACTAGGCAGCTTGGGTTAGAGTAGTCGAATCGCGGTCATTGCTAATGAGAATTTGCTTTATATACTAATCATTTGATAATTAGTATTTCCTATGTTTTGTGCTATAATGCTTCAAATACTAACAATTTCAAAATTAGTAATTATGCTTTTGGAGCAAATATGAGGATTCCCTCGGCACCCCCAAGTTTTCACAAAGTCCTTGAAATGGTGAGACAAAAAGAAGATCCAGACAAGTTACTTCAGCTTTTTACGCAATTTGCCCCTACAGACTATAAAGACCGATATTTGCATTGGGATGAACTCCGATACAGAGACCCACCAGCAGGATTTACAATTGAAGAACATTGGTTTGGGACAAAATTTGCCAGATCGAAGTTGCTGAAATCATTGCCATTCTTTGATATTGAGCAACGGCCGTTTCAATTTGGAATGCCAGACTGCGTTTTAAGAATGCTGCATGAGATTGACCAGAATGCGAGCGGGCGTATTCGCATGGCAGAGCCAATTACTAATGCCAGCACCAGGGACAGCTATTTAATCAATTCCTTGATCGAGGAGGCAATTAATTCTAGTCAGCTTGAGGGTGCTGCCACGACCCGCAAAGTTGCCAAAGAAATGATTCGCACAAAACGGCCGCCGCGCAATCGCAGCGAACAGATGATATTTAACAATTTTCAGGCTATGCAGTTTGTCCAAGAGTATCAAAAAGAACGGCTAACTCCCGCCATGATTTATGAACTACACCGTATTGTTACCGACAAAACCTTGGATGATCCAACTGCTGCGGGAAGGCTACGTGGAGAAGATGATGATATTCAGATAATTGATAATCAAGGCAATCTTCTTTTCGTGCCGCCTAGTGCCGATGAGCTGCCGGAGCGGCTTAGACGGCTCTGCAAGTTTGCTAATGAAAAGGATTCTAACAGTTTTATCCATCCAGTGATTAGGGCAATTTTGTTGCATTTTATGCTGGCGTATGATCATCCGTTTGTTGATGGAAACGGCCGTACCGCCCGCGCCCTGTTTTACTGGCAAATGGCCCGCGAGAAATATTGGCTCATTGAATTTACGTCCATCTCGCAAATCATAAAAATGGCACCAGCCCAATATGCTCGCGCCTTTTTATATACAGAAACCGACGATAACGACGTGACCTATTTCATCATTCATCAACTGCGCGTCATTCAAAGGGCCATCGAGCAGCTACACACTTACCTGGCTCGAAAAACGCAGGAACTTAAATCTGCCACCCAGCTATTGGTGAAAACCAAACTGGAAGGCGTGCTGAACCATCGGCAACTGGCTTTGTTGGAAAACGCGCTCAAAGAACCCAACGCCATTTATCGCATCAGAGAACATCAAAACGTACATGGCGTGGCCTACCAAACCGCCCGAACCGACCTGCTCATGATGGCCGATGAGCTAAACTTGCTGCACAAAGTCAAAGACGGCAAGACCTTCATCTTCCTATCCCCGCCAGACCTGCGCCAGCGTCTCGATGATACAAAATGAAATCGCTCCCTTCTATAAAGCCATTAGTTGGCAGCTACCGGCTGGCAAACCGTCAAACAAATGATGCACGGCGAACTCGCCTGCGTCCGCATGACCAAGCAGCTTGCGTCACTCATAATTGGTGGAGAAACGGCCGTTTTTCGTTTACAATGGGCTCGTTCAGTCAAATTCTTTTAATCGTGAAGTGAGGCAAATGAATGACCCAAGAAGTAAAATATATCAATATAAGAGATTTGGTTTTGTGGACGGAAAACCCACGCGATCCAATTGATGAAAATGCCCAAGATCAAGATGTTGTCAATAAAGCACTAGAAGATAAGCGTGGAAAATGGACTTTAAAGAAGTTAGCAAAAGAGATGGGAGATTACTATGATTTTAGTGAACTTCCCACTGTCGTTTATATCGATCACAAACCCGTTGTGTATGATGGTAATAGACGAATAATTCTGGGAAAAATCAAGTTTGGATTAGTTGGAATTCCGGGGGGAACCAAAATCCAGATTCCAGACTTCCCTGAAGAGATACCCTGTAATGTTTGCTCCTTAGAAATAGCATTACAAAATGTTTATAGAAAACATAGTGATACAGGCTCTTGGCAGCCCCTTGAGCGAGATATATTCTTGCACAAATTCATGGGAGAAGACAAAAGCATTTTTCTTCTACTGGATGAAGAAACAAACCTTATCAGTGATAATGCTCATTTAAATCAGCGTTTTGTCAAAGAGGAGATTTTTAAGGACGAAAGATTGGAATCTATGGGATTCTTCTTTGAAGGGGAGAAACTACACAGTGTCCATAGTGATGAAGAGGCTTCTCAAATCCTCACGGATGTGTCAAACAAAATACAGGAGAAAACAATAACCACAAGAAAAAATAGAGGGAAAGTAATTGAGGTTTTAGAGCCATCATCCCAAAAACTAATTGACCAGAACAGGGGAAAGAAAGTCCGTCCTTCGCAAGTTAATTTTGGTAAACCCAAATCCCCAACCACTCCAATGAAGCTTACAAGACGAACTGCGAAAAAGGAGGAAAGGCTGTTCGGTGGGAAACTGTTTTTGCAGATAGGAAAAGTTAGTGACTTATATCGCGATATTGACGATTTATATGAATTTTATGGAAAAAACAAAGGTCAGCTATCACAAACATTTCCAAGTTTAATTAGAATGGCCTTGCGATTATTGTGTGAGACGGCAGCCAAAGATAGCAAAACAAAGCTTGAATCATACTTAAAAAATAACTTTAGAAATGCAAAAAAGACCCTCGACCAAGACATAAAAACCACGCTTTCAAATCAAAACGTGACGGAATCAAGCATAATTCAATTGCTGCATACTGGTGCTCACAACTACACTTCATCTAGCAATATGGAGCAAACAATTGCATTGTCGATTATTATTGGAGCAATGATTACAATAACTCATGGTAAGGATACATAAAATGAGTATTTATTATTCTCCATTGAGATATCCGGGTGGGAAAAATTGCATATTTCCATTTGTATCTCGTTTGTTTTATGAGAATGAGTTAATTGGAACGAGATATGCAGAGCCTTATGCTGGTGGTTCAGGATTAGCATTGAGGTTATTGTTTGAAGGTTATGTGGATCACATCTATATAAATGATCTAGATAAATCCATTTATTCTTTTTGGAAGGCAGTAATTAACAGGCCTGATGAATTCTGTCAGTGGATTGAAGATGTTGATGTATCAATTCCAAATTGGAAAGAGTATCGAAAAATCCAAAAAAGATCAGAGAATGAAAATAATTTCGAGCTTGCAAAGGCAACATTTTTTCTGAACCGGACAAATGTTTCAGGCGTGATTAAGGGGGGAGTAATTGGAGGCATAAACCAGAAAGGGAAGTACAAAATTGATGCGCGGTTTAATAAGCTTGATTTGATTAATCGGATACAAAAAATAAAAAATGTCAAAAACCGAATTTCAGTTTCAAATTTAGATGGAATTAAATTTATCAAAAAGTTGGATAGCAAGAAAGAAGAAATATTCATCTATCTTGACCCACCATATTATCAGAAAGGTGCGGAGCTTTATATGAACTTTTATTCAAAAAAGGATCATGAGAAGCTCTCAAAGAAAGTCAAAGAACTGAAAAAGAAATGGATAGTATCTTATGATAATCATGATTTCATTTTGAACCTTTATGGAGAAAATCGAAAACTCGTTTACAAGCTCTCACAATCTGCTTCAAACAGAGTTGGTAATGAATTATTTGTTTTTTCCGAAGAAGTTGACTTCTCAAATTCTATGACCTCACTTAACTCTCCAGCATTGTGTTAAAAAAGTAAAATCAGTAATTTCTGCAATAACATCCCTATTCGATAACAGGCAAATAAAAAATCAGCAAAAATGAGCAAAAAATCTTTTGAACTGATGCTAAAAGGTGGTCACCCAAATTCGTTGGGGCGTACGGTGGTGGTGGTGGAGATGGTTCTGGCGGATCGGGCGCGGGTGGGAGAGCTGTATACCTGCTACCAAAGCGAGGACGCGGTGGTGCGGCTGCGCACTTCCAATGCGCTCAAGCGCATCTCGAGTGAACAGCCGGAATGGTTGGTGCCTCATTTGGAGCGATTGTCTGGCAACGGCCGTAAATCTGTTGCCAAAACGTTGTTGAATCTTTAGCAAAGTAGGACTGGCAGTCCTATAAATTGGTTAGTCTGTGGTGATGAGTATCGAGGACTGCCAGTCCTGAGTCGGGAATTTCAATTAATCGGTTGGGGCAGGAACGGCCGTTCCCCACTCCCCAATCCGCGCTACAGACGCCTTCGCCTCAGCCACATCCACTTTGGCAATCAGCCCAATGGCTACAATCACCAAAATCGTTTCTAGCACAAAGGCTGTGCCGTAGGCCAGCATCTCATTGCCGCCAGAAACCGACAGCAAGCTATCGACAACCAGGCCACCCAGCAGGCTGGCCATCGCCCGCCCAAGCTGGTGGGCTACGCCCCACACGCCAATGAGCAGACCCGCACGCGCCTCTGTGGTGAACTCAATCATGGAAACAAGCAGGCTTGCCGCCGCCAAGCCCGTGCCTAAACCCAGAAAAACAACCGCCAGTCGCAGCAAATTGGCGTTGCCCGTAAAGCCAATGGCGACAATCACCAAAAACATGACGGCAACGACGCCCAGGCCAATGCGGTAAATGCGCAGGTAGCCAAATCGCTTAATGAGGTACAGCCCAGAAGCCAGCATGGCAATGAGCGTACCCAGCCCCCAAAAAGCGGTAAGTTGTGAACTTTCACCCACTGTCATGCCAAAGCGAACGGCTGCATACGGCTCCAGCAGCACATCCTGAATTTGGGTTCCCAGCAGTGTCAGCATTACCACGACAAAAAAGCGGCGCACCTGCGGGTTGCCCAGCACCACGCGCTTCACAATCGTCTGAAAATCTTGCCCACGTGCCGCCTGGCTGCCCCGGTTGGCCACATCGCGCGGTTCCTGGCGTGGGGCAGCAAACAGGGCAAATAGCAGTGCCATCCCGCCAATGACGGCCACAACCACCGTAAGCCGCTCTGGCGTGTACGGCTGCAAGGTGGCCCCCACAATGCCTGCGCCCGCGATGAGGCCAATCATGTTGACGACTTCATACAGGGTAGCGGCGCGGGAGCGGGGTGCGCCTTCTTCAAATTTGTCGGCCAGCAGTGCCTGGAAGGTGTTGCTGGTCAGGTTTTTGCCGATGCCGTACACGATGAGGAACAGCAAGGTGGCAAGGGCTGCGACGCTGAGTAACGCTTCGGTGCGTAAAACAAGGGCCACGGAAACGGCCGCTCCCAAACCAGCCAATCCCGCTCCAATGATGATGTACGGCTCTCGCCGCAGCCCGCGAATGGGGTAGGCATCGGAGCGATGGCCTAGCCAAACGCGCACGGGGGCAACCAGCAGCGGCACGGCCAAAAACAGCCCGGCCAGGGTCACTGGCAGACCCAGCTCCACCACCATCACCCGGTTGATGACGCTGCCTGCTAAAATGCTAATCAAGGTTAGGCTCAGCGGTACGGCCGCTAGCCGAATCAAGTTGAAATTTCGTTTCATTTTCTTCTTCTCCTGTAACCTCCGGGAGGTTTATTAGAAAACCTCAGTTACGCGCCAAACCTCCCGGAGGTTGGAAAAAGCGCGGCTACAAATTTTTTGTTGAAAATGGTTGAGATGAGAGGGCACTCCCCCACAGACGATGCAGGTGAGGTTAGGTCTGTTCGCCTGTGGGAGAATGTCCTTTCGGTTAAAAATCCCGTTGCAAAGGATTGTTTTTTTCATTTTGTCATTTTGAACACAGCGAAAAATCCCGCGCATCTTCCTTGGAAAATCGACTTCTTGGAAGGCGTTAGCTTGCTTTGCCTGATGATTGGGATGCTTCACTTTGTTCAGCATGAGAGTTGGTGGTTGGTTTTAAGGTGCCAACGCTTCTGTTTTGGTTTGCAAATTGGCCATGATTTGTGTGACTAAATTCCGCGATTGGCGAATGCAGTCGGGGATGCCCTGGCCGCGTAGCCCGGCCCCGGTGAGGTAAAGCTGTGGCAGATGTGCCGCCAGGGTTTGTTCAATTTGAGCAATCATGACCAAATGGCCCACCGGTGGCTGCGGATTGGCAGGCAGCCACCGCTGAATGTGTATCTGCGTGGGCTGCGCCGCGATGCCAAAAATTTGCTCCAGTTCGTGCCGCACCAACTTTATTAGCTCCGTTTCAGGCAGGCTGGCCAGTTCTGGCTCGTTTTGCCCGCCCACAAAGGCGCGCAGCACAAATTGATCATCCGGGGCGCGGTGGGGAAACTTGGCCGACATGCCCTCGACGGCCAGCAGTTGGGATGATTCATTTTCCGGCACAACAACGCCAAAGCCATCAAATGGATCAGCGATTTCATTCCGGTTGAAGGCAAAGTTGACGGTGGTGACGGGATTGTAGGGAATGGCGTGAAGCTGATCGGTTACGGCCGTTTCCACCAATCCCTGCAGCAAATCAGCCATCACGAAGGTGGGGGTGGCCAACACGACCAGATCGGCACGGAGGGTACGGCCGTTGCTCAACGACAGTGCGTAAGGTTGGGCGTGGGTTAGGTCGTGGTGCAGATTGGTAACGGCCGTATCCAACAAAATTTCGCCCTCAATTTGGTCAGCTAGCGTTTCTATCATCTCCATCAAGCCATTTTGCAAAGTGGCAAAAGCTGGTTTTCTAGCCGGGCGGGGCTCGCCAGAGGCTTTGCGGGCTGCCCGCTTTTCTTTCATCAGGCCAAACATGCCCTTGACCACGCTGCCATGTTGCTGCTCCATCTGGGCAAAACGGCCGAACGACACCTGTACGCTCATCTCGTCTACATCCCCCAAATAGACGCTGCCGATGGCGGGCTTGACGATGTTGTCTACCATTTCGTTCCCCAGGCGGCGGCGCAAAAAGTCGCCCAACGACTCATCGCTGGCGTCGGTGCGCGGCTTCACAAATGGCTCCTTGAGCAAGCGCAGCTTGCCACTAGCGGAAAGCAGCGGGGTAGAAAGAAACGTGCCGGGGCCAGAGGGTACGATGGCGGGACGGCCGTTGCGCAGGACGTAATTTTTTCCGGGGCGGGTCGTGCCAACCAGGCGGTCTTGTAATCCCAACTCCTGGCACAGTTCCCACGCTTCTGGCTTGCGCGTCACAAACGATTCCGGGCCGCCTTCGAATATGTAGCCGTCGCGCCGCTGAGTGGCAATCTTGCCGCCCAGCTGGACCGCTTTTTCCACTATGGTGGCTTGCAGGGCAATCCCATTCTGGCGGGCTTCTTTTTCCAAATAGTAAGCAGTGGCCAAACCGGAAATGCCTCCCCCTACAATGACAACATTCATCTTTGAATCCATTGCGATTCCTTTTATTTGTTCAACAGGCAAGCAGTAAGAACGGCCGTTGCCATGCTTCCCGGCCTCAGTGTGGGATTGCTCTTAAATTGCTGAACGACGTATAGAAAATGATTTTACGATTGCTGCTCGTACACCTGGGCAATCGCTAGCTGCACCACGTTGAGCAGTTCGTTAATGCGTCGCATAAGCCGCAGATTCGCTTCTGGTTTAATGGCGGTGGTGCTGGGTAGCTGAAAGGCAGTTTCTACCAGCATGTCGCGGAAGCGGAGCGTCGTTTCCAACGCTTCGGTGAGGGGCAGATTGCTTTGCTGAGCCAGACGGCCGTACTCCTCACCGATTCCCCTTGCTTCTTTGAGCAATGCACCGTTGGTTTCCGGGTCAGAAATGTATTGTAGTGTCAAACCCATCAGCCGCCGCCCCAACAAGCGATGTTGTTCCCGCACCTGGTCATCATACTGGGTCAGCCAGCCTTCATTTTTATTGGCCGATATTTCCTGGCGCGTTTGCGTCAAGGCACGTTCAGCCCAAAGCTGTTCCAGGCTGCTGGGCATTTGCGCCTGTCGTCGGTTGGTTGCAAACTGATTCAAGTCAGACAGGGCAAAGCGGCGATGTCCCCCCGGTGTAAGCATAAATGGAACCTGGCCGCCATCGGCCCAGCGCCGCAAGGTGGTGCTGTGTACGCCAAGCAGGTCTGCCGCCTGCGAGAGGGATAACCATTGTTCAGTTTCAGGGAGAAAATTGTTCATAAAACCTATCCAGAATCGTTGCAAACCCTTGCGAATCTATGCAAAACTATGCAACTGCGAGGATTATACCGACTGCATTTTGGGGCGTCAATTGATTTTCTAATCTGCTGACAAATGTCATAAAGGGTGGGTGACATCTGGCTACGGCCGTTGGCTCTTTGGGCTTTCGTGGCATGATCGGCACTTGTGGTAAGGGCGGTTCGCGAACCGCCCTACGTTTAGTGTCAACCCCCTGGATTCTTAAAGAACCCGGCCGCTTTCATTCACGGCTAGCAACGTTGTTGATATACCACGCGTAGAGCAGCGGCAGGACGGCCGTTCCGCCCACGCCAATGGTTAGCACGCCCACCAAACCAGCCCACGCTAGTGCATCCTCCGCCACGGTGAAGCCCAGCCCCAGCAGAACCAGCGTAATCAGCAGGAAAACGGCCGCAACCGCCAAAATGATGCCTGCCACGCGCCGCGCCCGCTTCAGCGAAGCCCGTTTAACGCCACGCAGCTTGCCAGTTTGCCCATGCACCAGCACCATCTGCGCCTGATTATCATCATCCAGGTAGTAGCTGGTGTACAGCGGCAGCAGCAGTTGCGTCCAATGCTGGTTACTGAAGCTGGGCGACCATTTAAAGCCGCGCGTGTGGTCGGCTTCGCTGGCTTGGCGGCACTCTTGGGCAACGGCCGTTTGCAGCAGCAAAACCGCATCATTCCAGGCATCATCCGGCGGGCGGTTAGGTAAATGCACAATGGCCCCGGTTAAATCCCCCGGATGGAATGGCTTTGGCTCTTTCGTCTGAAAACGGCCGATTTTGGCCTCAACCTCATCCTGTTGTTCAAGCGCGGGCGTTGCCTGATTGTGATGCGCACGATTGAGTCGCCCCAGGCGGGGTTCCCAGCGCACGCGGGTTTCTTTTACCCGCTCTGTCTCCCAGTTGCTGTTTCGGTATTGCTCCCGGTGGCTCACAATCTCGTAATCAAACCCCATCTCCGCTTGCCAATTTCCCTGCACCTGCGCGTCTACCAACCACATCGGCAGGTAAACGGGCTGCAAGCGACCCAGCAAATTGTTGGCTTGCAAATCGGTCGGGGCCAGCCAAACGCTCTTGGCAAACTGGCTCACGCTTTGCCGCAGGGTCGCTTCTTGGGCGCGGAACGGCACCACCATTTCTGGCGGTTGGGTATAGACGGGACGGTCATCGCTGGGGTCCATTTGAGCTAAGGTTGCTTGCCCGCAAAACGGGCAACGTTGGCTTACCTTCTCTGGCGGCAGCACAAACACGCCGTTGCAACTGGCACACCCTTCCAGCACCCAATCAGTTCCCCACCGCTTAATCCAGTTTTCATTTGCCATTTGGCTTGTTTCAGACATCAATTTAACCATTTACAATTAAAAATTAACCGTTAACCATTCTTAGGCATCTGCCATCTTGCCTGCTTTCCGCAGCGTGTCGATGACAAAAATGAGCCAGGTGAGCAAGGCAAAACCCGCGACCAGCAAGACGGCCGCTCCCGCCCCAATCTCATTCGCCAGCAAAACGGCCGCAACGATGGCCAGCAGCAACCCCGGTAAGAACCACAGCCCCAGCACCTGGGCCACCTTGCGCCAATCCACCGGACGCTGCCCGGCAATGGTGCCAGTTTGCCCGTTGATGAGTACCTGGAACACCTTGTCGCCGTAGCGGTAATTGGCCAGATAAAGCGGCAGCAAAATGTAACGCCAGCTCTCGTCGCTGAAATCCATATTCATGCTGAAGTTACGCATGTTGCTGGCACTGGCTTGCTCCCGGCACGCTTGTTTGGTTCTGGCGCGCATGGAGCGCCGCGCCGAGGCCCAGGCGGTTTCCAAATCGACATCATATGCTTGCGCAGAAAGTCCAGCGAGGAAGGTGGGTTCATACGGCACCAGTTCACCTAGCCGGTAGCCGCGCATCTGCTTGAGTAGGGTCAGGCTAATCTGGCTGCTGCCGCTTATGAGCAGATCGTCGGTAAACAGGCTCACTGCCCCAGATTCCCAATCCCACTGTTTGCCTTCGCGGTCGCCTAGTTTGAGGAGCAACGGCCGTTCCCACTTCCAATTTGGCGCAGAATGACGGCGACGGCTGGCGTCGGTGTTGTACACCTCGGCGCGCCAACTGGCTTTGGTGCGGGCGTCAAACGTCCAGAAAGGAATGTAGATAGGCGTGTATTCCGTGCTGCGGGCCAGGCTTTGCAGATTATTGGGCAGCATCCAGCTATTTTGCAACCATTCGGCCGTAATTTGGCGGCAGTTTTCGGTGGTGGTGACAAATGGCACCAAAAAGCGCGGACGCAGCACATCTTGCGGGGCGCGGGTTTGCACCACTGAATTGGAGCCGCAAAACGGGCAAGTGTGGCTGAGCATCTCGGTGGAAAGCGTGGTGTGAGCAGCGCAGCTGTTGCAAACCAGCTCCTTGCGCTCCTGCCCCCAGCCATTGGTTGAACGGTCCACCGTTTCAACGGTGAACTCGAACTCTTGCGCCCCTTTGCCCACAATTTCCACTTCGGGGGCCTCATGGTAGCCGCAAAAGGCGCAAGTCAGGCCACCATCGTCGGTGCTAAAGGCGGTGGCTCCGTCGCAGTTGGGGCAGCGAAAGTCCACCACCGGGCGGGCAACTTCCAGCTCTTCCGGCGTAAGCGGACGATACACTTCAATGCCAGAAACGGCCGATTTTGTTTGGATATATCCTTCAGGGGGAAAATTATGATTCATTGGTTTCCTATCTTAGTTGCTCCACAAAATTCAGAGATAAGATTAGACCATTGGCCAGAGAAGTTCAACTTTTTCAAAAAGTTGAACTTCTAAAATCGTAGTAGGCTTTGGGTGGGATTCTGCTAAGATCACGCCAAAGCGAGTATTTATTTATGAAACAAACGCAACGATTTTTAATGATCTTACCTTTGTTGGTGGATGGTGCAGGTGTGGCAGCGATGATTTTGCTGCTGCCAACGCTTTCGGCACAGTTTGCAGAGGCGTCAACCATCAATGTGCTACTCCTCAGCGGGGCATTTGTGCTGTACTGCCTCGCCGTCTACCTCATCCGCAAACTGGAACCAGCCGCCGATGCCGAGCGCGCATCCCGGTTGCCAACCTGGCTCACGGGAACGCTGACCATGCGGCTGCTGGCCATCTTTTTCTCCCTGGCATTGGCTGTGGAGTTCTTGCAGCAGTTTGGCTACTGGGATTCTATCTTCGTGGTAGATGATCGCGTTTTGGGCGCGGGAGAGTCCGCTTCCTTTTTTGTGTACGGGCCTGGGGCATGGATTGGCGCATCGCTATTTTACGTGCTGGTGCTGAGTGCCTCGGTGCGAGTGACCATTGAGGAACTGTCGCGCAATTACGTGGGGCTGGCACTACTAGGGTTGCTTGGCGTCAATGGCGCAGTGCTGATGGGAACGGCCGTTCTGCAATCTACCCAATTTTTCAGCGGCTGGCTGGGCATGATTGGTGCATTTGGGCTGCTGCTTTTGCTCTTTTTGCCGCCGCGCGTGTGGTATTTGGCGAAACGGCCGTCGCTGTTGACCACCGCTTCTTATCTGGCGTTGCTCGGTTTTGCTGCCTGGCAGGTTGTTTAAGTTTGCATACTTGCAAACTGTTTCAGGTGCAAAAACGGCCGTTTTGGGCTAGACTCATCCCTATGAATGAAACAGAAATAATCGAACAACCAGAAGAAGAAATTACCGAGCCAGTTACGGCCGTTCAGGACGTAGAAGACGAAATTGAAGAGCCAGAAGACAGTCTGCCATCGGTGAAGATTGGTGACTTGCCGCCTCGGCTCAGCGAAGCCACCGCCCGCGCGGGCTGGGCCTCGCTCACCCCTGTGCAATCGAAAGCGATGCCTTACATTTTTGCCCAACGGCCCATGATGGTGCAGGCGCGCACCGGCAGCGGCAAGACGGGCGCATTCATCATGCCTATTATGGAGTTGGTGAATCGGCACAAGGACGAGACGCAAGCGTTGGTGCTGGTACCCACACGGGAACTGGCGAACCAGGTGACGACTGAAGCCAAGATGCTGTTTGGGGATAGTGGATTTAAGGTAACGGCCGTTTATGGTGGCGTGGGGTACGGTGCCCAGCTCAAAGCATTGCGCGAAGGCACCCATCTCATTGTGGGGACGCCGGGGCGCGTGCTGGATCATTTACTGCGCGGCTCGATGTCGCTGAAAAAGCTCAAGGTGCTTGTTTTTGATGAAGCTGACCGGATGCTGAGCATGGGCTTCTACCCAGACATGCGCCGCGTGCAGGAATATTTGCCAGAGAAAGTGTATACCTGCATGTTCTCCGCTACGTTCCCGCCAACGGTACGCAGCCTCGCCCGGCAATTCATGGAGAAGCCAGATTTCCTCAGCCTGAGCCGGGATCATGTGCACGTGGCCGACACCTCCCACCAAACGGTTACCGTCTCCTCAATGGACAAAGACCGCACCCTCATCCGGCTAATCGAGCTGGAAAACCCGGACTCAGCCATCATTTTTTGCAACACCAAGCAGCGAGTGCATTACGTCTCGGTGGTGTTGCAGCGATTTGGCTACAACGCAGATGAACTGAGCGGCGATCTGCCCCAAAAGGAGCGCGAGAAGGTGATGGGCAAGCTGCGGCAGGGTAAGCTGCGCTTTTGCGTAGCCACCGACGTAGCTGCGCGGGGCATCGACATTTCCGATTTGTCTCACGTGTTCCAATTTGAGGTGCCGGAAGACCCGGAAATTTATATTCACCGGGCAGGGCGCACCGGACGGGCTGGGGCCACAGGAACGGCCATCACGCTGGTGGGCGATTTTTCTGAGCAGGTGTTGCTAAAGAAGATTGCCAAACAGTATGGTATTGAGTTTGAGGAACGGCCGTCTCCTGATGAAGCGGCTCTGGCTGAAGTAGTGTCTGAACGGATGATTGTGCAGCTAGAAGCCCAAATGCGCGACCGGGACAAGCTGCGTGTCGAGCGGCTCCAGCGGTTTGTGCCGATGGTGAAGGAACTAGCCGGCGGCGAAGAAGGCGCGCAGCTGCTGGCCATGCTGCTGGATGATTTGTACCAGCAAACGCTCCATTCGCCGCCTGTGTTGGTGGAAGAAAGTAAACCGAGGCGCACACAATCCTCTGATAAGCCCAAGAAAAAACGTCGGCGTCGCTCACGCGGCCGTTCGCGAAAGCCATCCTAAATTCTCCATGCTCCGGAAGCTGCTGTTTCCGGGGTTTTATCCATGATCAACATTGGCCCTAACCAGACTACAAAAGGCTTGGACTAATGATGTTAGTTCCAGAGAGAACAAGACTTTTATAGTCTTCACTGCGTAAGTTCCTAATCTGTGCGGAACAGTGAAAATTCGTACCCTGTAGTTTTTTAGGATGGTATTATGTCTGATCGCAATCTTATTTTTACGTTAGCGAAAGTGATAATTGCTGCCGCCTGGGCCGATGGCGAGGTAAGCCCCGAAGAGGTGAACAGCCTCAAAGATTTGCTCTTTCAGCTTCCCCGCTCTGGTAAAGAGGGTGGTTTGCAAATGAGCGGCCAGGAGTGGGCGCGGCTGGAAATGTACATCGACCAGCCGATTGGGGAAGCAGAGCGCGCCCGCCTAATTGCCGATTTGCAAGATGCCTTGCGCACACCACGGGACCGCCAACTGGTACGCCAAGCTCTGGACGAGATGGTGGGTATCGACGGGGAAATCACCGCAGATGAACAGGCATTGGTGGCTAATGTGAAGCAGGCAATCGATGACGTCAATTTAAATCTGTTCGTGCAGCTTGGCCGGATGGTGGGTGGGGCGATGGCACGGCGAACGGCCGTTGCCGATGCGCCTAATCGTGAACGACACTTTGATGATTACATCAAAAACAAGGTGTTTTACGCTGTCAGTCATCGGCTGCACGTAGAACAGTCCGAGTTAAACATACCCGAAGCAAGTTTGCGCAAGCTGAGCTTGGCAGGGGGGCTGATGGCCAAGGTGGCCCATGTGGATCATGATGTGTCTGAGGCAGAGTTTGGGGCGATGGTACAGGCGTTGCAAACGCATTGGGAGGTGGATGAGGTAACGGCCGTATTCATCACCGAGGTGGCAGTGTCTGAAGCGGCCAAGAAGCTGGATCACCACCGCACCGTGCGCCAATTTGCCACCCGCACCACCCGCGAAGAGCGGCTGCACTTTTTGGACGTGCTTTTTGCCGTCGCTGCTGCCGACGGCATGGCTACCTATGATGAAATCGAGGAGATTCGCGCCATCGCCCGCACCCTCAACCTGACGCGCGAAGCGTTCATCGAAGCCAAGCTGAAAATCCCCCGCGAGCAGCGCGAAGCGTAAGAAGTTATCCGCAGATTACACAGATTGACGCAGATTTAGGTTTCTAGCAATCCGAAAAACCTGCGCTAATTTGTGGATTATGGAGATTTAGATGGGAATTTGGGGAACTGGTAATTTTGAGAATGATGCTGCCGCAGATTGGCTGTACGACTTCGGCGAGAATGATTTTCGGCTGATTGACCGCACGCTGGCTGGGGTTGCGGGCATGATTGAGGCTGATGAGCTGGATGCCTTTGAAGCGCAAGAGGTGCTGGCTGCCGCCGAATGTGTGGCTGCTGCCATTGGCTTCCCAACTGACAATCCACCGGAGGAGCTGGCCGAGTGGCTGGCAGAAAACAGCCCAATGCAGGTGAAGCCTGAGTACGTCGAAATGGCGCGCAAAGCAGTTGCCCGCGTATTGTCTAAATCGGAACTGCGGGAGCTGTGGCTAGAGAGTGATGAGTTTGGGGTGTGGGAAACGGCCGTTCTCAACCTCCAATCTCGTCTAAACCAAATCAGTGCGGAGGAGTGAGCATCCTCAGGGGAAGCGGTAAATTATGAGCAAGAAAAGGATAGAAATTGAGGGACATATTTATTACATCACGACGACCATTTATGGTCGTTTACCACTTTTTATAACCCCCAGCTTTGTCTTGCCCATTTTAGACAGCCTGAATTTTTACAAGTTCAAGCATCAGGTTAAGCTGCTTGGCTATGTAATTATGCCAGATCATTTACATTTGCTGATTTGGCCTTACGGGATCTCCTCAATTTCAGACTTTATGCGGGATTTTAAAAAGTTCACAGCTTCGCGCACTGTCCGGCAGGCAGAAGTGGAAAATCGGCAAGATTTGTTAGTGACTTTTGGCAAAGCTGGTATTGAAACGGCCCGTGCCCAGAACAAAGTTTGGCAAGATAGCTTCTGGGACAAAACTATTTACACTGAAAAATTCTTGCGACAAAAGCTGAATTACATTCACCGGAATCCAATCCGGGCTGGTTTGGTTGATGACATCGAAGCATATCCTTATTCCAGTTACCGTAATTATGTGCACGATGACCAAACGCTCATTGAAATTGATAGAGAGTGGAACTAACAATCATGCAATTTTTCTCAAACAACCGAGGAGTGAGCATCCTCAGATGCAAACGGCCGTTCAAAAACTACTTCCTCCTACCCCTAACCTTTTTACTCACAATCCTAACCGCGTGTGGCGAGCCGACCTTGCCCGAAATAAGCTCCGAGGAGCTGGTTCAGCTTTCGGCTGAGCGAATGAAAAATAGTGACGGCTTTCAGTTTGTAATTGAGCGGGATGGCGCACCCGCTTATCTCGACCCTGGCGAAACACTTTCCTTTCGACGGGCGACGGGTGCGTATGTGGCCCCAGATCGCGCCCTGGCAACGGTGCGGGTCATTGGCCCCGGCATCATAACGGATGTAGACGTGATCAGCGTAGCAGAAATTCAGTGGCAAACCAACGTGGTCACGGGTGCGTGGGAAGAACTGCCGCCCAACTGGGGCTTTAATCCGGCTGTTTTGTTCGACGACGACATTGGCATTCAGGCAGTGCTGCTGGCTGATTTGTCAGAAATAATGCTGGCCGAGCCGGAAAATCTTGCAGAAAGTGAGGGGCCGGATGAGCTTCTGTATAGCGTAACGGCCGTTGCCAGCGGCGAAAATATCTACCAAATGAGCGGCTTCCTGATTGGCCCAGAGCAGGTGACACTGCAATTGTGGATTGTCCCGGAAACGTTTGAGTTAGTACGGATTGTCGTGCGAGAGCCAGAGCCATCTCACGAAGATGGCGAAAGCATCTGGCAGGTAGATATTTCCCACTATGACGAGATAATCGATATCCAACCGCCGGAGATCGAATAGTTAAACAGAAAGAGATTGATTGGTTTCCAGCATTCAGGAGGCGTGATGAAATTTTCTGATGAGTCTGAAATAAAGGGTGCCCTTATTGGCATAGCCAAGAATCTGAAAGTCATTGCCAAGCAACAAGAGATTATTGCCGAGCAACAAAAACGGCAGACTGACAGCCTTCGTAACCTGTCAGCCGTATCATCTATTCTTCTGATCATGGCAGTGTTGCCCTTGCTCATTATGGCAGCCCAGGCGGGCATTCTGTCTTAGGGCCCCAACCACATTAGTTTCGGCGCAGGATGTAAATTCGCCCCCACTGCCCCAAAACTGCGATGGAGTAACCAGTTAATATTTCCAGATGGTCGCAGCGGCGGACGGCCGTTTTTACCAAATCATATTCGCTACTCAGGATGACGGCACGGCCGTTTCTCCCCAACACCCGCTCCAATTCCCTAAAAAAAGCGGGATACAGCTTCTTCAACGCTTTTGGCGAGCCGATTTGCTTGCCAAAGGGCAAGTTGGTTGCCACCTTGGTAATGCTGCCCAGTGCAAGTGGCAACTGCATGGCGTTGGCATGCAGCATGTGGAAATTGGCAGGTAACTCCTTGCGCAGCGATTCCACGTTTAGGCGTGTAGCGCGACTGTGATTGTAAACAATGTCTGCACCGAGCATCTGCTGATATGCCCCTGCATATCGCCGCTCCATGAGCAGCGTACCGCTGCCGCACATGGGGTCCAGGAAGATGTCGTCGTCTTGGGGTTGGATGAGGTGAATCATGGCGGCGGCTACAGACGGCCGTAAGGCCGCTTTTAGCGGCATGGGCTTGTTAAAGCGGTGGCGCATGGTGCGGTCCGTTAGGCGGATGCCAGCGACGAGGCGAGAGCCGAGCAAATTAACCCAAATTTCCAGCATGGTGTGGTCTTCCACCAGCCGCCAGCGCGGGTAACGCACTTTCATGCCCCGCCGCACTGCTTCACCTAGCTGCTTGCGGTAAATGTCGTGGCTGCCGTACAGGCGACTAATCACCCGGTAAGACGGCCGTCCCGGCTGTTTACGCATCGGCATGGCAATGTCAATGGCGTGCTGGAAAAGGGCTGAATCTTCTACAAGTGCCGTTAGCTGCGGCAGCGGTTGGCGTGTGCGCGGCACCTTGTCGATAGAACAAGCCAATACAAACACGTCCTCCACGGTGCGCAGCTGAAGCAAATCTGATGCATCTCCTGCATAGCTGAAGAGCAAAAGCCCGTTCTGGTCTTTGGCAAAAACAGTTTCGGCAAACTTTGCCCGCGGTAGCTTGTCCCGAATTTCCAGCCAGGCAATTTCCTCTACCCCCGGCATTGTTTGCACATAGTAAGTCGTTGAGTTCATTCCCATCATCATCCTTCCCGAAAATCAGTAGATGATACCATAACTGATCTGATTCGATGGATCGTTAGCAAACTGGTTGCAATAAATATCCATAATAATTACACTCTACTTTGTCTCTACTCAGGAAAGAAAGTGCCCCGAAAATTTATCGACTGCCAAACCACAATTAGGAGGCTAAAGTGATTCAAGAAAAAATCCCCGGCAAACTCTGGTTCGTCATTTTGATCTTGCTAACGGCCGTGCTGACAATCTTTTTGGCAGCATGTTCTAGTGGTGACCAGCTTCTGCTGGCTGAATTTAATCGTGATTTTGAAGCAGAGATATTTTTAGCAGAGTTGGGTTCTGAGTCCAGCGAATGGCAATCTTTGGCCGATGATGCTGTTCCGGCAAGGATATTTGAGGGAAACTTTGCCACTTTTGTTCCCGATACTAACCGCATTTTGCTTTGGTATGAAGATGGCAATGACCTACGTGTAGAACAGATGGAAATTGGAGATGATGGTCCAACGGAACTGTTCGAAGGGGATACAGGGGATTGGGTTTTCGGTTCCTATGTTACAGATCCCTTCCTGGTATTCCTCACAGAATCAGATGATTTCTCGGAATATAGCTGCTATGTCTCTATGGACGGTGCAGAAGCAGACCGGGTAGCAAAAGGCTCTGGCTGTATGGTTTATGAAAACGGCGTTGTCGTAAAAGAAAGAGATGAGGAAGAATTAACGCTCACCTTGTATTCGTTGGATGGGGAAGACGAAACTGTGGTTCTGGATGGTGTTGAAGATGTGCTTGATACTGCCTGGAACTCAGATTTATCTACATTTGCTTATGTAGAGATGGGGCGTCGGGATGCTCTCGCATATTCAATTGAACCGGGTGATGATGAAGCAACCCCAGTCGGTGATGAGTTTGAAGTGATTTTGTCTGTCGGGTTCTTGGCCGACAACAAGACGATTTATGTGATTGGCAAGCCGGATGAAGATGATGATGAGGTGGGTTTGTACATCAATGGCACTGGGGAACCTGTTCTGGAAGAAGAAAATATTCAGTTTGCTGGCCGCGGCGAGGATGACAATCTTGGCTTGTTTAGCACCACAAACTCGCGGGAAGAGATCTTGTTTGTTGTTGCAGATGAGACGGCCACAGAAGTAGCCGAGGGGGATTTTGTTTCTGTAATTGGCTATTATGGTGAACGCCTGCTGCTTTCAGTGCAGGAAGATAGCGATTCGGTGTTGCTGAGTGCCAACGAAAATGGCACAGAATCGATTGAACTGTTTGCAGATGATGATTTTGAGGTAGTTGAGGCAGATATTGATGCGGAAAACGGCCGTTTTTACCTTACCTTGCGTGATGAGGATGGGCTACTGTCTTTGTTTGTATCTAGCCTGGATGCCGAAGATGGCTACTTCTTGCTGGAAGAGTGGGCTTCGCTTGTCTTGCTGAATGCGTCAGAAGATGCGGCCGTCTTTGCGGCCCGGGAAGATTTTGGCGATGATTGGATTCTATACGCCATTTCTGTCGAAGATAGCGCGGATGAAATTGAGCTGGATGACGACGCTGAAAATGGTTTTGATAATGCCTTCTTGATGGATAACGGCCGTTCCCTCATTTACACAGCTATCGGTGATGATGCGACTGAAGCTGAGGTGCGCCAAGTTGCTTTGGATGGGGAAGAAAGGCCAGACACATTGTATAAAGATGTTGTCTTGCTTGATGTTAGCTGGGAAGGGGCGTCCAATCTGGAAAGTGTTCGCTAGAGCTAAGGAGAGTTCAAAGGTCTTATAAGTAATTTGGCTAGTACCAGGTACGAACGAGATTTTTGAACTCTCAACTATTTGCCAAAACGATCCTCGCTGCGGGCGCGGAAAAAGAGCCGAATAGGCACCCCCGTAAACGGCCACTGCTCCCGCAGCCGATTCTCCAAAAACCGTTTGTACCCAAAATTAAGCCAATCTGGATTGTTTACAAAGAAAACAAACGTAGGTGGAGCCACGCTGGCCTGCGTGACGTAGAAAAACTTGGCTCGTCTACCCCCTTTGCCCGGCGGCGGGTGCTGGGTGATGGCATCCCGCATGAATTTATTCAGGGCACTGGTGGGTATGCGCTGGTAACGCGCCTCATTGACATCCATCACGTGCGGCAAAATGCGGCTAACGCGCTGCCCCGTCATTGCCGAAATGAAGAGGATAGGCACGTAAGGCAAAAAGTTTAGCTCTTGCCGCACTTTCTCTTCGTACTCCTTCATGGTGTACGTATCTTTCTCGATGGCATCCCACTTATTTACCAGCACAATCGCCCCGGCAGTTTCATCGGTAATCATGCCCGCGACGTGCGCATCCTGGGCAAGGAGGCCACTCTCGGCATCCAGCAGCATTAGCACCACATCGGCTCGTTTTAGGGCTTTCATGGCGCGCAGCACGCTGTACTTTTCGATGCCAGGGTCAATTTTGCCCCGCCGCCGAATACCGGCCGTGTCAATGAGCGTAAACTCTTGCCCATGCCATTTTATTTTTGTGTCGATGGCATCGCGAGTGGTGCCAGCTATGGGGCTGACGATAACGCGCTCCTCACCGATGAGCTTGTTCACCAAGGTGGATTTGCCCACGTTCGGGCGGCCTAACATGGCAATTTTGATAGAGGTATCTTCTTCGTCGTCTTCTGTGGCCGTGCGAGGAACGGCCGTTACCATCGCATCCAGCAGATCTCCTGTGCCATACCCGTGCAGTGCCGAAATGGGAAAGACTTCCCCCAATGCCAACTCATAAAATTCATACACATTTTCAGCCAACTTGGATGATTCCAGCTTGTTGGCCGCTACCAACACTGGCTTGTTCGATTGGCGCAAAATGTCTGCCACTTCCTGGTCGGCAGCCGTAACGCCCACCTGGCCATCCACAACCAAAATAACGATGTCTGCATCCCGAATGGCAACGGCCGCTTGCTGGCGAATAAAAGGCAAAAACCGTTCAGAATCTTCAGATAGCGGCTCGGTGTGCCAGCCCGTAGTCACTTCAATGCCGCCCGTGTCTACGAGCGAAAAAGACACGCCACCCCACTCGCTGTCGGCATAGAGCCGGTCGCGGGTGGTGCCTGCGGTCTCAGAAACAACCGCCATGCGGCGGCCAACGATGCGATTAAAAAGGGTAGATTTGCCGACGTTGGGTCTACCGACCAACGCGACCAAAGGTTTTGTACTCATGTTTACGGTTATATAGGTTTTTACCACAGAGTTTGCAGAGAATCTTGAGGTGATGCATTTTCTCTGTGGCTTGGCTTAAATTGCTTTATGGTTGGGCAGCCAGGCGATGGCGGGTTGAATTGTGTGGGGGAGATGGGTGGAAGCGGCCGTATCCTCAACACCTCTCGTTATCTGCATACCCGGCACAATCGGCAGTAGGGACTCGGTTTCGGTAATCTTTCTCGTTGGCGTCATCACCTCTGTGATAACCACTTCAATCACGGCAGGTTGAATTGATCGTAGCTCCAAACCACGATCTGGTACATCCACATCTGGCTCTAACGAATATTCACCCACCTCCAGGCCAAATAAATCCAGCGTCACCCGCACTTCTTGCTCTGTTAATGTGTCTAACACGGGCGATGGTCCAAACAAAACCACCCGTACCGTGTCTGGGTCTATGGTTGCTTCAAGCCCTTCATCAACGCCCAAAAGCTCAACCGGCTGATTATATATTTTGGTGCTGGAGAACGGTTCAATTTGCACTGTTGCCGTAATTTCCGTCACGCTGTCGAGCGTAATACCAGTTGGTAAAACCAACGAAACCTGATCCTGAAACGTTTCCGTCAACCCTGTTATGTCAATCGGCTCCGTTTGTACGTCGAACGATTGCGCCAGTCGTGTTGGTAGCCCGGTCACCAACACGCTAGACGGCTCGATTGTGACGCCCAGCACCCGGTAACCCGGTGCCACTTCGCCCACAATATCGGCTGTAATGACCTTATTTGCAAAATCAGCAGATTCGTTGATCGGAATTGTAACCTCAACTTGATCTGTGCTTAGCTCCAGTCCGCTCACGCTGGCCACGCGCCCCTGCCGGTTGTAAAAAAGCGGCTGTGGTGATTCGATCCGTGTTTGCGTATCGTCATTCAAAAAGATGGTGATCTGGGCAAAATCCAGGCTGTCTACTTCTGATTCTGTGCCAGTTACGGTAATGACGGGCGGATCGATTAACGGTTCTCCCATCGTGTATCCACGCGCTACCTCTCCCTGAATATCGTGCCGAACATCAATGTCACGCGTGACCAGCTTCTCCAAACGCACTGTTATCGTTTCTGGAATCGGTACCTCCATAGTAATGTCAGTATTTTCTGACTGAATTTCGACTGGGACAGTGACACTAAAGCCCAGCGGCACCTCGCTCAGGTCGATGATGGCCGCAAAATCAGTTTGGTCTAATGCCGACACAATCGAGGTGGGACCTTCATAGGTGATGAGTATGAGCGGGTTGTCTTGCGTGGGGCTGAGCCGGGTTACGTCTTCTGGCAAGCCAACAAAGGTAGCCGGGATTTGCAGCACACGCCTCAGGTCAGGGTCCTCTACTTGCATAGCGTTTACCCAAATGACAATCGCCAGGATGAAGGAGAGAACCAAAGTTGCCAAATTGGCAATGAGGGAACGGGCCACGCGAATCATGTTTCTACCCTCTGGCTGTTTGGCCGATTGTGCAAAAAGGCGTGCAAGATGTCATCGAGTCTGGCGGGGTCTTGGCGGCGAATCACACGGCCGTTGTGCGCAATGGAGACTTGGCCAGTTTCTTCCGACACAACCACCGCTACAGCGTCGCTCACTTCGCTAATGCCCAGCGCGGCGCGATGGCGCAGCCCCATCTGGCGGTCGGTTAAGCTGCTTGTTGAAAGCGGCATCACGCAAGCGGCCGCAGCCAGCTTGTCGTTCCGCATAATTACAGCCCCATCGTGCAGTTCTGTATTTTTGTTGAAGATCGTCAGCAATAAGTCCGGTGATACTTCGGAATTGAGCAAAATGCCTGTGTCAATGTACTCTTGCAAACCAGTGTCGCGCTCAAACACGATGAGTGCCCCGTGCCGCCGCTGTGACAGCCGAACGCTGGCGTCTTTTACAGCCGTAACGACCGGGCTTACTTCGTTTCTGCGCAGGAAGCGGAAGTAGCTGCCCGTGCGCCCTAGCTGTTCCAGGGCACGGCGTAGCTCCGGTTGGAAGATGATAGGAATTGAGAGCAGGAGGGTTGGCAAAATCCAGCTAACGAGCTGCCGAAAGGCGGTTAGCCCCGGAATGGCGGAGAGCAGCAGCACAATGAGAGCTAATCCAACAAAGCCCCGCAAAACTTGCACGGCACGAGTGCCCCGAATTAGCAAAAAGCCGCTGTAGATAACGGCCGTTACCAGCAAAACATCAATCACACTGATCCACACATCGGTAGAGCGGTTCAGTGCGTCAAGAATACTCTCCCAGGAAAAAACGTTCATAGGTGGGTGCTGCGGTTACGGCCGTAATTGGGCTAACAACTGCCGATAGCTGGCCGCATTAGGGGGATTTAGTGCCAGGATTTTCTCGATGGTTCGGTAAGCTGCCTGGGTTTCATTGGCTTCGAGCTGAGCTTCACCCAGCTTGTCTAGCAGCTCAATGGCGTCTGCTTGCCGTTTTTGCTGCAAATAAAGGCGAGAGAGGCGATCAATCAGATTCTTGTCAGACGGCCGTTGTCGCACCATATCTTCCAAAATGCCAACCACTTTGGCTCCTCGGCCGCTACGTACCAACTGCTTCAGGTAATTATCCAGCTCACCAACGGCATTGATCGGCTGCCCAACCTTGTAATATAAATCAACCAGGGTGATGGCTGTACGCTCATCATTGGGGTCGAGTACCCGCAGCTCTTTGTAGGCTGTTAAAGCACGTCGCCAATCGAACCGCTGCATATCGATTTCAGCTGCCAGCCGCAAAAAGCGCACTTTCCAATTTTGGTCCTCTGTGCCACGTGGTGCTAATTTAAGTGCTTCTTGATAGGTGTCACGAGCTTTGTCTACCTGCGCCAATTGGTAATAAGCATCGCCAACTGCCAAATAATGGTCCAGTGCGCGATCAATTTGGCCGTGCTGCTTAAGCATGTCGATCAGGCGGCCTCGTGCAGGCAAATCAAGCGGCGTCATTTCCACTGCCTTCTCGTAAGAGATAATGGAGCCATTCACATCGCCACGATTGCGGTAAGTGTCGGCAACCGTCATGAATTTCTGTGCGGCCGT